>JADZFF010000064.1 GCA_020850015.1 Bdellovibrionales bacterium | reverse complement strand
GGCCGGGCTTTCCGGAAAGAGAGGCGCGTCCAAAGCCGCGCTGATCCAGACTCCAGGTACGGTGGCCGCGATCATCACCGCGAAACCGCGCCAGGTCTTGTGCGCGCCGAAGGTGGGCACGTGAAGCGGGCGGCGAAGGGCCGGAAAAAGGTCCCCGCGCACCACCATCATATGAAGTCCTCCTCCGATCACGAGGGGAAGGCTCAGCCAGAGGGCATCGAGGAGAGCGGAACTCATGAGGGCATTATAGGGGCAGGGAGGATTCCGCGCCGGAGGGAATCGCGTTCGGGCGGAGTGGCGCCGCATCGGCTTCATTCAGCAGCGTCACCCGGCCCGAGTTGCCGTCGAGCCGCACTCGCATGCCAGTGCGGAGGGTTTGCGTGGCGCCCGGCAGATTCAGGACCGCTGGGATGCCGTATTCACGCCCGATCACGGCGGCGTGCGAGAGCAGCCCGCCCACCTCGGTGATGATCCCGCGCACGAGTCCGAGCACGGGCGTCCAGCCTGGATCCGTGAAGCGCGTCACGAGGATCTCGCCCTCCCTGAGCTCGCCGGAGTGCGAGAGCTCGGCGAGCACGCGCACGGGGCCCTCCACGACGCCTGGGCTGCAGCCCAGCCCCTGAAGCAGGGTCTCGCCTCCGGCGCCCACGAGGCGCGCGCTTTCCACGCTCTGCTGAAGCACGCCCGAGCCGAACTCGTTCGGCGGGCTCAGCTCGCTGAGACCCAGGAACATGAGCCGACGGTAGCCGATCCGGGCGCGCAGGGCATCGAGGTTGGGCGTGGTGCTCGCGCATTCGCGGAGCTCCGCCGTGTCCATGAAGAAAACGTCGTTCGAGTCCTCCACCCACTGGCTGCGGGCAAGGCGCGTCCCCGCCTCGAGGAGGTAAAGCCGCATGACGCGGTAGGCGCGCGACGAGCAGTCGCGCATCTCCTCGCGAGCGGCCAGGTACTCGCGCATGCGCGCGAGTGCCGATTCGAAGGAGGAGAGGAATCGGAGCCGCGTCGCCCAACCCGCTTCGCGGAGGCGTTCACGGACCGCGTCGCGCTCCTCGCGGAAGGCGCGGGCCTGCGCGCGGGCCGAGGCATCCGGATCGGCCGGTGCCGCGCCCGAGCGCAGGAGGCGTTCCACCATCGCCGTCACGATCGAGGGGTCCTCGCCCCAGCGGGGGCAGAGCAGATCGAGCTCGGCGTTGGCGTGATAGTGGTGCGAGGCCAGGAAGGCCGCGAGCGCGCGGCGGTAGGGCTCGCTCGCTGTGCCCTCGGTACGGGCCAGGGCCAGGAGCGGGGGCAGATCGCGTTGGACGTTCAGGTGGCTCACGCCCTCGAGCCCGCCCATGAGGCGGATGACGGAAGTGACACCTCCGGTGGCGTGGTCGATCTTCGCCACGAGGGTCTTGAAGTCGCTCTGCGCGTTGGTGTTGGCGAAGATCGTCGTGAAGTACGTGACCTCCGCGTGGTGCTGCCAGTTCAGGCACTCCTGGAGCTGGGCCCAGAAGTCGGCGTCGGGCACGCGCGCGAACTCGGAGGCACGATGCAGGAAAAGCGATTCGGCGGCGGGAAACTCGGCGCGGAAGCGGCGGGTGTGGACGAGGTGCCGCTCGTAGTGCCGGGCCAGGGCGATCGCGACGGGAATCGCCGGAAGGATGGTGGCCGCCGTGGTGGGCACCCGCAGCGGTCCCTGGGGGCCGTAGCTCTTCTGGATTCCCAGGTCCTGGTCGAATCGCTGTTCGTCGAAGCCCGGGATGGAGGCCATCAGCCGCTTCGCGGCCGAGGCGTTCCAGTATACGCGTCCATAGAAGGACCGAATCCAGGGGATGTCGCGGTTCACGCGCGCGCGCGAACGAGGGAGCAGGCGCACGGCCTCGGCATAGGCGGGCATGGCTTCCTGGAAGGCGTCGCGGTAGAGCGCGTACATCATCGGAGTGCAGACGCGCGCGGAGACGCCACCGTCCTTGAGGTCGGCGTTCGTGTACTCGTCGGGTTCGTCGCGCCAACGGAACACCGTGATCGGGCGGGACTGGAGCAGCCAGAGCCGATCCTCCGCGTCCACCGCGAACTCCACGTCCTGGGGGCGGCCGGCGCGAGCCTGAAGCTCAAGAAGCCTTCGGCGGAGCTCCTCGCGGACCTCCGGCGAAAGCGCGGCGTCCTCGGCGCCCGGGCTGCGCTCCACGACGGAGGCGTCGCGAAGGTCCAAGGTGATTCGCGTGGGGTCAGTGAGGCCGGAAACGAGGCGCTCGCCGAGGCCTCGGCACAGCTCCACGAGGGCGTGCTCCTCCCGCCCGTTCAGGGGGTGGAGGGTGAAAGCCACGCCGGCAACGGAGGCGGGGACCATCCGTTGCACGAGCACGGACACCCGGGCGGCTTCGGGGGCGAGCCCGCGGCGCCTCAGGTAGGCCTGCACCTGGGGGCTCGAGCCCGAGAGGCGGCAGAGCGCGATCTTGCGGCGAAGCTCGGCGAGATCCGAGACCTCGAGAAAGGTCGCGTACTGGCCGGCGAAGCTCGCGTCGCCCAGATCCTCAAGCAGCCCGCTCGAGCGCACGGCCACGGGGAATCCGCCGATCGCCTGGATCGCCTCGGCGAGCTCGGACTCCGAGAGCGAGTCGAGCGCGAGCACGGAAGGCACGACGAATCCCGGGGGCACCGGGAACCCGGCCCGCGCCAGGAGATGCAGGGGCGCGGCCTTGCCTCCGGCCTCCGCCTCGCGGAAGTCGCTGGATCCAAGATGCATGAGTGCTTGATTTCCGTTGCTCATCGCGTCCTCAGATGGCCGCCGTGCGTTTCAGGGAGCCCAGGCCGATGCCAACCCGGTCGGCCATTGCGAGCGCGTCGAGCACGCTCGCCTTGCTGAGCGGCCCGAAAGAGAGCCGCCCCTGATGCCCGTCGAGCGCCGTGGCCAGGGTCTCGGCCATGCAGGCGAAAATCTCCCCTTCCGCGATCGGCACGAAACGCGAGCCGAGCTTCTGGCCGAGCGGCATGCGGGCGTAGCCGCCCTGGAAGCAGTCCACGTCGGGACGCAGCTCGAACACCGAGGGGTGGATGTTGGAGGGCACGGAGATATCGAGCACCACGGCGCCGTTCTTGAGGTGCTCGGGAAGGAGAAGCTGGCGCGAACTGTTGGTGCCCAGGATTACCGCGTCGCAGGCATTGAGGTCGGCGAGATCCGAGGTGGCGTGGATGGCGTCGAGGCTCAGCCGGGAGTTCTTCACGACTTCGGCCACGGCGCGCTGGAACTTCGGGCTCACCTTGAGCGACTCGCGGTGCACGACGGTGAGGGCCGAGGCCCGGTCCGCCACGAGCTGAGCCAGGGTGTTGCAGATGTTTCCGGCCACGCCCACGATCCCGACGCGGCAGTCGTCCAAGCGGCGGCCTCGGCGCTCCAGCGCCTGCTCCAGGGAGCGCAGCGCGAAGCCCGCGGTGAGACTGTTGCCCGTGGTGACGTTCCACTGGCGATCGAGCGAGAGCAGGAGTCCGTTGTCCGAGACGATGCTCGTGTACTGGCCCAGACCCAGGTGGGTGGCGCCCTCCTCGCGCATGGCGCGGATCACGCCTTCCTGGACCTTCCGGAGCGCGGTGCGGTCGCCGGAGCGGAGGCACTTCTCGAAAAAGGAGCTTCCGATGGCGATGCCCATGAGCTGAAGCTGCACGCGCTCGCCGTTCGAGCCCTCCACGATCTGCTCGTAGTAGATCTGCGGGCGCACGAGCGGGCCGACCTGCTCGAGGAAATGCGTCCGGTCGGCCGCGCTCAGGGCGCCGAAGAGAGGGTCGAGGGCGCAGAGGTGCTCGGAGTCGATGAGGTGCGAGAGAAAGGTCACTTTTCGGAGTCCGGTCTTGCCGTGGATCCGGCTTGGGGCGGGCAGCGAGGCCAGCGGCGAAGTGGCGAGCGCCGGGCTGCGCGAAGCGTCGGGCCAGAGGTGGGCCGTGAGCGCCAGGAAGCGGCGGGTGTGGACGAGGGTGGCGAGCTCCTCGAAGGCCTTGAGGCAGGCGTCCACCGCCTCATCCGGAACGAAGGCCGAGGGTTCGATGCGCAGCGTATTGCCCTGACTCAGGGTCGCGGCGACGCGTATGCCGTGGCGCTCCAGGAGGTAGCTCGCGAAGACGTAGCCCAGGTACCCCGTGCTCGCGAGCATGTCGCGCACGAGCACGCTCGAGAGGCCCTCTTCGGCTGCGAACTCCACGCCCAGAAGGAACCCGCGGCCCCGAACCTCGCGGATCACTCCGGGATGGCGCTGCATGATCCCCGCGAAGCCTTCCCGCATGCGGCCTTCGAAGCGCTGGGCACGGTCCGTGAGCGTTCGAGGCATGGAGGCCAGGGTGCGCACGGTTTCGAGCGCGGCCAGGGAGCTGGGCTCGTCTTCCGCGAAGGTGGAGCTGTGGAGGAGGCCGAACTCGGGTACGTATCGTTCGGAGCGTACGAGGAAGGCCGATACCTTCGCATATCCTCCGCCGAGGCTTTTCCCGAGGGTCACGTAATCCGGTGTGAGGCCCAGGCCGTGGGAGGCGAGCGCGCGGCCCGTGCGGTAGAGACCGCTCTGAATCTCGTCGGCGATGAGGGGCACGCCCTGAAGACCAGCATTGCGTGCGAGCTCGCACGCGAAGGCCGGATTCATGGGGCGCACGCCACCTTCGCCCTGCACGGGCTCGAAAATCACGGCGGCGAGGCTGGAAAACGAGAGCTCGTCCGTGGCGGCGACGAGAAAGCGGTCGAAGGCGCTCCGAACGAGCGCGGCGTCGGCGTTCCAGGGCAGGAACTCCGTGCGTGCGGCGCGCGAGTGGTACATGGCCGAGTAGGCCGAGTTGGCGGTGACGGCGAGCGAGCCCGCCGTCTTGCCATGGAAAGATCCCTCCATCGCGAGGATCGTGGGCTCGGCGTTCTGCACGGCCTCGATCAGCCGCTCAGCCATGCGCGCGCGCTCCGACGCGCCTTCGGTGGCTCCGAGCGCTCGGTTGCGCTCGCGCTCCAGGCGCAGGAGAAGCCGGGCCCGCCGCTCGCTCCACTCCATGAGGGCGTGTTTGAGCGCGGCCTCCACGGCTTCGGTGCCCGTATTGAGCAGGTGCGCATGGTATCGGGGCGGCGGCGTCAGGGGGTCGGAGCGGTCCGAGGCGATGAGCTGGTTCAGCGCGAGCCCCAGCTCCTGGGCCCCGGCGCGAAGCGAGGCCTGCGCGTGCACGGGCACGCCATCGTCGAGCGCGCGGCGGAGCACGCCGCGGACTTCCGGGGGATGGTGCCCCAGGATCGTGGAGCCATAACCGCCCAGGAAGTCCCAAACGGCGCGTTCTTCTCCGTCAGGTGTCCGGTAGAAGATCTGGTCGGCCTCGGCGCGATGGTACACGCGGTCCAGGCCCAGAAGCTGGAGCAGATCCACGAGGGAGCTCTTGCCGTAACGGCGCCCCAGCTCGTGCAAGGACGGTCGGGGAGGGAGGGCCGCGAGGGACTCCTGATTTTGCTGGATGAGGGACTCCATGCCAGTCGAGAGTTATGACACTTTGCGTTATATTCGGCAAGAAGAAATGGACTAAAATGGTCTACTATAAAAAGTCGAACTCTTGAGGGGAGTCAAGTCATTGGTCATACTCGGAAAATGAAAAAGGGTTCCACGATGGCTGGCCGCTGGGGGCGATTCATTCGCGAGATGGTTCCCCTGTTTCCCTCGCAGCTGGGCATATTCGCCACCTTCGCCGTCTGCCATTGGGTCCTGAGTCGGTTCTTCTTCTATCTGCAGGTCCCCGCACTGGAGCTCGGGCTGGGCGGCCTGGCCACGGTGGCCTTCGTGATTCTTCTTCGCGTGTACGACGAGGTGAAGGATCACCGAACGGATCCCGTGAACTTCCCGAACCGACCGCTCGTGAAGGGAACGGTGAGCCTGCGGGACCTCAAGCTCCTGATGGTGGCGCTCAACACGCTGGTGCTCGCGGCGAATCTTCCCTTCGTGGGGAAGGGCCCCTTGTTCGCCGTCATTCTACTGCTTCTTTTTGGCGGGGGCACGTACCGGTGGTTCTTCGCGGAAGCTTGGATCCGCCCGCGGCTTACGGCGGCCTTTCTCACCCACCATCCCGTGGTGGCTCTCCAGCAGTTCTACGTCCTGAGCTTCTTCTGGTTTCCAGGCCAGGCCGACGCCCCCGGCGCAGCGGGTGTTCCTCCGGGCGCCGTCGCGTACCTCGCGGCCGTGGCCCTGGGATTCACGCAGTGGGAGCTGGGCCGGAAGATCCGCGGCACCCGAGAGGAGACGGCCTACATCACCTACAGCAAGCTCTATGGGCCCCGGCCGGTGACCGTCGTCGTGCGGGGATTGGGGATTCTCAGCCAAGGGCTGGCCTTTTGGTCGCTCGGTTCCGCCGCCTGGACCCCGCTCGTGCTTCTTCCCTGGCTCCTGCCCGCCTGCCTCTGGGCGCATCTGCTCTTGAAGTGCCTGCCCTTCCTGAAGAAGCCCCTCAAAGCGCCGCCGATCCGGGAGGGCGTGGAGCGCCTCATGATCGGCACGCTCGCGGCATCGGCGGCGTCGGTGGTGCTGTCGATCTGGCTGTGAGTCGTCAAGGCAACCCATAGGTCCGGGAAGACACGGGCGTTCCCTCCTGCCCGCGGAAGGGCCTCTGGCTGTCTTCGTGGTGGCACCCTCCTTGCGAAATCGAATGATTGAGCCAGGCAGGAAAACGACGCGTGGCCGGGGGCTCCCCGGTTCCGTCTGAGGGAGATCCACGATGAAACTCAATTCTCGCCGCCGATTGGCAGTGACGTTCCTGCTCCTCTTGGCCGCCCCGATTTCGATGGGAAACCGGGGCTGCACGGATCCGGAACCCTGGTACTGCGACGGGCTCGAGGCTCGAGGCGGCACGGTGCCCGACGACTCCGAGATCGGGGTGGTGGTCTCCGCGCTTTCCGCGCGGTCGGCCGAGATCTGGGACCTGCGGCAGATCCCGGTCTGCTGGCAGGACGAGTCCTACGACCCGGCCCGCGACCAGGAACGGCAGTGGACGCGCGATCAGATCGAGCAGACCTGGGGGCGCATCCTGAACGTGCCGGGGATCCCCGAGTCGCGCCGCATGCGTTTCGTGGGCTGGACGCGCTGCTCGGAGGGCAACTCCGGCGGCATCCGCATCCGGGTGGCCGACGAGAACCCGCGCGTGACGGAGCTCGGGAGGGGGCTGCGCGACCGCCACGGCGAGATGATCTTGAATTTCACTTACAACGTCTGGCAGCCAAGCTGCATGGCCAACGCCGCGGTCCGTGAGAGCTGCATCCGCAAGATCGCCGCGCACGAGTTCGGCCACGCCCTTGGGCTTACGCACGAGCAGAACCGCGAGGATACTCCCACCGGCCCCGGCGAGGCCTGCGGCGACGCGCCTCCCGCGCAGGGCTCGAGGCCCGACCTCCATCTCGGCCCCTGGGACGAGGACTCGATCATGAATTACTGCAACGACGACTGGAACAACGGCGGCGTGCCAAGCGCGGGCGACGAGGCGTGGATCAAGTTCCTGTACTACCCGGAGCTTTATGAGGCCGAGTGTACGCGCCTGAGCGAACGTACGTCGGCGGATGCACCGCGTGGCGGGCCCTCGGGTACCGGCATCCGCGCCTCGGAGGCCGACGCCGTGGAGCGCCAGGCCCTGGGACCGGTATTGGGTGGCGTCGCACGATCCAGGGGCGCCGTTCCGAGCATCTGACGGGCCTCCGGTACCCATGGGGGGGCGTGGCCTTTGTGTTAGGCTTCCCGGCATGGGAACCGACATCCAGTACTGGGACCGGCGCGCGGGCCGGCTGGCCACGGAAGCCGTGTACGGCGAGAAATTCATGCGGTGGATTTATGAAACCGCCCCGGGGCGGGCCCTGACGGCGACTCTGCTCACGCGGAGGCCCTTCAGTCGGGTCTACGGCGCCGTACAGAGCTCGGCGCTGAGCCGCCGCAAGATCAAGCCTTTCATCCGCGACTTCAAGATCCCCATGGACGAGTACGTGGATCCGGGGTTCCGCAGCTTCAACGACTTCTTCATCCGGCGCTTCCGCGAGGGCGTGCGCCCCTGGGAAAGCGCTCCCAAGCGCCTGCCCGCGTTCGCGGAGGGCAAGTACGTGGCTTATGCCAAGACCGGCCCCGCTGGACGCTATCCCGTGAAGGGGAGCCGTATCTCGGCCTCGGCCCTCCTGGGCGAGCGGGGCGGTTGGGCGGAGCGCCTGTCGGGCGGCCCGCTCATGATCGCGCGCCTTTGCCCCACGGATTACCACCGCTACCACTATCCCGACGCGGGCCGCACGCTCGACGCCTACACCCTCCATGGCCCCCTGCACTCCGTGAGCCCGATCGCGCTCGCGCGGCGGGAGGACATCCTTTTCACGAACGAGCGCCGCGTGGCCGTGCTCGAGAGCGCGAACTTCGGGCTTCTGGCCTGCGTCGAGGTGGGCGCGCTTTGCGTGGGGCGCATCGTGCAGTCGCATGACGAGTCGAAACCCCACGCGCGCGGCGAGGAGAAGGGCTACTTCCTGTTCGGAGGCTCCACGGTGGTGCTGATGGGCGAGCCGGGGCGCTGGAAGCCCGACGCCGATCTGCTCGCCCAGACCGAGGCGGGCCGCGAGACCGCGGTTCGGCTCGGTGAAGCGGTGGCCTCCGCGTGACGGCCGGGCCGCTCACCGTCGTTCTGAATCCGCACGCGCGCAGGTGCGCCGGCGCCGAGGCGAAGATGGCCCGGG
Organism: Bdellovibrionales bacterium; assembly: GCA_020850015.1. Classification (GTDB taxonomy): domain Bacteria; phylum Bdellovibrionota; class UBA1018; order UBA1018; family JADZFF01; genus JADZFF01. The sequence goes on along the minus strand of JADZFF010000064.1, from coordinate 36,278 downwards.
CGCTCGCGCCGCGCAGGCCCGACGTGCGCGTGACCCACAATCTCGAGGAGCTGGATCAGGTCCTTCAGGAACTTTCGGCTCATCCGGAGCGACGCTCGGGCACCTTGTGTTTCTACGGGGGCGACGGTTCCGTGAGCCGCGGCATCACGGCCTGGATCCGCGCGCGCGGGGAAGGGGCCGCGCTTCCCACGCTTCTGGCCGTACGTGGGGGCACGATCAACTTCCTCAGTTCCTGGCTCGGCATTCGGGGCTCGGGTGCTACCACTCTCCAGCGTTGGAGCGAGGGCAGGCTCGCGGCGCTTCGCGCGGTGCCCACCCTCCGCGTCCGAATCGGCGATGCGGCCCCGCTGTACGGATTTTTCATGGCATGGGGAGTGGGGGAGCGGGTGCTCCGCGCCTACTACGCCCGGGCCGCCCGCCCGGGGCCGTGGGACGCGTTGGTGGTGGCCGGGCAGACCATCGTTCGGGCGGCTTTGGGCCGCGACGGCTCGCTTTTCGAGCGTGCGGCGCTCGGAATGCGCGTGGAAGGAGGAGTGGTCGACGGAGACCCTGAGCTCTCCTGTCTTTCGCTCCTGGCGGGGACGGTCCCGAGGCTCAGCCTCGGAATCAGGCCCTTTTCGCCCGCCGCGCTTGAGCCCGGGACCTTTCACGTGGCCGCCAACGGGATGGAGCTTCGCGATCTGGCGAGGCATGTGCCCCGGCTTCTGGCAGGCTGGGGCGACCCCGGAACCCTCGCCCATCTGGGCCTGTTTCAAGCCGCGGGCGCGGAGCGGCTCGTGGCCCGCCTGGGCGGAGGCATCACGCTCGACGGTGAGCTGCATCCCCTGTCCGGGCCCACCGAAGTCGAGGTCACACCAGGGCCAATGGCTCACTTCTGGGTTCCAGTCTAAGCCCCTGGAATCGCATGAAGAAATGAATTGACGTGGTGCGTTACAAAAGGTAATGAGAGCGGATGTGTTTTCGGGCTCTCACCCCTGCGTTTCTCCTGGTTTGCTGCGCGGCGAGCGCTACGAACGCGGCCTGGGCCGGAGGGGAAGAAGCCACCGTCCAGGGAGATAGCGCCGTCCCGCCCGCATTTCCCGCGATCGAGTACCCCGCGGCCAAGCCCCGGATTCGCGTGAACCACGCGCTCGTTTCGAGCGGCGAGTACGAGGAGCTGGCCGAGCACCTGGTGCCGGCCGCCCATGACTTCATCCGGTTCTGGGAAGCGTCTGGTATGGCCCTCCCGGAAAAGTTGATCCGGATCTACGTTCAGCCCGACCCGTCGATCCCCAAGCGGCAGGCCATCACGCGGCTTTACGGCTCACGGTTCTTCGGAGACCTCAGGCGTCTTACGCGCGAGGTGAGGCATGCCACCCAGGTGTCGGCGGTGGAGGAGGCGGTCCGGAAGTTCTCCTGCCAGTATCCCCCTTTCTACGGTGAGGCTTTCCTCCGGGCGGCCGAGCACCAGCCCCTGCGCGAGTGGAAGAATCGGGCGAAGCGCTACATCGAGGCCGTGCTGGACGAGTCGCGCGCGCTTCCGGGGTTCGACCCCGACAACGGTTTCTTCTCCTACCGCAGCCAGCTGGACTGCGACTTCATCGTGCTGGGGCGCACGAGCCAGCCGTGGATCCAGAAGCATCCCTTTCTGGACGAGTCGGTGGTGTTCCACGAGATCGGGCACGCCCTGGTGTACGGAACCTGGCGCAAGAGCGGCCAGATCTCGAAGAAGATGAAGCTTCCCGCGGTCCATGAGGCCTTGGCTGACCTCGCCGCGCAGCTCTACGTGGCGAACCCCTGTTACTCCGCGCGCCTCAACCCGGCCACCGGGCTGTTCTCCTGCCTGCGCACGATGAACCAGCACAGCTGGCCGCTTTCCGAGAGCCTCTGGCTCCCGCCGCACCGGCGCGGGGATCCCATGCGCCATGCGGTTTGGGAGGCCTTTGTGCGCACCGGCTCCCTTCCGGGGAATTTCGCGTTCTCCTTCGCGCGCGCCGTGCGCGAGCTCGCGGAGGAAGCGCGCAGGCTTCCGGACATTCCCTTCATCGGGAGGGATGCGTTCATGAACCGACTCTATGAGTATCGGGCGGACCTCGAGCTCAGCGGGAAATTCCTGGGTACGCTCTGCGATCAGCTCACGAACCGCCCCGAACTCTGTTTCGACCTGGAATCCTTCCTGGGCACGCTCGTCGATAACCAGGTGCTCCATGGTCTTCGCTCGGCCTCGCCGGCGTCTTTTCCTCCCACCGGCCGGCCCGCCACGATCGTGGGGGTGGATCAGGCGGTGTACTTGGGGTTCATCTGGCGTGGGAGCCAGGGCGGGTGGGCGGCTCGGATCTCCTTCGGCGGCGGCGGCCTCACCGACTGGCAGTGCCAGCCCGCGCGCGAGGTCTTTGTCTTCCCCGAGCCAGGTTTCCCGCCGCTTCCCCAAGTCACGATGAACTGCAGCTCGACGGATGGGCTGAAGGTGATGCAGTGGCGCTCCGACGGCACGGGCCGGATGACGGACGCGCTCCCGCCCGCGCTCAGGGACGCGGCGACTGCTCCCGGGGAACTCTGGGCTCCAGGCCCGTGACCGCGCAGTCGGCCCCGCGCTGCTCCCATCTCACGTTCCAGTCTCCGAGCCAGGCCGCGTAGGCGCCGTCTTTCCAGTTGGGCGGCCGCGGATCGAGCGAAAGCGCGTTCACGATGAGCCTGCGGAGCTCCTTCCTGCCCGAGCGGGCCTCGGCCGCGCGAAGCTGCACCGAGGCCTCGCGCGTGAAGCGCACCTTCTGGCGCGGTGGGGGCTCGGCCGCCCAGCCGGCCCGGGCGCCGCGCACGGAGTCGGCCCAGGGGAGGTAGGGTTTCACGTCGAGCACCGGCGTGCCCGTCACGAAATCCCCTCCGCGGAGCACGAGCACGGCGCGCCCCCGGCTGCGCTTCACGGTCTCCAGGCGCACCAGGGAGAGCCCCAGCGGGTTGGGCCGGAATGGGGAGCGCGACGCCAGCACTCCCACGCGTTTGCGGCCTCCGAGCCTCGGCGGCCGCGCCGTGGCCAGACGCCCCGCGCTCTTTCCCTGGCTGAGGTGGAACACGAACAGAACCCAGACATGCGAGAAACCCTCGAGGCCGTCGACGGAGGCCGCGAGCCTTCCTTCGAGCGCGAGCTCGGAACGGGCCTCTGGCACGAGCCCGGATTGCCGGGGCACCGCGAACTTCTCCGCGTAGTCCGATTTGAGGCGGCCGATGGGCTCGAATGAGTAGCTGTCGCTCATTGCGTCTTCACTCGTACGAGAGCGCCTCACGGATCTCAAGCCCCGCCGCGCGCCGGGCCGGAAATAGCGCGGCGAGCGCCCCGACGAACAGCCCGAGCGCGAGCGTCCAGCTCACCGAGCCCCAAGGGAAGTGGAAGTCCACGACCCAGCCCAGGATCGTCGAGAGGCTGTCTTTCATCCAGAAGTAGCTGATCCAGCCTCCGATGACCGAGGCCATCAGGCCCGTCAGCAGCCCCGTGAAGAGCGACTCCCACACGATCATCCGGGCCATCTGCCCGCGCGACATGCCCACGGCGCGAAGGGTGCCCAGCTCCCGCATGCGCTCCATCACCCCGATGAGCAGGGTGTTCATGAGGCCGAGCAGCGCCACTCCCAGGGCCGCGAACTCCACGGCGCGGGTCATGGCGAAACTTCGGTCCACCACGGACTCGAACTGGCGGCGAAGGGCGGCGTTGGAGGTGGTGACGATGCCGCGCGCCTCGCCGAACCGGCGGTCGATCTCGAGCCGGACCTGGTCCGGGTCGAACCCTTCCTTCACGTTCACGGCGAACACGTTCACGAGCGGATCCTTCCAGAGCTGGCGGTAGGTGCGTTGGGGGATGTAGATCACTCCCCGCGGGTTCGCGAAATCCGTGACGATGCCCTCGATGAGCAGCTCCACCGGTCCAGAGGGGGAGGGAAGGATGATGCGGTCGCCGGTTTTCTTCCCGAAGTGAAGCACGAAGTTCTCGGAGACGAAGGCCCGAGGGTGGCCTGGGTTGAAGAAGGCCCGCACGGCCGTTCGCGCGTCGCGATCCTTCACGTCGATGGAGTAGTAATCCTTCGGAGTCTGGGGCTCGCCCACGGCCTTCATGCCCAGCTGCTCGCCCGCGTAATTCACGTGGATGAACCGCATGGAGCGGGGGGGGGTCTCCACGGTGGCGTCCACGCCGGGCACGACGGCGATCTCGCGGCCCACGTCCTCATGCAAGGGTTGGGTCTGGAAGCTGATCACCTGCCCGCTCGAGGAGACGATGATATCGGCGTTGAGGGTGCGGTCGAACCAAGAGAGGATGCTGCTCCGGAAGCTGCTGTTCACCGTGGCCACGATGATCACGAGCAGCAGCCCAACCATGAGGGTCATCACGTTGCTCGCGGTGCGTTTGGGCGCGCGGAGCAGGTTCTCGGCCCCGAGCCGCGGGATCGTGCGGTTCCGGCGGGCGAGGAACCGGCGGATGACGCGGACCAGGATCAGCGCGCCCGCGGGCGCCACGGTGGCCGCGCCGGCCACGGCGAACAGCGCGTGCAGCGCCTCGAGCGCGGGGTGGGAACCCGTGATTCCGAGCAGGGAAGCCGCCGCGAGATAGAGAAGCATCGCTGAGCCGATCTTCGGCAGGCGTTTGCCCCAGCTTGGGCCCTTCTTCTCCGGTGCCTCGGCTCCGAGCCGCGACTGCCGGAGCGCCTCCACCGGCTCCACCCTCGTCGCCTTCCAGGCCGGGTGGAGCGCCGCCAGAGCCGACGCCACCACGCCGAAGGCCAGGGTGCCGAGGATCTGCCTCGGTCCGAAGACGATGGATTTCACGTAGAAGTTGTCGACGAACTGCGACTGCATCGAGGACACCACGGGCCCGAGCATGAGCTCGGCGAGCGCGCGGCCCAGGACAAGCCCGAGCGCCGCTCCGGCGAACCCGATGGCCACGGCTTCGCCGATGAAGATCCAGAGGATCGCCCTGCGGGGCGCCCCGAGCGATCGGTAGGTGCCGATCTCGCCCCGTCGCTCCGCCACGGAGATGCCCACCGAGTTCACCACCATAAAGAGGCCCACCACCAGCGCGAGCGATCCCAGGAAGCTCAGCACGGCCTGGAAGCTCGCCACCATGTTTTCCATGGACTCGGCGCGGGTCTCGGGGCGCGTGACGACCACGCCGTCGCCCACGGCCTTCTGAAGCGCGTCGCCCAGGGCGCGCGCGTTCTGGCCCTTCTTCGGCACGACGTCGATGCGGTCGAGCTTGCCCTCCTTCGCGAAGTGCAGCCGCGCCGCCTCGATGTCCATGATGGCGAGGCTGCCGCCAAAGGCCGTGGCCGGCCCCTCGGGCGCGAGCACGCCGCGGATGACGAGTTTCTTGAGGCCGGTGGAGGTGGAGATGCCGATGGGGCTCCCGGGCTTGAGCCCGTGCTCCTCGGCGAAGACCTGGGTGACGATGATGCTGTCAGGCTGGGCGAGGAACTCGAGCGGATCGACCTCCTGGCCGCCGGTGTCCAGGGTCTTGTAGTCGCGCGCGGCCTTCTCGCGGAGCATGTCCACGCCGAAGATCACGAGGGTCTCGCTGGATTGCCGGCCCTTCAGGGTGAAGAAACCCTTGGCCTGAACGAGCGGGCTCAGGGCTTGAATGCCGGGAAAATCCTCGATCTCGTCGAGGATGGCCTCGGGGAAGCCCGCGCTTCCCGCCGTGATCGAGAGCTCGGCCTTGCCGGCCACGGTGTCGACGTCCTTGCGGAAGCTCTCGAGCGTGGAGTGGTTGATGAGGTCGATCGCGGTGGTGAGGGCGATCCCAAGACCCACGCCCAGCAGGGTCAGCAGGGTTCGCGAGAGCTTCAGGCGGAGCTGCCTGAGTGAAACGAGCCGGAAAAGCGCGAGAATCATCGTCCGGTCACGGTACCGCAAGCCCGTGTGGGAGGCATGAGGAATTCCCGCGCCCTGGGTGCGCTCGCCTTTCTTGCGGCGCGACATCGCTGAGCTTCGGGGTACACTGAGTGGCGCCATGAAGATCTACACGAAACGCGGAGACGCCGGACAGACGGACCTGCTCGCGGGCCTTCGGGTCTCGAAGACGCATCCGCGGATCGAGGCCTACGGCACCATCGACGAGCTCAACTCCGTGCTGGGTCTGGCGGCGGCGGAGCCCGCGCTTCCCGCGGCGGCGCGCGCCCAGGTGGAGCGGATCCAGTCGGAGCTTTTCCAGTTGGGAACCGAGCTCGCCACCCCTCCGGGAAAGCCGCTCATGGTGTTGGCCCTGTCTGAGGAGGCCATCATGCGCCTGGAGAACGAAATCGACGCCATGGAGGCGGAGCTCGAGCCCTTGAAGAGCTTCATCTTGCCGGGAGGGTCGCGCGAGTCGGCCCTCTTCCATTTGGCGCGCACGGTGTGCCGCCGGGGCGAGCGCGCGATGGTCGCCCTGGATCAGCAGGCCTCCGAGCCCGGGGGCGACGGGGGCAGGGTGCGTGGCGAGGCCATGCGCTACCTGAACCGGCTGAGCGACCATCTCTTCGTGCTGGCTCGGTGGGTGAATCGCAAGAGTGGGGCCGAGGATGTGCCCTGGCATGCGCCGCGCGTCCGGTAGCGGGCCCGAGGCCCGCTACCGAATCGCCGCCGCGTGGCTGGCGGGCGCGGCTGCCTGCCTCGCGTTGCTCGCGGCCGGGCCCCTTTTCGCCGCGCCGCTGGCGAAGGCCTCATCGAGTCCATCTGCGGAGCCTGAGCCTCTGGCGAAGATCATGGGCGCGCGGACCGGCGGCAAGGCGGCGCTGGCCTCGGTGCTGGACTCGGGCGATCCCTACGTGCATTCGCGCCTGGGCGACTCTCCCCCCGAGGGGAAGCTCCGGGACTACGGATTCACGATTCTTTGCAGGATGCCGGCGGGCCTGGAGCTCACCCGATCTACGCTCAAGGACTCCAAGATCTTCGCGCAGATCCCGTTCGTGAAAGAGGTGACCTTCAACTCGCAGACGCAGCTCCTGAAGATCCAGGGCGGGATCTGGGGCTTCGAGCTCACCTCCTTCGTGAGGTTCACCGAGCGTGGGCCGCGCTGGCAGGATTACGAGATCGCTGCAGGAAGTTTTCGAGGGCTCAAGGGCCGGCTGATATTCGAGGCCGCGCCGGGCCCGGCGGGCGCGGGTCAGACCTTGGTCTACCTCGACGGGGCGCACAGCCAACACAGCTGGCCGCCCGGGCTCGTGATGGAGCAAGGCGCGGAAATCGTGCTGGGCGTCACCGCCCGAAGAATGCGAAGCTATTTGGTAGAGCAGAAGCAGAGCGCTTTCGCCGCAGGAGCGAAGAAGCCAAAGGAGGGCAGCCATGGGCAAGACGTCCCGCAGCCTCGAGGTCATCTCGGGCCAATCGGGCAATGAGGGATTGGAGCGTCGCCGCGTGCCGCGCCTGAATCTCGCTGCCGAGCACTTTCTCTTGAAGGAAAACTCGAAGGTCTATTCCCTTGCGGACCTTTCAAGCGGGGGCATGGCGGTTCGCATCCTGGAGCATGCCGACCTCGCGCTTTTCAGCGTCGGGCACCAGGTGCAGGGGGTGTTGAACCTGCACCGCGAGAAGTTCCCGGTGATCGGCCGCGTGAAGCACCTGCGCCCTGACCTGGCGGGAGTGGAGTTCGAGAGCCTCGCTGCCGAGACCGTGCGCGCGCTCGGGCGTTTCCTCGATCCGGCGGAGCTGGGCCGCGAGCTGCGGCCCCTGCCTTCCTCGACGGATGAAAGCGCCACCTGGTTTCATGGGCCTACGGGCACGGACGTGCTGGTGTGGCGTCAGCCGTCGGGAAACCTGGGGCGCGTCGCGATCTTCCTTTTCAGCTCCTACGTGCAGTGGGACCCGGAATTGGGCCTCTCCACGGGCTACACCCAACCGGCGGAGGAGGCGAGCGAGGTGCGCGGTGCGGTGCGCTTCGATACGTTGCTTCTCAAGCCGGACGACGTCCCCGATTCGGCGAAGTTGGACCTTGCAAAGACCTTGGTTTTGAGTTCTAACATGCCGGTAGAATTGAAGAATTGGTGCGTTAAGTGCGCTGAATCGAAGGATTCATGATGCGCCGTTACGCAGAAAAGTCTCCGACCCCTTTTAGGATGCCCCCATGAACCGGAACTTCGCTCTCGAATTTGTCCGCGTCACCGAAGCCGCCGCGCTCGCGAGCGCCCGAATGATGGGACGGGGCGATGAGAAGGGGGCCGACCAGGCCGCCGTGACAAGCATGCGCGCGGCGATGAACTCCATCGACTTCGAAGGCCGCGTGGTGATCGGAGAAGGCGAGCGCGACGAGGCGCCGATGCTCTACATCGGCGAGAAGGTGGGGCGCGGCGGGCCCAAGCTCGATCTCGCGCTCGACCCGCTCGAGGGCACCACGATCTGCGCGCACGGAGGGATGAACTCCATCTCCGTGATCGCCGTGGCGGAGGAGGGCTGCTTCCTGCACGCCCCCGACACCTACATGATGAAGATCGCCGTGGGCCCCACCGCGAAGGGTGCGATCGATCTGAGCGCCACCCCCACTGAGAACCTGCGTGAGGTAGCCAAGGCGAAGAAGTGCGCGATCGAGGATCTCACGGTCGTGATCCTGGATCGCCCGCGCCACGAGGCACTCATCAAGGAGGTGCGCGCCTCGGGCGCCCGGATCTTCCTGATCGGCGACGGCGACGTGTCGGGCGCGATCTCCACCTGCATCCCGAACAGCGGCGTGGACGTGCTCATGGGCACGGGCGGCGCGCCGGAGGGCGTGATCTCCGCGGCGGCGCTTCGCTGCGCGGGCGGGGATTTCCAGGGGAAGCTGATCTTCCGTACCGACGACGAGCGCGGCCGCGCCGCGAAAATGGGCGTGAAGGACCTCGACCGCGTGTACCGCATCGACGAGCTCGCGCGGGGGCGCGTGATGTTCGTGGCCACGGGCGTGACCGACGGGACCATGCTGCGTGGGGTGCGTTTTTTCTCGGGGGGCGCGCGCACGCATTCGATCGTGATGCGCTCGGAGAGCGGCACCACGCGCACGATCGAGGCTGAGCACCACTTCGACCGCAAACCGAAGTACTGATTACCCGGGGGGCGAATCGATGTCTCAGGACGATTCCGGATTCAAGCCCGCCGACCTGGTTCGGCGCATCCTCACCATCGGCGTGGGCGCCGTTTTCCTTACGGAGGAGAGCATCAAGGCCCTCGTGAAGCAGTACAAGATCCCGGCCGAGCTGATCGGCGGACTGATGGAGAGCGCGAACCGGACCAAGAGCGAGTTCCTGCGCGACCTGAGCGACAAGATGACCGACCAGTTCATGCAGAAGGTGGACGTGCGGGCGCTCGCGAAGGAGATCCTCGAGGATCACGAGATGGAGATCACCGTGAAGTTCCGCCCCGCGCGCGAGGGTAAGAAGGCTTCGAAGGCATGAGGCGAGCACAGCCCGCGTGCCCTGCGCCTCGCGCTCTTCGCGGCGAGCGACCATCGGCCTACGAAACCATGGCACGCCCGCCCTACCTTGCTCCCGGCGAACAGACGCGCTCCGCGCCTGGCGCGGCCTGGAACTTGGGGCTCCACTTCCAGGCCGTGAAAGGCGCCGCTGGCCCGCGTGGGCAGCTGCTCGCGATGCCCGGCACCTGCTCCTTCGAGGACGAAGGCATCGAGGCGGAAGGCGAGCAGGTGCTCTGGGCCGTCACGGCGACAGGCTCGGCCCGCAAGGCCGGGCTCTTTTCGGCGATCACCGCCGCCGCGGCCGGCGCGGGCCGCGTGCTGTATTTCATCGTCGAGCGAAACCCCAACGGGCAGTGGCGCAGCGTACGAGATGACGTAGTCGTGCTGCCCGTGGAGTGGGAGTAGCCTCGTGGAGCTTCGCCGGCTGACCCTCGCCGACGAGCGCGCGTTTCGCGCGGCTCTCGCGGAGACCCTCCCGTCGGACCCCGAGTTCGCGCACCAGTACCGGGGGCAGTTCCCCTACGCCGAGTACCTGCGGCAGCTCGCGGCCCACGAGCGGGGCGAGGAACTGCCCGAGGGCTTCGTGCCCGGCACGGTGCTATACGGATTCGTGGGCGCAGACTGCGTGGGCCGGCTGAGCATCCGGCATCGGCTTAACCCCTGGCTCGAGAAAGTCGGCGGCCATATCGGTTACGTCACGGTCCCAAGCCACCGCAGGCGCGGATACGCCACCGAGATGCTGCGCCAGAGCCTGCCCTTCGCCAGGGCCTTGGGCATCACCCGGGCGCTCCTGACCTGCGACGACGACAACCAGGGCTCGATCCGGACGATCGAGCGCTGCGGGGGCGTTCTTGAGCGGCTGTACGAGGGCCCCGAGGTCGCGAGACCGAAGCGCCACTACCGCGTCGACCTCTGAACCAAGGCCTGGCAGCTGACTAGGGTTTCGACAGCGACCGCCACCGCTTATTTGCATAGATATTTGGTTTTAAAGGGATATTGGCTGTTAAGGAAGGGCTCGCCCTGGCACGCCGCTTGGAATATCGAAGCCACGTGACCCCCAATGCCAAACGCCGCAAAGCCCCCTTTTTCGCTGTCCTCATGGCAGCGGCGAGCCTGCTCGCAGGCTGCGGCCCGAGCCCCGAGGTCGACACCGAGTTCACCCCCTACGTGCGCAAGTTCGAGGACGAAGCCGGCTTCCCGGTGACGAGCGACGTCGTTTTCCGCGAGCTCGACGGCTTTCGCGGCTACTGCTACCCGAAGGGCGAGGACGGCCGGAAGCAGATCTGGATCGATCCTGAGTCCTGGCGCGAGATGGCCTCCGACGAGGCGGCCAAGGAACTCCTGATGTTCCACGAGCTGGGCCATTGCGAGCTCAGCCGCCCTCACGACAACACCCGGGGCGACGACGGGGACTACGTCTCCATCATGAACGGCGCCGGCGTGACGAGCTTCGTGGACGAGTACGTCCAGAACCGGGCGAAATACCTCAACGAGCTCTTCAACCGGTAGTCCCGGCGGGCATCTTGCCGCCGTACACGAGCACCAGCGAGCGGAAAAGCTCGGGGTCGACCTTGTGGTTCAGCTTGTCGTTGATGAACTGAAAGGCCTCGAAGGGGTTGCGGGCCTTGGAGTAGGTGCGGTCCGTCGTCAGCGCGTTGAATGCGTCGGCGAGGGCTACGATCCGCGAGAAGACATGGAGGTCGCCCGAGAGCAGGCCGCCCGGATAGCCTTTGCCGATGCGGTCCTCGTGATGCTCCAGGACGGCTTTCTGGCAGCGTTCACTGAGGGCGGGATTGCCGCGCACGAGATCGTATCCCCATTGCGCGTGCTGCTTCATCTCCTCCCACTCGGCGGCGTTGAGCGGCCCCTCCTTGTTGATGATCTCGCGCCTCACCTGGGTCTTCCCGATGTCGTGCAGCAGCCCGGCCATGCCCACCTCGTTGAGCTCACCCTCGTCCGAAATGCCGGCTTTTCTGGCCAGGATGATGCCGTTCACGGCGGTACCTACGCTGTGCTGGAGGGTATAGGGGTCGTGGCTCGAAAGCTTGGCGAGCACGAGGTAGGCCTCGGGCTCCTTCATGAGCACATAGACGAAGCTCGATACGACCTTTGTGCTCTTCTTGATGTTCTCGGGCGTGGGGGCCTGGAAAAGCCCGTCGACGACCTCGATCGCCGCGCGCCTCAGAGTCTCCATGCGGCTCTCGCGGGATAGCCCGCCCTCTCCAGCCGAGAGGATCTGGCGCTCGGCGAACTTCCGGATCCCCTCGATGTCGGCCTCGCTCACGAGCACCATGCCATGGGCGCTCAGAGCCAGGGGGGAGTAGGGCTGGTCGGCGTCGCGGATCTTGCGCACCCCCGCGCCCGCCCAGACGTAGAAGGCCACCGAGGGCAGCGGGGGCATGCGGACGTCCACTTTGGGTACGAAAAGAGCCGTGGGCACCTCCACGTAGCCGTTGCGGCGGCTTAGGCGGTCGGAGAAGGCCAGCTGGAGGGCCCTGCCGTGCTCCATGAGCTTCGATGATCCCGCGTCCGCCCCTGAGGTCTCCGCCATCCCTCCATTGTATCCCTTGCGCCTCCCCGGCTCCATTCGGGGGGTGGGGCCCCCCGGCGGCGGTGGGTCAGGGAGGACTCAGTCCCCCTGGGCAGGTGTTCACGGCTTGGACAGGAGGGGGTTCGAAACCAAGAGGTGGATTCTGCAGGGTGCCTTATAACCTACTGAATCTACGACTGTTTCTAGTTCGGTTCCGAAGAGGGGTCGGCTCGGGATTTCGACCGGGGCTGGCACCTGCGTTGCTAACTTAAGTCCCTGTGGATGAGGCCCTCCCGGTGAACGAGGGCACGAGTGGAAGTGAACGCTGAAGCTGTAGCTGCTGAAGAGGAGCGCCTGAGATGTCTGCCAACTACGATAAAAACCAGAAGTTTTCTTTCGTCTACTCCAACCTGTACCAGATCTACCGCAAGGGCAAAGAGGCGGCGCGCGCCGCCGACCTGAGCGCGCTGAAGGGCTCCGAGACCTTTCACGTGCTGAAGACCGAAGGCGTGGAGCACCACGCCGGCCTGCGCCGCGCGCCCGCGCGCCCGGAGCCAGAGATCCGCGAGTACCGCCCGGTGGAGCTCATGGGCAAACGCGTCCAGCACGCGGTGCCCGAGCTGCGCGAGCCGGCCCTGCGCCGCCACTCCGCGCTCCCGCAGCCGGTGCCGGAGGATCTCACGCTCAAAAGCCTCAAGCAGAACCTGAACTCCCTGACGGATCTTCACCAGCGTCTTCGCTTCATGCTCTCGGAGCTGGAAGAGCTCGTGAAGGAGTGATCCTCCCGCCGCCCACGGCGGTGGTAAGATCCCCCTCATGGACAATCTGACTCACGCGCTTGCGGGGGTCGCGGTTCACCGCGTCCTCCGCTCCGCGCTTCCGGGCCGTCGTTCAGGCCGGCCGCGGAACGCCGCGCTCGCGACTGAATTCGCGGCTGAGCGCGCGCGCTGGGATCGGGCGCTGCTCTGGACCGCCGTCGCCGCGAGCAATCTCCCCGACGCCGACGGCCTCTACACCTGGATCAGCGGCCATACTCCGCTGGGATACCTTCTTCACCACCGTGGCCACACCCACACCTTCGTCTTCGCGCCCTTCACAGCCTGGGCGGCCGTGGCGTTGGGCTGCCTGCTCGCGCGAGTCCCGGCGCACCAGGTGTTGGGGAGCGTGCCGCGCGCCCTGAAACCCTGGCGCTGGCAGGCCGTGCGCTCGCGCCTCGGGCTCGCCATCCCCAAGGCCGCGGCGCAGGAGTCGCGGGCGCCCTGGAGGCTGCGCGCGCTGCTGTTCGGCGTGGCGCTGTTGTCCGCGTGCCTCCACGTGGGGATGGACGGGTGGAACATCTACGGCATCCATCCGCTCTGGCCCTGGAACCCAGGCTGGTTCTACGGCGACGTGATCTTCATCGTGGAGCCACTGCTGCTCTTGACGCTGCTGCCCTTCGCGTTCTTCACGAGCGGCTCGAAACGGGGTCGGGTGTTCTGGGGCCTGGCGCTCGCGGCGCTGGAGCTCCTGATGTGGGGCGCGGGCGTGCTCACGCTTCCGGTGCAGCTCGCGGCGCAGGGATGGCTCGCGTTCCAGTTGGCCCTTCAGTGGAAGCTCAGATCGCCGCTGGTACGCGCGAGCCTGGCGCTGGCGGGCGTGGCGCTCGTGCTGGGAACCTTTGCCACTCAGGGCCTGAAGGGGAGGCGGGAGGTCGCGGGGGCCCTGCGCGAGGGCGCCTCGGGCGAGCGGCTCGTGGAGCTGATGCTTTCGCCCGGGCCCGTGAATCCGTTGTGCTGGGGCGTGCTCGCCACCACGATTTCGGCTGAAGGCGAGTGGGTCACCCGCAAGGGGTTCTACCGCGCTGCGCCCGCTTGGTCCGCGCTCTCTGAGTGCGGGCGTCTTCAGCCCGCGGAGGCCACATTCAAACCCGGCCCGGCCAGGGCCGCGATCCCGGCCCACGGGCGCGTGGTCTGGGAAGGGGAGTTCCGCTGGCCGCTCAAGCGCCTGAGGGCCCTTGCGCGCGAGGACTGCGGCTTCGACGCGCTCCTGCGGTTCGCGCGCTTCCCCGCCGTGCAGGAGGTGGAGCCCGCCTTGCGCCCCGGAACGCAGGCAATGGGCGATCTTCGCTTCGACCGCAGCCCGGGTCTGGATTTCGCCGAGTTCGAGTCCTTCCCGGGCGCTGGCTGCCCCCGGTTCGTTCCCGGCTGGGATTCGCGCGTGAGGCGCGAGCTGCTGGCGCGCTGAACGCGGGGCGGATCAGCCCAGTGGGCGGCTGCCGGGGGTCGCCGGGCTCGGCAGGGGCGGGTCTTCCGGATCGTGATCCTCGGGAGGAGGCGTTTTCTCGGCCACGGGCAGATTCCCGGGGAAGTCGGGCCGCTCGGCCACTACCCGCGCGGGCACATCGGCCTGGAAGGGGCCCTTCCGCGCGTGGGGACCCTGTTTCTTCACGGTGAAGATCACCCAGTCGCCGTCGGTTTCTCGCGCGAGCGAGCGCGCGTCGACCGGGTAGTCGAGCGGGATGCTCTCGAAGAAGCTCTGGAAGGCGCTCGTGCCCCGCGTTCGGCCGTCCTCGAGCGTGAGCTTCTCGTCGTTGCGGCGGGAGCCCGAGAGCGTCACTCCTTTTTCGCCGCGGAAGCTGATCGAGAGGTTCTCGCGCTCGTGCTCCGGCACCCGGGCCGCGATCACGTAGGACTTGCCGTCGTCCCAGACCTCGGCGTCCATGTTGAGCAGGCGGTAGAACGGGTCGCCCTGGCGGTCCCGGTAGGCCGCGAGCTTGTGGGACGTATCGTGCCTGAGGCTCTTCAGGTCGTCGGCGCCCCGCTGGTTCATATCGTTGATGATCTTGTACTGCTTCGTGATGGTGTTCCGGAGCTTGTCGTTGAACTGCTCCTCGGCCGTCTCGCTGGCTTTCACGTAGGTGGCCGACATCGTCGCGAAGCGCTCGGAGTGCTGTTTGGAGAGGTCCTCCTGCTGCTTCTGGCTCGAGACCGTGGCCCGCTCCACCTGGAGACGGTTATCCTCCTGGATGTGGTCAACGGCCTGGCGCCCTTTGGCGGCCTCGAAGTCGGTCTGGATCGCGTAGCGGCTCTGCACGTCCCGGAGCTTGCGGTCGCCGTCGGTCTCTAGTTCGTAGGTGCGGGCGTGATAGTGCTGCTCCAGGTCCGCCTCGCGCTTCTTCCCTTCGCCCTCGATGCGCATGTGGGAGCGGCGCTGCTCGTCGCGGATCTTGCGCATGTTCTCGTAGCCGATCTGCTGCTGGCGCTGGAGCGCGCCCTCGTTCGAGAGGCTCAGGCGCTCGGACTGCTGGGCGTACTCCTCCTGGAGCACGTCGAGCCTTTTCTGCGACTCGATCTGGGCGCGCGTGACCTCCTCGGCGGCGCGCTGGATCCGCTTGCGCGCGTCCTTCTCGGCCTGCACGGCGGCGTAGTCGGGCGAGTTGCGGGTTTTTCCGACATCCGACACTTCGTTACCGCCTCAGTGCCGGGCTTCCCCGGACTCGAACAGGTTGTTCTCCACGATGTTGAAGTAGGTGCGCACGACTTTCCGGTAGGTGTCGCGGTCGAGCCGCTCGAGATAGGCGCGCTTCTGCGCCAGCGAGGGCTGGGAAATCAGGCGCTCGATGTGGTGCTCCACGCCGTAGGCGTCCTGCACGGCGAACCCCGAGGCGTCGCTTCGCAGGGATAGAAACACGTCACGCACGGTGTCCGAGTCGAAAAGAACGTGGTTGCCCTGGATGGACTGACGGATCAGGTACTCGACTTGGTCGAGCTGGTCTTGCGAGACGTAAATCACGTGAGCCCCTTCCTTGGGATCGGGCCTGAGGAGGCCCCTGGCCCCCCGTCCTGGGGAGCGACTGCCAGCTTCCAGGTTAGCCGTGGGGCCGGGAATGTCAAATCGGCCATGCGGCAGATTTGACACCGTTGGTTTGACCGCGTCTCCGGCCGGTCGCTACAATGAGAGGGTGAGCAAGGCGGCCCTTCAGAACAAGGACACGCAGCCCGAATACCGTTGCGATCACTGTGACACGGAGATCGCGGATTCGGAGAAGGTTCTCTTCGTGGAAGAGGAAGTCGGGCGTGTGTTCTGTTCGGAGGCCTGCATCGTGCAGCACTTCGGGCCGGCGATCGAGAAGCTCGAGAAGCGCTACTTCGCCCACCTCAAGGCCTCGGATCTCAGCCCGGAGGAGCGCGAGAACCTCGCCCACCTCAGGTGGTCCACGCTGCGCGAGCCGGGAGAGACCTGGCTTGCGAAGACGGTGGAGGGGGACCGCCGCTACACGCTGGTCTCTGAGTTTCGCCACGACGGCCAGCCCATCTGGTGCGTGTGCATCTCGCTTTTCCTCCGGGGAGAGCCGAGTTTCCTCTATCTCGCGTTCGTGACGCGCGACGCCCGCCTGGCGGACGTGTTCCGCGAGGGCGAGCCCGTTGAGTCGCGCCGAGCCATGCAGGGCTCGGTGGCGCAGCAGGATTTCCAGCACCCCATGGGAGACGCAGCGATGAAGAAGGACATGGAAGTCTCGGTGGAAGCCGAGGATTCGGCCGAGGCGACGGCCGATCCGGTGCTGGATTGCCTCGCGGAGCCCTGGACGGTCGACGAAACCATCCGAGCCGAGCTCGCGGGCCGGCGCAAGGCGGGCGACATCCCCCGCGATTCGTTCGGCGCCTACGAAGGCTGCATCAGCTCCACGCTGGAGAAGCCCGACCAGGTCTGGTCGCTCGAGATCACGCGAGAGGGGCGCCGGATGTTCCACTTCGTGAAGCACTTCGCCGCTGCGGCCGAGGAGAATCCCGAGAAGAAACCCTTCTGGTACCTGCTCGTGGCGCGGGAGACTGGCGAACCCGAGCAGATCGAGATCCTGGACGCGCTTCCCACCACCGACGCCGAGCTCGTCGCAGCCTACCGCACCGGGGTCAAAGAGGTGGATTCAGCTGAGGACCCGGAGTCGCCTGCCGCCCAGGCGGAAGGCGAAGAAGAGGAACCTGGCGACGAGGAGCCGAAGCTCCGCATCGTCCACTAGGCGCCACGGCAGCCGAAGCTCCGTCAGTTTCTGATCCGTCAGTTCCTGAAACGGCCGAAGCTGTAGGGCGGGCAGAAGTTCACGTTCGCCCCGAGCGGGCCGTCCAGGCAGACTTCCATCTGCGCGGTGTTCGTCTGCTTGACGATGAATACGGCGTTGTAGAGGATTCCGGAGAAGCTCAGGTCCTTGTCGTAGAAATCGTAGTAGGTCTTGGTGTAGTAGCCGTCGCTCACGCTGGCGGTCACGCACTTCTTGATGAGGGTCTGAGTTGCGGCGTCCTTCTTGAGCGAGATGCTGCCGTTCTCGTCGTTGATCTCCACCGGGTAGACGCAGACCACCGGGGCGTTCACGGTGGCTCCGCTGATGCGGATCCGAGGCAGCTCCTCCGGATGGTGACAGACTTCCCAGAACTCGGTGCCGTCGAGGTTGAAATCGTAGTTCGGGAGGACGTTCGGCGCCCCGGGGCACTGAAAGCCATCGGACTCCGCGGCGGAAGCGCCGAAGGAGGAGCCTCCGGTCGTGCCCTGGCGAAGGACGAAGTCCTCGCCGGAGGGCGTGAGGCAACCGCTGGCCGAGGCAGCGAGCGCGAGCGCGAAAGCGACGTTCGTGAGACGGAGTTTCATGTACTTGGGTAGAGCAACGCCCGTGCCGCGCGAAACGGCGGTAAGTGCCTGTTCGCTAAGTCCGTGTCTGTTCGGACACAGGGCCCGCCGGTGTCGAGGGTTTGATCAGTCGGGCCTTCTGGCGCCGGTGTTCGGAAGGCCGCTCGCGCCGTCGGGCGTGCCCGCGCGCCCGCGGTCGCCTTCGGAGTGGGCGGCGCTTTCGGTGCGCGTGCAGGTGCGCGTGGAAGATCGGTAGGTGCCGCCTTCGCGGGCGCAGTAGCTTGCGCAGCTGGGCTGCCGCGTGCCGGCCAGATGCTCGTCGATGTTCTGATCGACCCTGCGGCAATCGCTCGCGGCGAGGATTTCCTCGTAAAGCGCGTGGAAGCCGTGGTCGGAGGCGTGGCCTTCGAGGAAATCGTGAAGCGGCTCGGCGGACTGTCTGAGCGCGTTGGCAGCCTGGAAGAGCCGCTCGATCTCGGCGCTGGCGCCTTCCGGGGCCGTGGGAGGGATGTCGAGGAGCAGAGGCGCCAGGCCGCTCATGCTTCCCCCGGTGGTGCCCGCGCCGCATCCGCCCGGGTCGGCGCATCCGGTGCGAAGCTCGTCGATGCGCTGCTCAAGCTGCGTGCGGATGCCGTGTGTGAGATGCTCGCCCGCGCCGTCGATCCGCTCGAAAAGCTCGTTCACGCGACGGGTGCGCGTCGCCAGGGCCTCGAGCTCGTTTCGGAGCGCCACGGCCCAGTCGGGGCGCTGCGCGAGGGGCAGGGCGAGGATCGCATCGAGCGTGGCGCGCGCCCTGGCCTGCGTGGCGTCAAGCGCGCTCTCCGGGCTGAAGGATCCGCCATCCACCACCCAGAAGCCTTCGGAGATCTGACGGGGCTGGGGTTCGCGGAACTGGGCGATCATCTCGTTCTTGCGGTTCAGGAAGACCCGGCGCGTGGCGGCGTCGAAGAGCTGATTCAGCCGCCGCTGGCGCTGGCTGCCGGAAGCCGAGCGGACGGAAGCGATCCGCGTGGAGAGCGCGCTCCAAGGCTCCTCGGAGGCGTTGATGCCCTCGAACTCCTCCATCGTGGGATTCTCTCCCGAGCTCAGGCGGATCGCGCGGAAGAACGCGTCGTCACGCCCGGGCTGTGGGCTGGTGCAGAGCGAGGCGAACTCGGCGCGCGAGTTGTCGAGCAGCTGCTGATGGGAAGCGGCGTTCCCGCAGGCGCTGCTGGGAAGCGGGATGCTCGTGGTGACGGTTGCCGGAACGGAAGGGCCGTGGGGGGGATCCACGGCTTCCCCGGGCCTTGGCGTGGAGCGGCACCAGTGGACCCGCACGTAAAGCATGGGCAAATGCTCGCAGGCCTCGTGGCAGGCGAGGCTGCAGTAGGTGATCAGATCCTCGAGGGTGCTGACGTTCTCGAAGGGCGTCACGCCCCTCGGGAGCGGAAGCGCGGACGAGCTCGAAGGAGCCCCCAGCGTCAGGAGGGCAAGGAGCGCCGCGCTCGCAGGGCGAAAAATCAGCCGCACTGTTGAATTCCCCGTCTTTTCCGCGGAAAGCCACAACGATTCCCGCTGAACCTAGGGTGAACGCAAAGCGTCAAATTTTCAAGAGTGTCTGCGGCGACGCAGGCCCGCGCCGAGCGCGAGGCCCAGGGCGCTGACGATCGCCGAGAACCAGCCGAACCAGTCGCCCCAGGCCACCGCGAGCGTGGGGCGGAATCCTCCCGGGGGCGGGAGCGCGATCGTGGATTCGAGCAGAGCTTCCTCGAAGAGCGGTGTCGCGCCGGTGATCTGCCCGTCGGGCAGGATCAGCGTGGAGATGCCGGTGTTGGTGGCGCGGAACTGCGGCAGGCGCGTTTCAATTCCCCGGAAAGTCGTGAGCGCCAAGTGCAGGTGCGGCTCCCCGAAGGGGCCGAACCAGGAGTCGTTCGTGATGTTGAGCAGGAGCTGCGTGCCCTTGCGCGCGGCTTCGACGCCGAAGCTCGTGAAGAGCGCCTCGTAGCAGATCACCGGTGTCACGGCGACCTCGAGCCCGTCGTGCATCTGGTGCCGGAACACGCTCGCCCCGGGGCCCCGACCAAAGTAGCCCACCTGCGGGAAGGTGTCGCGCACCCAGGCCACGTCCTCCGTGAAGGGGATGTACTCGCCGAAAGGGAGCAGGATTGACTTGTGGTACACGCGCAGATCCTTGCCCTCGGCGTCTGGCACTGGACGCAGGAAGAAGAGCGAGTTGAAGTCCTTCGTGCCCTCGTGGTCGTATCCCCCGAACCAGAGCGGAACCTGCCGCTCGCGCACGTATTGCTCTACGCGGCGGTCGCGCGCGGCCTCGAAAGAGTTGAGCGGCGTGCGGAAGGTGGAGGGGTAGGCCGTCTCGGGCCAGATCACCGCGTGGGGCTTGTGCTCGGATTGAATCGCGCGGTCGGAGAGCGCGAAGTACTTGTTCACCACGTCCGTGCCAGCCTGGAAGAGCCCCGACTCGGAGGCGAGCTTCTCGAAATCGCCGATATTGGCCTGAACCGCGGTGAGGCGCAGGCGGTGAGGCGAGGCGTTCATGGCCTCGAGCACGTCGCGCTGCCGCCAGATGCCCCAGGTCACGGCCACCAGCAGGGCGGCGGCGGCCATCCCGGCATGGAGCCATTGCGCGCGGTTGAGTTTCGCCCGGGCCTCCTTCCTGACCTTCGCCCACTGAGACGCGATGGGCGCGGCCCAGGCCTCGGCCACCCACCACAAGAGCCCCGTGATCACGAAGGCGCTCGAAAGCTCGGCGAGCTGGCGCGTGGGGCCCGTGGCGTACTGCGAGTGCCCGAGCGTATCGAGGAAGAGTTTCGGCGCCAGGCGATCCGCCGCCGTGTACAGAAGCGCCGCGGTCGGCGCTGCCGGCCAGGCCATCGCGCCTTTGCCCCAGGCCGCGCGCCAGAGGCGCACGAGCGCAGGAAAGAGCACGAACTGCGGCTGGCCGATCACGGCGCCCAGGGCGAAGAGCAGGGCCGCGAGCGGGAGCGGTATGCCTCCGAACTGCTTCAGCGCGTAGGTGGCCCAGCCGAAGCCGCCGCAGGTCATGAGCCAGGAGAGCCAGAGCCCGGATTGGAGCGCTTCCCGCCAGCTCTTCGCCGCCCGTTGCTCCAGAATCCAGGGGATCGGCGCGATCCAGATGAGGAAGGCCAAGTTCCAGGGTGGGAAGGCCACGACGATCAGGAAGGCGCTGAGGAGCGTGGCGCGGGTTGGCCCCCAGTTCTTCCAGAGCGCGAGGGCATACTTGGCGATCATGCCCGGAGTCTATCGTTGGGTTGCCGGAGCCGCAACTCGCGAGAAGGATGATGCCTAGCGCGGGGGACCCATGTTTAGCATCCCGCACTGGTAGCAGTTGGATGCGAATGTTCAATGTTCCTAAGCTATCGGTCTTGGCCTAATAGCCTCACTCAGTTCTCGAAACCCGGCGCCAGGGCATCGAGCAGCGACACCGGGCGGCGCGCCACGAGATCCGAGGGCCGCGAGTCGCGCAGGGGCTTCCAGCCCGGCTGCGTGAGGGCGAGCAGGGCCTGGTGCGCGTTTACGCGCCCACCGGTAGCGACGCGGCTCTTGAGCTGCGGAACGGGGTCGACCGAGTCGAGGATGAGCTTCTTGATCTCGGCCGGAGTGAGGTTCGGGTTGCGCGAGAGCAGCAGGGCTGCGATTCCGGTCACGAAGGCCGTGGCCTGCGAGGTGCCCGACATGTAGCCGTACTTGCCGCCCGGGAGGGTGCTGTAGATGTTCTCGCCGGGGGCGGCGACGTCCACGCGCGTGCGGCCCCAGTTCGACGAAGGCAGCAGGTTGTTGTGGATGTCGGTGGCGGCCACCGTGATGATGTTCGGCAGGCGGTAGGCGGCAGGGTAGTAGTAGTATTCCGGCAGATCCGTGTCCTGGCGCTCGTTCCCGGCCGCGCTCACGAAGAGCACGCCGCGGGCCTCGGCCTTCTTGATGGCGAGGTACTCGGCCTCCGAAAACTCCGGGCCGCCGCCGCTGTAGTTGATGATGCGCGCGCCTTTGGCCACGGCGTAGTTGATGGCCTTGATGGTGTTCGCGAGGTTCACCGAGCCTGGATTGGCGTCGGAGTAGTACTTCACGGCCATGATCGAAACCTTCGGAGCGACGCCGCTCACGCCTTCGCGCGAGTTGGCCGTGGCGCCGATGATGCCGGCCACGTGCGTGCCGTGGCCCTGTTCGTCCGAGGGATCGGGGCGGTTCGTGACGTAGTCCCAGCCGAACTCGCCCTGCGAGCGCGCGGTCCTGCGGGCGGATTTGTCGCGCCAGACGTTGGCGCCGAGGTCGGGGTGGCGGGGGTCGATGCCGGTGTCGATGACGGCCACGACGACGTCGCGCGAGCCCTGCTCGATCTTCCAGGCCTCGGGAGCCGAGATGTGGCTCTTGCCCGTGCCGTTGAGCAGGCCCCAGTTCTTGAAGGGCTGGGTGAGCGCCTTGCGCGAGGGCGTGATGCTGTCCTTGAAGATCCGCTTGGCGTCGTCCGGCAGCTTGGCGAAGCCGAAAAACGTCAGGCTCAGGCCCGCCAGGGCCAGGCTCGTGATCCAAGATGAGTTGCTCTGGTGCTTCTTCATTCCTGCTCCACTCCGCATCCGCAATCGGGGTCTAGCATGCCCCTGGGGTGTCACTTCAACTTCCGCTTCCACTGGCCGCCCACGTGCGCGGGGGCTGATGAAGCGCTACTAGAGCAAGCCACATGCCTGCGCCGCGCCGCAGACATTCGAGGCATAACCAAGTAATAACAATATGTTAGCTCTTACGATTTACAGCGGGTGTGTCAACCGCGTGGACACCCCCTGGGCCTCCCTTGACACATCCGCTCGCGCCAAAAAGCGCACAAGTAGTTGAGCCTTTTAGTTGTTGATCCGATAGGTCGGATATATGGGTGTCAGGGGTTTGACCTGGATTGCTGGTGCCTTGCTTCTCCTCGTGGGAGGCGATGCGGCCTTGGCCGCGCCCAGGGCGGGAGAGGGCCTGCGGCTTTCGCAGATCCTGCAGACCCTGGACGCCACGCCCGCGGGGCATCGCCTGGTGAAGCGGGCGGCGGTGGCCTGGAAGCTCGAACGCGTGAACCAGTTGTTGGCCTATCTGCGTTGGGGCACGGTCTCCAAGACGGATGCCGTGCTGACGCGTCACTTCGACCCCGTGACGGGCAAGGAGGAGCGCTCGCGCCAAGTGGTGATCTACCTCAGGCGTGACCTTCCGATCGAGGAAACCGTGCTCGATCTGGCTCATGAGATCGTGCACGCCATGGAGCCCCCCCTTTGGGACCCCTACGATCCCGAGCTCACCGCCACGAAATACATTCAGGTATCGATCGAGGGCGCGGGCGGGGAAGTTGATGCCGTGTTCGAGGAATGCACGGTGGCGAACGATCTGGTTCGCTCCAAGACGGGGATCGCCGCGCGCTCCCCGGCGAGCCGCGCGCGCCTCTCCGATCGCTGCCACCGATACGGGCACGAGAACGCCTCGGGCCGGATCGACCGCTCGCTCATCATGAAGGACTTCTACGCGGTGGGCGCATGGCGGGATCGGCTCCAGAAACAGCTGGGGAAGGAGCATCGCGTGCTTCAGGCGCTCTCGGACGACGAGCCGGTGCTCTATTCCTCCACGGGGCGAACGCCCTACCCGGTAGCCCTCCTCGAGGAGTTCGAGCAGATGAACGAGGTGGCCTGCGCCAACTCGCGCCGCAGGGAGTCCGCGGGCGCGCTCCGAGCCCTGGCGTCCATGCCCGGAAAACCCGCTGAAAATGCGCGATTCCTGAAGAATCGCTGCCAGGGGCGGGGAGCCTGATCCGGTGGGGAAGCGCAAGGAGATCGAGAAGGTGCTCGTGCTCGTGAGGCACGCCCACCGCGACACCGCCGACGTGAACCAGGACAACGGGCTGAGCTCCAAGGGCCGCGACCAGGCGGAGCGCCTGATGGATACCTTCCGCAAGAGGTTCCCCGACGCCCGGAACGTGGCGCTTCTTTCCAGCCCGAAGAAACGCTGTCAGGAAACCTTCAACTCCATCGCCCGGGGCTCCGCCAGCAAGGTGAGCGTGGACCCCCGGCTCGACGAGGGCGCCTCTGCCGAGTCCAACCAGATGTTCGAGAGCCGTGTTCAGGCCTTCCTGGATTGGTGGCGCCATGAGGGGCCCGAGACCCTGATCGCGTGCTCCCATGGCGACTGGATTCCGGTGGCCCTGTTCCTGCTCACGGGCGCGCGCGCCGAGATCCACAAGGCGGCCTGGTGCGAGATCCAGCTCGTCGAGGGGCAGACGCGCCTCGTGGCGCTCGTGCAGAACAACAAGTAAAGCCGGGCCCGCCGCCTACCGGGGCATGAACGTCAGCTTGATCCAGTAGATCTGCGTACCCTTGCCGCTCACCTGGCCCTTGCGCCAGGTGATCCAGGGCTGATCCAGGGGCGAGGTGTAGTTGGCGATGAGGAACTCGTCGCGGCCCAGGCGGCGAATGGCCGGGAACGCCGTGTCGCCGGCCGAGGGCAGGTCCATCAGATGCTGCGCTCGCCCCTCGATCGGGAAGATCCGGTACAGCGCCGTGCGCTTGGGCCGCGTCCAGAAGTTCTTCCAGAGGATCAAGCGCCTGAGCGCGAAGGGGAGGAAGCGCCAGCCCTTGTCGAAGGGGCCGCCGACGTCACGCCTCGCCACCGCGTAAAACGCGTCGCCATGCCGGAACATCCGGGGTGAGTCGTAGCGCTCGGGGTCCGAGCGCGCGGGATGGGTCCAGAGGCCGGGAGTTTCGGCGAATGAGTGGAAGACCAGGCTGCCGAAGCCCGTATCGTCGCCATCCTCGTTGCGTCCCAGTCCCATCACCGCCCCGTCTTCAGCGAGTTCGAAGCTCACCTCGGAGACTCCGCCCTGGTAGACGACGCCATCCTCCCGGGCGCCCGGAAGCGGCTCCCAGGTTTCTCCATCGGCCGCGGACCGCACGCGCGCGTTCAGCCCGCCTTTTCCGCCTACGGCGTAGTGCGCGCCGACGTAGGAGCTCAGCCAGGCCTTGCCGGACCGCACGCGCAGGTCCCAGGGGATCTCGCCCGGTTCGAGCGCGGCCTCCGGTTCGGACCACTGCGCCTGCGCGAGCCGCCGCGAGAGCAGCACCCGGTGCGGCTCGAAGGCCGTGAGCGTGGTGCCGGCCTCGAAATACATCAGGCGGAGCACCCCAGCGTGAGACCAGAGCAAGGGCTCGCGCGCGTCGCGCCCGGGTGCCGCGGTGAATTCGGTGTCCCAACTCGCGCCGCCGTCCGCGCTCGACACCACATGGATGCGCGTATGCTCCGAGGCGAAATGCACGAGAGAGGTGCGCCAGGCCATGAAGACGCGGCCCTCGTGAAACTCGATGCTCACGTTGTTGTTCGAGAGCTGGGTGGGTAGCGGGATCTCGGGGGCTGGAACCTTCCAAATGGGCGCAGAGAGCAGGGGCTGGAAGGAATCCGCGTCGGCGGCGATCGGCCATTGAGCCGGGTCGTCCGAGATCTCGGCAAGCGCGGCGGCCCGGATCTCCTCCGCGGTGAGGAGCGCTGGATCGGCCCCCGCGACGGGAACTGGCAGGCCAGAGGCCGCGGCGGCGATAAGCAGGGTCCAAAGGCCCGGTGGTGCGAGTTTCACGACGGCATCCCCTCCGGTCGTTCGAGTGAAAGGCGAGCGTTGATCCTCCTCCGCCTGAGGGAGCTGTGTCAAGGCGGCCTCAGGGGTGCGGCCTGCCGCCTGACCAGGTCTTGAACGGCGCCGAGCGGACCCAATGGCCTCTCATTGGGGGAGAACAGGCCCGGGGCCTTGGCCGGGGGATTGCTAGGTTACTCCGTTCTCAGGGAAAGAAACGGAGATCTGCGCGTGCGAATGTCCCGCTTATTCACGATCCTCTTGCTTGTCGGCCTGGCCGGGGTGGGCCTTCCCGGGTACGCAGGGTCGGGTACCCCGGACCGCTCGAAATGGCTCATCGAGTTCATCGACCCCACGAACTTCCTGGATTGGGCGGATGGCCACACCACCCTCTCTCCCTCGCCGAGTCCCGTCGCCGGGGAAATGGCTCGCGCCCTTCAGCGCTTCGCGGATCCCGAGGCCGCGATCCGCAGGCTCAATGAGTACCGTCAGGGAGGCCGTGTGTTCGCGGGTTTCCGGATCAGCACGTCGAGCTCTTCGAGCGGAGCCCTCAACATGCTCTGCGGCCGTACCCCTTCCTGGAGCGACGATTGGGAGGAGGCCTTCAACGCCTCTGTGTACAAGACGGAGGACGCCCCCGAGAACCCGGCATGGACCTTTCTCGAGTCGCCCGGCTCGTTCACGAATTTCAAGCACGCCTCTCCCCGCGAGCGCGAGTACGCCATCGCGCAGTGCCTCTCGAGGATCCCGGGCATGCCGGCGCTTGCGCCCTCGCGCCCGAGGATCGAGGCGCTCTATATCGCCCCCGACGCCTACGACATGGGCGTTCGCTGGCTCCGGGGTCGCTTTCCGGCTCCGGGCAGCGACGAGCAGTACCGGCACGCCTTTCGCTGCATGATCACCCGGGCTGGCGAGCGACTCGACGGCGCGGGCACCCGCATCGCCGTTCGGAAGATCAAATACGGAGAGATCGGCGTGAGCTCCGCATTCCCGCACCTCGTGGCGATATTTCGCGCCGATCAAGAGGGAATCGAACGCATTTTCGAGGCCGACTCGGACGAGGCGCCGGACATGGAAGGAATCTGGACTCATCGCACGGGCTGGGATCCGAACAACCGGCGCCATGCGCTGGAGGTTCTGTTCGGTGACGAGCTCATCGCCGAGCACGAAACCCGCTGCCGGCTTCGGGCCGGTTTGCTCGCCGCACCCCCGCCCGCGATCTTCGAGCCCACCGCCACCCGGCAGGTCCGGGGCTGCGGGGCAGACGGCTAAGGCTGGCTGAGCACGAGGGGCTCTGCTATGCAGAAGCTCTATGAACAACCGCCAGACCTACGCCTTCGACGACGTGCTGCTCGTGCCCAATTACAACCACTACGAGAGCCGCCGCCATGTCGATATCTCCATGACCGACCGCATGGGCAAACTCACGCTCGAGTTCCCGCTCATGACCTCCAACATGGACACGGTCACCGAGAGCACGATGGCGAACTTCATCGGCGAGCGGGGCGGCATCGGCGTGCTTCACCGGTTCCTGTCGGTGGAGCAGAACGTGGCCGAGTTCAAGAAGTGCAAGAAAAAGGTTTTTGTCTCGGTGGGCTGCTCGGAGGCCGACCTCGAGCGGGCGCTCGCGCTGCGCGACGCAGGCGCCGAGTACTTCTGTTTGGACGTAGCGCACGCGCACGCGAAGTACGTGGGCAAGACGCTGAAGCGGCTGCGGGAGCATCTGCCAAACGCCTGCATCATGGCGGGGAACGTGGCCACCTACGCGGGCGCGGATTACCTCGCCGGCTGCGGCGCCGACATCCTGAAGGTGGGCATCGGGGGAGGCTCCGTGTGCAGCACTCGCATCAAGACCGGCTTCGGCATCCCCACGCTGAGCTCGATCGAGGAGTGCGCGAAGGTAGACCGCTCGATCGTGGCCGACGGGGGCATCCGCACCGCGGGCGACATCGTGAAGGCCCTGGCCTTCGGCGCGGACTTCGTGATGGTGGGCGGGATGTTCGCAGGCACGCGCGTCACTCCCGGGCCCGTGGTGAAACTCGCCGACGGCCGCCAGGTGAAGCAGTACCGCGGCATGGCCTCGCGCGAGGCGCAGGAGGACTTCATGGGCGGCATGCCCGAGTGGAAGACCGCAGAGGGCGTGGCCGTGAACGTGCCCTACCGCGAGGACGAGGAGGCCATCGTGGCCGACCTCATCGGTGGCCTGCGCTCAGGCCTGACCTACGGGGGAGCAGCCAACATCCGTGAGCTTCAGCGCAAGATGAATTTCGTGCTCGTCACGCCCGCCGGCCGAACGGAGAGCCTGCCGCACAAGGCGCTTTAGGCCTTCGCTCCGATCAAAGCATCGAGCGCGGGCCCCGAGATTTGAATCACCGCGGGCGTGGGCTTGGAACTCCCGCCGTCGGGCCAGTGGCTCGTGAGGGCGTCGAGAGAGGGGCTCTCCTCCCCTGGATGCTGCACCGACAGGAATAGCGTGCGCCCATCCGGGCTGAAGCAGGGCCCGGTCAACTCGGCTTCCTTCGGGGCCGAGGCCACCTGGAACACCTTGCCCGCCTCAGGGCCTGAGAGCGGCACGTAGAAAAGCCCGTTGTTGCCGAAGGGCGTGTACTCGTTCTTTCCGATGGACGAGCCCGAGATGTCCGAGGTGATCCAGAGGTTCCCTTTCAGGTCGAAGGCCATGTTGTCCGGGCACGAAAAGCCCGTGGCGGTGCCCCCCGCGAGGAAGGTGGAGGCCTTGAAGTCGAGAGATCCGTAGTCGCCGCCCTTTTCTTCGATCTTGAGCAGGCTTCCGTGGAAGTTGCCCTTTTTCTTGTTGTTCGTCAGCGCCACGAGCACCGCTCCGGTTGCCGGATCGATCCCGACGTCCTCGGGGCGGTCCTGAGGGGTGGCGCCCACGATGCGCGCGGCCTCGCGCGTACGGATCAGAAGCTCGGTCTGGTCCTTGAAGGCCTTCTTCAGGCGTGCATCCTGCTCGAGGTCCAGAGGCAGCCAGCGGCCGTTCACGGTGTCGGCCACGTAAAGGGTTCCGCGCTCCAGGCTGTTCTTCTCCTTGGAGATGAACTTGTAAATGAACTCGTCGTTCGCGTCGTCGCCCGTGTAAACCACGGGCATCCCGCTTTTCGCGCGCACGGTCGTCGCGCACTCGTGGCAGAAGCGTCCGAGCCCGGTCAGCTTCTTCGCAGCCCCGGTCTTCGGTTCGACTTCCACCACCCAGCCGTAATGCTCGGGCGGGTAGGGGAAGTACGTCTCCCAGCCGTCGGCCCAGCTCGGCGTCAGCGTGCGCGTGCCGTCGGGCGCGAAGTGCGCCTCGCCGTAGGAGCCGTCGTAGTTCTCCTCGCAGGTGAGAAAGGTGCCCCAGGGCGTCTTGCCGCCCGCGCAGTTCGAGATCGTGCCGATGGCGGTCTTGGTGCCCTGGATGGGCCGGTCGACAATCATGGGGATAGGCGTGCGACCCGTGATCCGCCGGTTCAATGGGTCGTTCTTCACGACCGCGAAACGTCCGTCCTTTCCGCGCTTCACGCGCAGGATGCTGCCGCCCACGGTGTCCTGCTCACGAATCGCCTGGTCTTTGGTCTTTCTTCCGGCCTTGAGATCCTCCTCGGTGAGTCCGCTGACCAAAAGGTGGCTCGTGTACTCGTGGTTCACCCAGAGCAGGAGGTCGTTCTTCCCGTTCAGCTCCACGAAGTTGATGAAGTCGTTGTTGAAGCCGAATCTTTCGCCCTTCGAGTTGATCACATCATCGAAGCGGATGAGGATCTCGTGCATGAAACCGTCCGCGAGCACCACTTGGTCGCTGATCTGGGGTTTCAAGGACTTGAAGGGGAGCCTGCCCTCCGCCGACTTGGCGGCCTTCGCCCGGCTCAGGCCCGAGAGCGCGCTGAGCGAGGGCAACCCCACTCCCGCCACCGCGCCGACGGCGGCGGTTCGGCCCATGAATTCCAGGAATTTGCGGCGGTTCCAGCTCTTCGAGGTCGTTTTCATGGGGCGAAGCTTAGCCCAGGTCAGAGATCCAGAGCAACACGGCCGAGAGGCCCGCGATCGCGTAAAGACCACCGCCGACCTCGCGCCCGCGCCCCGAAAGCAGGTAAAGCGCGGTGTGAGCCAGAAAGCCCCACAAAATGCCCTGCGTGATGGAGAACGTTAACGGAATCAAAACAATGGTCAGAAACGCAGGTAGAGAATCCTCGAGCGCGCCGAGCTTGAGTTCCTTAACGCTTCGGAACATGAGCGCGCCCACGAGCACGAGAACGGAGGCCGTGGCGAAGCCCGGAACCATCCCGGCCAGGGGTGCCAGGAAAAGGCAGGGGAGGAAACAGAGCGCCGTGACCACGGAGGCGAAGCCCGTCCGTGCGCCCGCCTCGATTCCCGCCGCGCTCTCGATGTAGGCCGTGCCCGAGGAGGTGCCTGCCAGGCCCGCGCCCACCGTGGCCACCGCGTCCACGAGAAGGCCTTCCTTGAGGTTTTTCGCGTTGCCCTTGGAATCGAGGAGCCCGCCCGCCTGCGAAACGCCCACGAAGGTCGAGATCGAGTCGAACAGGTCGGTGGCGAAGAGCGTGATGATGATGGGCAGGAACTGGAGGTCGAGTGCGCCTGCGAAATCGGCCTTCAGGAATAGAGAGAAATCGGGCGCGCTCACGAACGAGGCGGGTGCTCCCACCAGACCCGCGCCCGCGCCGATCGCCGTGCCGAGCCCCAGGGCGGCCAAGAGCGCGAACGGGTTTTTGCGGCGCATGAGCCAGACGCCGGCCGCGAGGCCCGAAAAGAAAGCCAGGGTGGGCCAGCCGAGCTTTCCCACCGTGACGAAGGTCACAGGGTGGGCCGCGATGACGCCTGCGTTTTTGAGCCCGATGAACGAGATAAACACCCCGATGCCCGTGGCCGAGGCGATGCGGAGGTTGTGGGGGATGGCCTTCGCGATCGCCACCCGAACGGGAGTCACCGAGACGAGGATGAAGATCACGCCGGCCCAGAACACCATGCCGAGCGCCGTGGCCCAGGGCACCTGCTGGCCCAGGATCACCGTGTAGGTGAAGAAGGCGTTGATGCCCATCCCGGGCGCCACCGCGAAGGGGAGCTTCGCGTACAGGCCCATGAGGAGGGTGCAGACCGCGGAGAGCAGCACAGTGGCGGTGAGCACGCCCGAGAAGGGCATGCCCGTTCCTTCGGTCGACAGGATCGCGGGGTTCACCACCACGATGTAGGCCATCGTGAAGAAAGTGGTGATTCCGCCGATCGCCTCGCGGCTGGCTTCCTTACGGGTTTTTGGAAAAACGGTGTTCAGCATGCGGCCCAGGCTGCCATGCAGACGGGGGAAGCGTCACCGGAATTCCACGCCCATCAGTCGGAAACGGAGGCTCGCGTCCTGGTCGGGGTACACCACCATCGCATCGCCGTCGTCGAGCACCACGGCCGAGCGGGGCTGGGAGCAGGGGCCCGCGCCGTCATCACCCACGCCTCCGTCGCCGTAGCGGCAGCCGCTTCCCAGGAGCACCGTGCTCTTGAATCCCACGTCGACGTGATAACGGGCGGCAAAGGTGACGTAAACGTGCGCGGCGACGTTAGTGCCCTCGGTGGACATCACGGGCGCGGTAAGCACGGCATCCCCGAAGAGATTGGAGCTCAGGCGGGGACTGTGGAAGCGGGGCCGCGTCGTATAGGTGTAGAGATCGCCCAGCTGGCGGGGCGCGGTCCAGCCGTCGAGCGGCGTGTAGGTGGCGTAGTACAGGCCAGAGACTTTCGAGGTGGTGTTCACGAGCATCCAGGCGGCCACGTATTTCCCGTCGCCCACGTGCGCGAGCGCGGGGACCGGATGGGCGATCGCCGGGAAAGTGGGCGCGCAAGCCATGTCGGCCCCGGCACAACCCGCAGGGCCCGCCTCGTAACCCGAGGGGGTGTTGGTGTCGATGCGGGTGGCGGACGACCAGGAGCCGTTCTTGTATCGCCGCGAATACACGCCCCAGACGGAGGTGGCAGGGTCCTCGGCGTAGTAGACCACGCGAATGACACCCTCTCCATCGGAGGCGAGCGAGTGCCCGCGCACGGTGAGGGTATTATCCACGGTGGTGGCGGCGTCATCGAAGGGGATCTCCGTGAGCGGGTCGAAGCAGTTCACGCGGAGGTCGTTCGTGCTCGTATCCCAGGAGGCGCAGATCTGGTCCACGCCGTCGAAGACGACGTCGTGGTGCCGGAAAGAGGACGCATCAGATCCGGTGACGAGGGTTTCACCCGATGGCGCGCCCGCCTGCCAGACGCTGAAGCCGACGCCCGCGTTGATGTTGTTGTAGTTTTTCGCGAGGATGAAGGCGCGGCCCAGTGGGTCGAACACCGACTGGAGCGCCGGCCCGTAGTCCTGGTGGTAGTCGGTGTCGTAGGCGGGCTGGAACGGCGACGCAACGACCACGGAACTGCTCGTGCCCCAGCTCCCGTCGTACTCCACCGTGGTGAGGCCGGTGCCGTCGCTGCTCGCGAAGCTCGCGAGGCTGTTCCCGCCGGGAGAAAGGGCCAAGCTGGCAAAAGTGGTGTCGGCCCCGGTGTCGGCGATCCGCCGGAACTGTGAGCCCGGAAGCGCCCAGCCCGAGCCCTGGGTGTAGAGCCTGGCGTGGGGTTGGTAGAGGGCGTCGTCGGCGTCGAAGAGCGAGGCCGCGAGCAGGATCCTGTCGCCGTCCGCAAGCAGGTCGAAGCCCCGAAAAGAGGACGCGTCGCCTCCGATGGACGGCGAGTCCGGGTTCATCTCCAGGGCCTGCGGAAGCTGCCAGTCCTTGCCCGTCATGCTCTCGCTCGTCTCGGGGGCAGAGGAGAATGGCAGGGCGGTGCCGTCGGCGAAAGGGTCGCAGGCCAGGAGCCCGGCGGCAATGCAGGCTGCGCCGAATCCGGAGAGCATGCTCACGACGCGGGATGCGTTCCGGTTCCCCATCAGAAGTACTCCACCGAGTGCAGGCGCTTGTAGCCGCCCGAGTTGAGACCAGGAAGCAGGATCAGGGCCTCGTCGTCATCGAAGAGCTGAAGCTGAGGCGGGTCTATGGCGCGGCAGGCGAAGGTGGAGCCGGTGCAGACCAGATCGCTGTGCGTGAAGACGGGGCCGGAAGCGTCGTAGTCCCCCGACTCCGCGTCGAAGTCGAAGGCGTTGAAGCGCAGCACCCTCCAGTAAAACGTGGTCGCGGCCGAGGAGGGTGTCACTCCGAGGGAGATGCTTGGCTGTTGAACCACCAGCGTGACGTCTCCTGAGCCTGTCACCGCGATCTCCATCCGGTTGGCCGCCATGAGGCGTTCGCCCGCGTCCTCGAACTGCTCCACGTCGTGGGAATCCCCGTAAACCCCCAAGGTCTGAGCCTCGAACCCGGTCACACGATCGTAAAGCCTCGCCATGAGCATGCGGGCTCCCAGGTCATCTACGACCTCGTCGGGGTCATCGCCCTCGTCCTGAATCGTGACGTTGAAGACGGATAGGAATTTCCCTTCGCCCACATACGCGGTGCGGGGCTGCACTACGGGCTGGCCCATGCGCGGGGTATTCGTGACGAAGAAGTCGAAAACACCGTCGAACGCGCTGTCGGCCCGCGCCGGAGGCGACCACTGACCGATCGCGTTGCGAAGCGCGCCGTAGTGGCGGAACCCGGAATTGCCGCTGACGCAGTCGGCGGCGAGAGTGTCGTCGCACTGAACCCAGGTCACGAAAACGTCGCCCTGACCGCTCGTGGAGGCATGAAAGGAACCCATCCCGTTCTGAAGGGAGGTCGTGCCGACCGCTTGGACTCGGATCCGCGTGGGGTCGTCCAGCGTCGCCGAAAGGAGGCACTCCCTGCCCTTGCAGACCGTGGCGCCGCTGATCGCCACGGGCTGTCCGGCGAAGGCATCGAGGTCGGATACGCCGTTGCCGAGCGTTCCGTACTGTCCGTGTCCCCAGCAGTAGGTGTCTTTGGAGTCCGTGATGGCGCAGGTGTGGTCTTCGCCGGCGGCGATGTGTTCCACGCCCTGAATGGGCCCCGCGACGACTACGGGGGCATGGACCTCGCAAGGAAGCCCTGGGGCCACGCCGCCGCACTCGGCGCGGAGATTCCCGAGCTGACCGTACTGGTCGCTGCCCCAGCAGACGAGGGTTCGATCAGTGGAGTCGACGATGGCGCAGACGTGACTGTCGCCCACGCCGAAGTCCTGCACATCGGGGAGGTCGGTCGCGTCCGTCAGGGAGGTGTCCACGATCCCGGGCGGGGCGGGGTCCGCGGCCCCCACCACGCCGGATTGTCCCAGGTCATTCTCGCCCCAGCAGGCGAGCCGTTCGTCGTTGCTCAGCGCGCAGGCGACGTTTCCATGCGCGCGGACCTTCGTATGCACGGCGAAAGGCGAGGCGACGAGCGTTGGTACGTTCGTGTCGGCTCCCGCGCCGGAGCCAAGCTGCTCAAGCCCGTTATCGCCCCAGCAGTAGACCGCATCGTCATCCGTGACGGCGCAGGTGAAATTGTTGCCCGCGGTGATCGAGAGGTAATCCGCACCCCCGAAGTCCGTGATCAAGGTGGGCGCGACATCCGTGGAAGGAAAGACGCCAGCGTCTGCGATCTGCCCGGAGTTGTTGGAACCCCAGCACCAGATCTCGTCAGCGAGGCCGTTGCTGTTGGAGTCGCGCATGGCACAGGTGTGGTTCAGTCCCACGGCGAGCTCCATCACGTCGGTGATCGCCGCGGCAAGAACCGGGGTGGTTCTGTCGGTGGGGCCGACCACGCCCAGTTGGCTCGACCCGTTTTCGCCCCAGCAATAGACACGGCGGTCGTCCGAGACGTCCGAGATCGCGCAAGTGTGAAGGCCCGAGGAGTAGACCGCGGAAAAAGCCACCGGGCCGTGGACCTGAGCGGGGGTGGAGACGTCGGCTGTGGTGCCAGTTCCGACCTGCCCCTGGTTGGAGCGGCCGAAGCAGCGCACGTCGAGGTTGTCGAGCACGCAGGAGTGATCTTGGCCCAGGGCTAGGTCTGCGCGGTTCACCGGGGAGCGCGACACCCAAAGCGCGTGGCGTTTTACCCCGTCGGCCACCATCTGCACCTGCTCCGCGCCCGCCCCGATGCTCATGGGCTCCGACAGCGCGCCCCAGCCGTTCAGGAAGTCGTAGCGGCGGGCGCGCACCACCCCGCTCGGCGCCACGGTTACCGCGCTCACGGGATAGACATGAAGAGGTTCGTCCGGCGAACCGAGAGGGTTAGGCGAAAGCAGGAAGGCGCAGCGGCTCTGAACCGCCGGGCTCAGAGTCGAACACCCCAGATTGACGAACTCTGCCACCGCGTCTGCGCCGTCAGTTTGGTGCTCGAGCTCGAGCTCGTCGAGCTCGTCGCTCATTGTGAGGTTCGCGCCATTGCTGGTGAGCCGCACGCGGACTCCGTTCACCCAATATTCGTAGAGGTTTTCGCCTGGGGCGCCGACATTGAGTTCGATTCGAATCGCATTCTGTCCTGCGATGTACCCGTACCAGGCCGAGGGAACCTGGTCCCAGACCAGGTCGGAGGAACGCCCGAGTCCCCGGGAAAGGTTCACGTGCGCCGCTTCCTCGCCAAAGGTCGGGGCGGTGAGGATGGACTGCTGGTCCCAGCCCTCATCGGCCATCCGGATCGCGGCGTGGGCGGTGCTCGTGGACCCGGTGGACTGGTAGGCTCCGAAGGCCGCGATCAGGTCGCCGCCGAGCGACATCGCCGCCGCGAGATTGCCTCCGCTGGTCTCGTTGCCCAGAATCCCTTGGGCCGCGAAGTCGTCGATGGTGTCGAAGACCGGCGAGGTCTTGACCCAACCTTTCCCTCCTGCGGAGCGGGGACCATAGCCGCGCGCGAAAACCCGGTGCACCTCAGGCGAGCTGTCGCCGGGCTCGAAGGGGAACGAGGCAACGAGGCCCGCGCCCGTGGCCGTGCCCGTGAGCTTGAAATCCAGGTAGGCCTGGGTCGTGGAAGAGGGCGCGAGCGCCGAGCCCATGAGGCGCAGATCGAACTCGGCCGGGTCGTCGGTGGCGCCCAGCCGCCACTGCGGCGGGCCGGCCTCCTCGGGCGGTACCTCCACGGGCTTCAGGAAGTCCTGGATCTTGGTGCAGCCAGGGGCGGCGCTCAACAACAGGGCAAGCGAGGCCAGGAGGGGAGTGGTACCCCCAAGCCAGTGCCTTGCCCTGCGCAATCCAGGCCGCATACGTTCCCCCAAAAACATGGGCTCAACAGGCCGGAGGCTTGCTCCTTGAAGAAGTCCCTCGAACCGCTAACCCCTGAGGAATAGGATACAATTGTTGATTTGTTTGGTCAAATATAGGGACAAAAAGAGAGGCAGGGGAATTGCCTCCACCTGCCTCTGTAAAGTCTTATAAAATCAGCGGGTTGCCGATTTGCCGGTCTTCTTCTTGGCCGTGCGGGCCGCCACATACGCGTCAATCGACTCCAGGGTCACGCGGTGGGGGCGGGTGGGCTCCGTGGCGCCGTTGATCCAGGTCACCGTGCGGAGCTGATGTTGGAAGGCTCCGCGGCGCTGGTCACGGCGGCGGGGCGAGGTCTTTTTCTTCGGTTGAGACATAGTCCTCAGCGTTTAGATCGAAAGTCACGGCCGTGCAAGGGGATTTGGGCCAGTGCCTTCAGGGCGAAAGCCTCTGAGCCGTCGCTTGAAGTCCCTCCAACCTGTGGTAAACCCGAGGTCTCCCTCGATTTCCTTCCTCGTCCTTGGTGACGTGCCCGGGTGGTGAAATTGGTAGACACACCATCTTGAGGGGGTGGCGCCGAAAGGCATGCTGGTTCGAGTCCAGTCCCGGGCACCATCCACACCCTCAGTAGAAACCCTCCCAGAGTCGAGAGGTCTGCGCTCATTCACCATGAATTCAGGTGAAATTCGCCCCGAGAGGCATCTCAAACGGAAATTCACCTGTTTTCCTGGTGAATCCTGCGCACTGAGCCCTTCGACGAGAACTAGAGAAAACTGCAGTCCGGGGCCTTGGTTGGGCGTGAGAGATCTCTGCGGCCTAGAACTCCACGCGAAGGCCGAAGTACAGCGCGGAGCCGGCGACGCGGATGTTCTCGTCCTCGCCAGAGGCGAGGTGCATCTCGCCCACGAGGTAGCTGCGCGATACGCCGTAGTCGCTGAAAAACGAGGCTGCGCTTTCCTGATCCGCCACGTTCAGGAGGAACCAGGCGCCGAAGAAGGGGCCGCTCACCGAAACCGCG
>JADZFF010000063.1 GCA_020850015.1 Bdellovibrionales bacterium | reverse complement strand
CTGAATGACGACCTCTGTGCCCGGCGCAAGACGCTCCAGACGCTCTTTCAGCTGCTGGGGATTCATGGGCCCCTTCTACCACAGCCTCAGGGTGCGATGCTGGCGTCGTCGTAGCCCGTCATGAAGCAGTGGTTGGTGAAGTTGTCGCCATTCAGCTCGGGCACCTTCTGCTCCTTGTAGAAGGTCCAGCCCCGGCGATATTCGCGCATGCAACGGCTTCCCACTTCCGACTCCAAATCCCGACGGAGGGCGTTTTCCAGACGGGCGGCACCCAGGGCGTAGCCGGCATGCCAGCACTCCGAGGGGGTCTCGACGGTTGGAACCTCGAAACGCAGGCCGCTCTGGAGGCCGCGGTCGAAGGCACGGTTGCACCAGGGCTGGTTGTTCGCCTGATCGCGCGCGAGCTTTTCGCCCGCTTCGCGGCCCAGCCGCTGACAGAGCTGGTTGGCCGTGCTGGGCGGGATCATCGTCTGACCGAGGTAGGCCGCGCCCTGCGCGAGCCCGTAGTTCTCAGAGAGGTAGTTCTTCCCGCAAGCCGGTTCCCAGGGCATCGGGAACCAGGGCAACGGTTCGTCGTGCCAGTTGGCGGAAGCCGAGCCCGCCGTGGCGAGTGACATTAAAACAACAAATGACAGCAATGGCATACGCATTCCCTGAATCTCCCTCAACGGTGTGGACTCACCCAATACGATTCACTTGGACGGTGCCCTACTCCTAGCTGGAGAGGAGCGACGCGTCAAGCCAGTGGACTTTGGGGGTCGGGTTTCGAACTGCGGAACATCAACCTTCGGGCAAAGCTCCGCAACCGGGCAGCGCTCGCAGGCAGCCTTTCGGGCAATGCACACGGCTCGGCCGTGCGAGATCAGCAGGTGCGAGAAGATCGTCCAGTCCGACTTCGGCACGAGCTCCATCATCTCGGCCTCCACGCGCTCGGGGGCCTGTTCCTCCGTGAATCCCATTCGGTGACAGAGCCGACCCACATGCGTATCCACGACGAGGCCCGGGATCCCGAAGGCGTTGCCGAGCACCACGTTCGCGGTCTTGCGGCCCACGCCGCGCAGACGCGTCAGCTTTTCCATACTCGCCGGTACTTGCCCGCCGTACTCCCGCAGCAGGGCCTGCGACATCTCCTTCAGGCTCTGCGCCTTGTTCTTGTAGAAGCCCGTGGAGCGGATGATGCGCTCGATCTCCTCCATCTTGCCGTCCGCCATCGCGCGGGCGTCCGGGTAACGGGCGAAGAGCACGGGCGACACCCGGTTCACCATCGCGTCCGTGCACTGCGCGGAGAGGATCGTGGCGGCGAGAAGCTGGTAGGGCGTGCGATACTCCAGCGCGCATTTGGCGTCCGGATAGGCCGCCTTGAGGATCGAGAGCACCTTGCCCATGCGCGCGCGCTCCCTCTTCACCTGCGAGGCGGTCATGCGTTCATCGAGGAGGCCCATGGGGCCGACGTACCGGGGCCGGGGGCGGATGGCAAGGCGCGGGCGGGCCGCGCTGGCGGGGCAACGTACGATCGGTTCCGCCCGGGAACCGATCGACCCCTTTCACCGCGTCAGAATCGCCGATCGGTTCCCGGGGGGAACCGATCCCAACGCGTCCTCGGATCCGAGAGCACCTGGAGAACGGCCGCCCGGGCGCGCGCCGACGGCGGGGCGCGCCTGAGAATCCGCGCTGCGGCCTGCCGTGTAAGCCCCAGCCGCGCGGCGATCTGAACGGGCCTCAACCCCGAACACTCGGCCGCCAGCTTGACGACAAGCCTCCTGTCCAAACGCGGCATCTTCGCGACATCGACCGTGACACGTCGACTGGCCGCCACCGCCCGTAGAACCTCTCGTACCGAACACTCCTCCACTTTGGCGTGCCCGGCGGAGATGGGCGGAGTTCCCGTCACCCGAACTGCGGGGTCCGAGGAGACATAGCGGTGCATGCGTTCGGGCCCACCCGTTCCCCACCAGCCCAGGATCCGCCCCCAGCGCTCGACTTCCGGCCAGGACGGATCGACGCACCCCATCCAGTCCCGATGCGTGCTCCACTCCCACTCCAGCGGGTCTGAGCAAAGCCCGGCGCGGCAGGGGTTTAGGTGCAAATAGCGAAGTTGGCGAGCCAGATGTTGCGCGTTCGGAATGGGTGCGGGCAAAGGAAATGGCTCCCAGCGCCAGGAGGCGTCGCGGACTGCCGACGAGAGCGCCCGCGCCCACCGGCGACGGAGCTGCCCTGGATCACCCTCCGCGAGCAAGTGCGCATGATCGGGCATGAGCACGCAGGCCGGAGCGCCCGGGAAGCTTCGTTTCAGGCGCGCCCAGACCGCCACGCAGAGCTCGCGATCGTTAAGCGGGATGGCTTGCCCCGTGAGTCCGCGTTCCACACGCGCGACCAAGTGAAAGAGCCTGGGAAATACCATGACCGACGGCGATGCAAGGTCCTGACCAGTGTCCAAACCCTAGGTGCCGCCCAAGACTAAGGGGTTGGTCGGCCGTGAACCGACTCACCCCGGGAAGTCGCACTTCCGACGGTGAACGCGCTTTCGGTTCCGGCCTGGAACCGTTCGGGCATCTTGCCCGGCGCCGGAATGCGCAGAGAACAGTCACGTGACGCAATGCGTTCATTTCTTTAGATTGCGCCCTGCTCGATCAACCCAAAGTCCCTGGAGAATTCTGTGAAAGCTCGATCTTCACATCGCCAGCAGGTCCTTTCCGTCGCCCTGGCCTGCTCGCTCGCGCTCGGCGCGCTGAGCCCCCGGCGCGCGGAGGCGGGAGTCGGCGTGTTCGCGGCGGGCGAGAACACCCCGCCCCAGGCGCAGGCGCGCTGGCTGGTGGTCAAGCCGATGTTTTCGCCGGAAGCATTCTCGTTCGCCGAGCGCATCTCACGCGACCTCCAGGAAAACCTGTCCCAATACCGTCCCTGATCGGGACTCAAAACCAAGGAGAACTCTATGAAAACTCGTACACAAATCGGAGCGCTGGCATTGGCCACCGCTCTCGCCTTCAGCCCGATCGCTACGAAGCGCGCCGAGGCCGCAGTCGGCGGCGTGATCACGCTCTTCGGCGGCGGCGCGGTGGGAGTGCCCGTAATGGCCGTGGGTGGTCTCATGACCCTGGGCGGCGGCGTCGTCGCGGCCGTCGCTTGCGCCGAGGCGAACTCGGGGGGGGGATGGGGCGCCGCCCTCAACTGCGTGATCGTTGGGTACGCGGCCGCAGCCTTCGCCCTGGCGGGGTTAGTCGTTCTGGATGAGCATGGCGACCATCCCACAATGGGCTTCGGCGAGCTCTCCGCCGAGAATGCCCGTCGGCTCGGCCTCTCGGGCGAGCAGATCGCGGTCTACCACCACGAGCTTCCCGAGCTCAACGCGGCCATGCAGCAGATCGAGGCCGACATGACCGCAGCCGGTGAAAACACCCTGCCCCAAGCCCTGGCGCGCTGGCAGGAGCTCAAGCCGATGTTCTCGGCCGACGCCGTGCTCGTGGCCGAGCGCGTGTCGCGCGCGATGGCCGAGTCCATGGCCCAGGCCGCGAAGTAGTTCGACAGCGGACGCTTACCCCTCGGGGTGGGCGTCCGCTACGTCCTAGATTCTTTGAGCGAGCCAGCGCTCCACTCCGGCCACGTCGCGCGTGTTCACCACCTGCGCGGCCGGGAGCAGCGCCTTCCGCGCCACGTTCACGCCGTGCACGACGTCCTGCAGGCCCGCGAGCTCATGGGCATCCGGGTTCACCGACACGCGGACTCCGAGCTCACGGAGACGTTTCCCCCAGCGCCAGTCGACGTCGAGCCGCTGCGGGTGCGCGTTGATCTCCACGACCACGCCGCGCTTGGCGCACTCGGCGAAGACCTTCTCGAAGTCGAAGTCGTAGCCCTTGCGGCCCAGGAGGAGGCGGCCCGTGAGGTGGCCGAGCATCGTGGTGCGCGGGTTGCGCACGGCCTTGAGAAGGCGCTCCGTCATGGCCTCGCGGTCCATCTGGAAGCGCGAGTGGATCGAGGCGATCACGAAGTCCATGCGCGCGAGCACGGCGTCCGGGTAGTCGAGCGAGCCGTCCTGCAGGATATCGCTTTCCACGCCCCAGAAGATGCGCACGCCGGGGTACTTCTTCTGTACCCGCTTCACTTCTTGATGCTGCTTCTCGAGCGCCTCCTCCTTCAGGCCCTGCGCGTAAAAGGCGCTCTGCGAGTGATCGGAGATGCCGATGTACTTCAGGCCCAGGCGCGAGGCCTCGGCCACCATCTCCTCAAGCGTGGCCGCGCCGTCGGAGGCCACGGTGTGGTTGTGGAACACGCCCTGGATACCGTCCCAGGGGAGCACCGTGGCGAGCCTGCCCGTGCGGGCGAGCGCCACCTCTTCGCCGGTTTCGCGCATCTCGGGCGCGATCCAGGGAAGGCCCAAGCTCCTGTAGAAATCTTCCTCGGAGGCGGCCTCGGCCTTGGGCGCGCCCAGAGCCTTCCAGTGCTCCGGCGAGGCCGTGGCCTTCGCCCAGGCCGAGCCGAAGTCGGCCTCTCCCGCGAAGTGCATGCGAAGCGGCAGTGCCTCGGGCTGGGCCTTCCGGAACTCGGCCACGGCATGCTCCACGGCCTCGCGCGCTTTCGCCCCCGCGGGCCCCGAGGGCAGGCCCACGAGGTAGTCGAGCCCGCTCACGACCTCCAGGCGCCGGCGAAACTCTCCGGCCGGTTCGAGCCTCGCGCCCGTGACGCCCTTGAGCGCACCCGCCAGAAACACACGCGCGGCCTCGTCCTGTGCCTTCGCGTCCACCCAGCGGAGCCGCTCCCGGGCAGCCATCAGGAACTGCACGCCTTCGAGGATCTTGGCCTGCGCTTTCTCGCCGAAGCCCTTCAGGCCCTGGAGCCGGTTCTCGCGGCAGGCGTACTCGAGCTCACCCAGGGTCTCGATGCCGAGCTCGTCGATCAAGGCCTGCGCCTTCTTGGGCCCAAGGCCTGGGATGCGAGTGAACTCCCTGAGCGCGGGCGGAATCGAGGCCTGCAGCTCCTCAAGCTCCTTAGAGCGGCCCGTTTTCACCCACTCGGTGACCACGGCCGCGATGCCTTTGCCGATGCCGTCGAGCTCCAAAAGGGTGCCCGTACGCGCCCGCTCGGCCACGTCGTCCCTGCCCGCGAGCACCCCTTCGGCCTTCTCGAACGCGCGAATCTTGAAGGGGTTCTCGCCCTTGAGGACGAGGCACTGGCGCATCTCGGAGAGCAGCTCGGCAAGCGTGGCGGGGGTGGCAGACATGGCCCACTGGCTACCCCGTCGGGAGGGGCCGGGTCCACCCCTCTTGGGACCGTATCGCCCCGCATCAAGTGCTGGAAATGGCTTGCCGCTCCGCCCCCAAGGGGAGTAAATCCGGGCCATGCCCAACACCCTCAAAGTCGGAATCAATGGCTTCGGCCGGATCGGCCGGAAGATCGCCCGTTTGGCGCTCGACAACCCCCAGATCGAGATCGTCGGGATCAACGACCTGACCTCGGTGGACGTGCTGGCCCACCTCTTCAAGTACGACTCCGTGCACGGCACCCTCAAGCAGGACGTGCACGTGGAGGGCGGCGCCCTCGTGGTGAACGGCCGCAAGATCACCTGCACCGCCGAGAAGGACCCCTCGAAGCTTCCCTGGGGCAAGATCGGGGCCTCCTTCGTGCACGAGTGCACGGGCATCTTCCGCAGCAAGGAGAAGGGCGGCCTGCATCTTCAGGCCGGAGCGAAGAAAGTGATCATCTCGGCGCCCGGCGACGGCCCCGACGCCACCTTCTGCATGGGCGTGAACGAAAACAGCTACGACCCCTCGAAGCACCACGTGGTGTCGAACGCGAGCTGCACCACGAACTGCCTGGCCCCCCTCGTGAAGGTGCTCGATGACAGCTTCGGCGTGGTGCGCGGCACGATGCTTACCGTGCACTCCTACACGAACGACCAACAGCTCCTGGACCTCCCGCACAAGGATCTTCGCCGCGCCCGCGCGGCCGCGATGAACATGATCCCCACCTCCACGGGTGCCGCAAAGGCCGTGGGCGAGGTGCTCCCACACCTCAAGGGCAAGCTCGACGGCATCTCCGTGCGCGTGCCCACCCCGAACGTGTCGATCGTGGATTTCACGGGCGAGCTGAAGAAGGCCGCCACGAAGGCCGAGCTCAACGCCGCCTTCAAGAAGGCCGCGGAAGGCCCGATGAAGGGCATCCTGGGCTACTTCGACGTGCCGCTCGTGTCCACTGATCACAACGGCTCCCTCCTGAGCTCCGGCATCGACGCCGACTGCACGGCGGTGGTCGAGGGCAACCTGGTGAAGGTGCTGAGCTGGTACGACAACGAGAGCGGCTTCTCCGCCCGCATGATCGACCTCACCCTGCACATGGCCCGGAAGGGCATGTAAGGGCGGCGACGTGGCGCTGGGAATCAAGAGCATCAGGGACTTCGAACTCAAGAACCAGCGCGTGTTCATCCGCGTGGACTTCAACGTCCCGCTCTCTGAGCCCGACGCCGAAGGTCTGCGGAAGGTCGAAGACGACAACCGCATCCAGGAGGCACTGCCCACGATCAAGTACGCGCTCGAGCAGAACGCGAAGGTGATCCTGGCCTCTCACCTGGGCCGGCCCAAGTCGAAGCCCGACCCGAAGTACTCGCTCGAGCCCGTGGCCACGCATCTGGCGAATCTGCTCGGTGTGGACGTCACGCTCGCGGACGACTGTGTGGGCGAAGGCATCGAGCTCATGACCCAGGGCCTGAAGCAGGGCCAGGTGCTGCTGCTTGAGAATCTCCGCTTCCACGGCGGCGAGGAGGCCTGCACTCCTGACTTCGTGAACGGCCTTCTGCGCCTCACGGATGTCTACATCAACGACGCCTTCGGTACCTCGCACCGCAAACATGCCTCCGTGTACGGCCTCCCGAAGGCCGCTCCGAAAAAGGGCGTGGGATTCCTGATCGAGAAGGAGCTCCAGTTCATGGACAAGCTCCTTCACGCCGCACCCAAGCCTTTCTATCTGCTGTTGGGCGGCGCCAAGGTCAGCGACAAGATCGAGACCCTGCAGTCCCTCATGCGCAACGCCGACGGCGTGCTCGTGGGGGGCGCGATGGCCTTCGCCTTCGACGCGGCTCGGGGAACAAAGGTACCAGCGAACGCCAAGCAGCCCGCGCCCGAAGACGTGCGCGCGGCGGCGACTATTCTCAAAGAGGCCGAGCGACGGGACATCCCGGTGCTGCTCCCCGAAGACCTGGTTGAAGCCTTCGACATCGGGCCGAAGACCGTGGATCGCTTCTGCCGATTCCTCGGTGGCGCGAAGACGGTGTTCTGGAACGGCCCCCTGGGCTGGTTCGAAAAGCCCGAGTACTCGGGCGGCACCTTCGCCGTGGCGAAGTTTCTGGCCGAGCTTCCCGGCGTGCTGAAGGTCGTAGGTGGCGGCGACACCGTGTCGGCCGTGAAGGTCTCCGGTCATGAGGCGGGATTCGACCACCTCTCCACCGGCGGCGGCGCCGTGCTGGAGTACCTGGTGGGCAACGGCCTGCCGGGCATCGACGTCCTGAAATCCGAAGTCGGCCGCGGCGGCCGGGCCTGAGCGCGACGCAGACATGAGCCGCGCCCGCCCCATCGTCATCGCCGGGAATTGGAAGATGAACCACGGCCCGAAGGCCGCGCGCGCCTTCTTCGAGGCCCTCGCGGGCGAGGACATCCTGGGCGTGGCGGAGGCGGCAGGCAATGGAAGACTTCGTGCGATCCTTTACGTCCCCGCGGTGAGCTTCGCGGCGGCAAGCGAGGCCGCGGCCGCCTTCTCGAAGAGGGCGGAAATCGCCGTCGCGATCGGCTCCCAGAACGTCCACTGGAAAGACTCGGGCGCC
Source organism: Bdellovibrionales bacterium (assembly GCA_020850015.1). Classification (GTDB taxonomy): domain Bacteria; phylum Bdellovibrionota; class UBA1018; order UBA1018; family JADZFF01; genus JADZFF01. The sequence continues at coordinate 25,078 of JADZFF010000063.1, read as the reverse complement.
TTCACCGCCGAGCTTTCCGCGCCCCTCCTCATGGAGATCGGCATCACTCACACGCTCGTGGGCCACAGCGAGCGCCGACAGTTCTTCGGCGAAACCGACGCTTCCGTGCGCGACCGCACGGCCTTCGCCCTCGATCAGGGCATGGACGTCACTCTCTGCGTGGGCGAAACCCGAGCCGAGCGCGAGTCGGGCCGCACCGAGGCGGTGCTGCTCGCCCAGCTCGCGGGAGCGCTTCCCCAGTCCGACCCGAACGCGCGGGAGCGCGCGGCGAAGGCCCTCATCGAAGGCCGGCTTCGGATCGCCTATGAGCCCGTCTGGGCCATCGGCACGGGCCTTACCGCCACGCCCGCCCAGGCTCAGGAAGCCCACGCCCTCATCCGACGCGACCTCGCCGCCCGCCTGGGCGCTCAGGCAGCCCAGAATGCCGTGATCCTGTACGGCGGCAGCGTCACGCCCGCGAACGTGGCCGAGCTTCTGGCCTGCCCCGACGTCGATGGCGGCCTCGTTGGAGGGGCGAGCCTGAAGGCCCCCGACTACGCGGCCCTGCTCCGGGCCGGCGCCCTGGCAGCCCGATAGCGACTTGCCCGGCGCCGCCCTGCTGGGGTATCTCCTTCCCCATGTCCACACTCGTGACCGTGATCCACGTCGGCCTGTGTTTCCTGCTCATTCTGCTCGTGCTGGTTCAGTCCGGGCGGGGCGGCGACCTCACGGCGGGCCTGGGCGGCGGCTCAAGCCAGACCATCTTCGGAAGCTCCGGCGGCGCGAACTTCTTCACCCGCGCCACCACCGTGATCGCGGCTGGATTCATGATCACCTCGCTCGCGCTCTCGTACATCGGGAACCGGGGGAACAAGAAAAGCGTGTTCGACGGCCTGCCTGCGGCGACGCCCCCGACGCAAAGCGCCCCGGCCAAGAACCCCGTGGATGCCAAGGCCCCGGTAGACGCCAAGGCCCCAGCGCAGCCGGCCTCTTCCCCGAAAAAGAAGTAGGCCTACCGGGGCGAGATTGACGCCCCAAAGAGCTGAAACGACAGCATAAAACCCGTTCGCTCGGAAAATGTTATCCTGGGGGGGCGGGGGATTCTTCGTCCATGTTTGGCTTGGTACTTCTACTCAGTGCCGCTTCCGCCGGGGCTGCCCCCCCTGAGGCGAAGCCGCTTCCCCGGGTGGAGTTCAGGATCGTCCGCCACATCTCGGGAGGCGGCCGGGAAGAGGTCTGGGCGCTGTGCGTGGAGCAGAAGGAAGCCTGCCGGGTTCGACGCCTTCGGGCGGAACGGGTCACCCGCGAGGCCCCCCTGGATCGGGAGGCCCTGGATTCCCGGGTAAAGGTGATCCTGGGGCCCGACGCGTCCGCGAGGCCCCCGACGGCCAAGCCTCAGTGGAAGAAGCCCGATCCCCTCGAGGCCCCGCTCCTGGAGTGGTCGGCGGAGCGAGGCGGGCAATTTGCGGAGGGCAAGATCGTCCGGAAACAACTGGGCGACGGGAAGAGCGGCGGAGCTCCGCGCATGCCCCATGCCGTTCGGCTGCTGGAGGCCTATCTGAAAGAGTCGGTGGGACCATGAGCGCGACGATCCTTCTCCTGGCACTTCTGAGCGCCGAGCCCGCCGCCGCGCATCCCGGCTGCGATCGCGGGCGAATGGCCAGACGGAGCTTCGGGGAATCGGCCGCGTTGGCCTCGCTCCTTCCTGGAGGCGACGGACCGGTCCCCGGGGGCGACTGCGCCCCGCCTGCCGCGAGATCGGCAGATGTCGCGGCATTGCACACCGGACCCGACCTCCGAGAGCCTTTCAGCTCGGACTTCTGCCGAAACCCTTACGGCGCCATCTGCGGAGTGCCCCAGCCGGGTACCGTGCCGCCGGCTCATGTGAAGCGCGAGACCGCGTTCCGCACGCGGGCCCTCGCGATCGCGGGAAAAGCCGTGGCCGCCGCGCGCGTCGAAGCTCGCCGCCTGGGCGTCTGGCCGGGTACGGACGCGGAATTCACTCTTGAGGCCTACCTGGCCCTCATTCCCACTTTGCGCGTCGATCAGATCGCGACGATCGCCGGGGCATTTGATCGGGCGCGCGACGCCGCCCTGATCGACCTCGACACGGCCACGGCCGGCGCATTGACCCAGGTCAAAACGCTGATGGGATCGGCGATCACCCGACAGAGGAGCAGCCTTCCAGGGAACGCCGCCACCCGAGCCATTTACGCCGCCGGGATGCAGGCGAGCGTAAACAATATCGAGCTCGTGACGCCACGCTCGGCCGCGGCCTTTTTCGGAAGCGACGCCGCCGGCCTGGCGGACTACCAGCAGGGCTACACTGACATCTGCGGCGCGGACGGGCTGCACGACAACGCCTTTGCATACGCCTGGGGGGCCCGCGAGATCGTGGTGGTTTGCCCCGGCAAGATGCTCCGCGCCTCCGTGGACTCCGAGTTCGGGTTCGTGTCTTTCGAGCACAACCTGATGCGCACGCTGGGCCACGAGATCGGGCACAGATTCGACGCCACCGTACCCCTTTACTCGGGAGCCTACTCGCGGTTCGCGTCCTGCGCCGAGGAACAGGCGGAGTACGTACCCGAGGCCACGGAGCCGCGTATGCGCGAGATCTCGGCCGACATCTGGGGAACGCAGGTTCTCGAGGAGCATTTCCGGGCGATGGCGGCCGCGGGCCAGCCGATCACCGACACCCAGGCCCTGGCCTTCCTCCGCGAGTCCCTGCAGAACTTCTGCGACGGCGACGATGCCCCCGGCGAGTTTCACCCCACGGGCCGCTACCGCATCGAGGCGCTTCTGCGCTTCACGCCCGAGATCCATACCCGCTTCGAGTGCGAGTGGGACTCCACCACCGCCCCTGTGGCCTGCACCCTCGAGGGCGCGACCTTCCTGCCCGACGGCCCCGACAGCCGCTAGTTTCAAGCCGCGCGCGCCAGGAGGGCGAAGCGCGGGTTTGTTGTGGCCCATGGATGGGCCCCCGCCGGCCAAGGAGGGCCATGATCCCTAACCTCCATGAGAGGTAATGGAAGGACCTTGAGGAGACCCCCGCCCGCCGCGCGGATTAGAACTGCATCCCGATCTTGGTCGTGAGGCTCGACATGTCCGCGCTGCTGTAGGTGCCTTCGATGCCGAGCTTCAAGCCGGTGGGCCCGAGGCGAAACCCCACGCCGATGAAGGCGAGAAAGGTGCTCACCTCCGTGGTGCCCTCGATCGTGGCCGGACCCGTAGGACCGTCCACCTTGAACACGATCCGGCCGAGCACGTGGTTCACGCCCAGGCCAAGGTAGGGATCGGCGAAGGCGAGGCGGCGTGAAACCACGAGCTGCGGCGTCCAGGTGTCCGTGAACACGGGATCAAAGCTCGCCGAGGTGTAGGCCAGCCGGAAAGCCACCGCGGGCCCTTCCTCCGCGTTCCAGAGGAGGAGCTTGAAGTCGCCGCCCGCGATCACCTTGCCGGAGTACGCGAGCAGCGAAAGCCCGATGTCCACCCTCTTCCCAAAGCCCTTCGCCACCGTGGCCTTCGCCATGGGCAGGAAGGGCAAGTCGCCTCCGCCGATGTCGTACTTGGCCAGGGTAGGCCCGAGATCAGGGGGTGTCTTCACGAGCGAGACCTGGATCCCGAGCTCCACGCCGATACCGACGTCATTGAGGGCGTCGGCGCCCGCCTGAGCCCGATGATCCGCGGTCACGCCCACGGTGAGCGCCAGTACCTCTTTGAGGTCGCTCGGCAGGGCGGAGTCGGGATCGAAATTGGAGGGATCGATCGGCAGGCCGAAGTCGATGGCGTGGGCTTCAGGCGGCCCAAGCGGCGCAAAAACCACTAAGGCCACAAAAGCCAATGAAAGCGTGGGCATCCGTGCACTAAGCGCCATCTGCACCAGTGTAACACGGGGTCGGGCTCTGAATACTTGACCATTACAGTATGGATTGATAGAGTGCCGCCCGATGATGGGCCTTCCCACGAACCTCCTTCTAAGCAGCGCGGGCGCGGGACTCGCGACCGTCGTGCTGCTCGCGGCCTGCGGCCCCGCGGATTCCCTGAAACGCTCGCCGCTGCTGGAAGATTGGGCTTCCGGTTGCGTGGCCTATCGCCCGCTCCTGGCCATCGACCCTGGCAACCTGGAAGAGGAGGCCGGCTCCGATAGCCCTGTGGCGACTCCCGTTCTTCACGTGCGGCACCTGCTCGCCTTCGACGGCACCGATTTCAAGCAGTCGCGCGTGCTCTACGCCGGCGAAGATTGCACTCAGCCTCTGGAGCTGCTCGAACGCTCGGGAAGCGTGCGCGTGGGCGGGCCGGTTCAAGACACGGAAGGCGCGATCCAGCTCGAGCTGATCACCGAGCGCGAGTACCTCACGATCCACGCCCCGGAGCGCGCCGAGGAGTACGAGGTGTCGCACCCCGGAGGCTGCGAAGGCGGCGGCTGGGCCGTCGAGACGCGTGTCGAGATCACCGGCTGCGGACTCACCACCGGAGAACGGGCGCGGACACACACCCTGTACCAGGTGAGAAGCATGGATCTCGATGGCGACGGAGGCAGCACCCGCGTGCTCAGCCTTGGCCGCCTCACGCGCAGCCACGACGGCGCCTCGGCATCCAGGCGTCCGATCGAGCTCGATGGATCGCTCCCCCTGGTGCTCGCGCGGGAAGAAAGCGTGGGTTCCCACGCTCAGCCCGAGGCCTCAGGCGAGCCGGGGGACGGGTTCTAGTCCCCTCCCGGCGCGCTAGCGCCCGCGGCGCTCACCGACCTGCGTGGCCTTTCCGCTCTTCTCGCTCACGAACCCGAACAGGCGCTGATCCGGGAGCGTCGTCGAGACGGGTACCTTGATCTCGGCCGCCGCGTACTCCTCGAGCTCGTTATGCGTGGCGTGCACGATCTTCTTGCAGCTCGCGCAGTGGATCAGGATCCCGCTCGAAAGCAGCTTCTGCAGCGGATCGCCCTCGGGCGTGAGGTCCTCCCGAAGTCCCAGGGCCTCCGAGATCCGCCGCAGCACGATCTCCACGGCGCCCAGAGCGTCGACGGCCGCGTACTTCACGCCCGTCTTCTGGAGGCGCTTGATGAGCGGCACCCGAAGCTGTCCGTAGGACTCGAGCTTCTTCGCGAGCACCTCGGGCGCGTCGTCGGGCCTGGGCTCCACGGCGCGGCTGCAGTGGTCGCAGAGATTCTCGATCTGCGGCGGTTTGTAGGCCGCATGGTAGGTGTACGCGCACTGGGTGCACACGCGCCTTCCCCGTACGCGGCGCTGGAGCTCGTCGATCGGCATGTCGAGCTCCACGGCGTGCGTGATCTTGAGGTCCTTCTCCGAGAGAAACCCCTGAAAGCCCTCGAGCTGGGTGACCGTCCGCGGAAATCCGTTCAAAACGATGCTCTTCCCCGGGGGCGTGCGCTCCAGGTGATGCGCCACGATCCGATATACCAAGTCGTCCGGCACGAGCTTGCCGTCGGCGATGTAGGCCATGGCCTGTTTTCCAAGCGCGGAACCCAGCCCCATCTCGCGCCTGAGGAGCTGGCTCGTGGACAGATGCAGGATACCCCAGCGGTTCTCGAGCATCCCGCCTTGAGTGGAGCGCCCGGAGCCGGGCGGGCCGAAGAGAAGTACGAGCATGGTGAAGTTCCCCCGAAGCAGACCATGTTAAGGCCCGCGCGCCCTGCCTGCCAAATTCCATTACCCGCGACAGAGCGATAATGCGCAGCGCCACTTTCAATCCTCGAGATCCTCTCGGATTTTACGACAGCGACTATGAGCGCGCCTCGCGGAGCATCACAGACAACCTCGACCGGCCAACGGACCAGCCCTCGTTCGCGACCGTTCGCCTTCCCTAAAGAAAAGGGCCGGCGAGGATCGCTCCCCGCCGGCCCTCGAATCTCTGACGGAGTAGCGGCTCCTGCCGCCCTCCGCTCCGCATCCTGCTACGCGTCAGTGCTGATGCACTGACGGAGTAGCGGCTCCTGCCGCTACTTATTCTCTTTAGCCCGCTTCTCTTGGTATTTCTTGATCATCTCTTCCTGCACGTTCCGGGGAACCGGCGCGTACTTCATGAACTCCATCGAGAACTCGCCCTTGCCCTGAGTGGCCGAGCGCAGGATCGTCGAGAAGCCGAACATCTCAGAGAGCGGAACCTCCGCCTCGATCGTCGCGAAGCCCTCGTTCGTCTGCGAGTTCAGGATCACGCCGCGGCGCTGGTTCACCAGGCCCATGCCCGAACCCTGGAACTCCTCGGGCGTGGAGACTTCGAGCTTCATGATCGGCTCGAGCACCACTGCTCCAGCCTTCTCGTAAGCTTCCCTGAAGCCCATGAGCGATGCCGTTTTGAAGGCCTGTTCGGAGGAGTCGACGTCATGGCTGGCGCCGTCGTTGATCGTCACGCGCACGCCCACGATGGGGAAACCGATCAGGCGGCCTTCTTTGACCGCTTCCTGGAAACCCTTGTCGCAAGCGGAGATGAACTCGCGCGGGATGCGGCCCCCCACCACGTCGTCCACGAACTCGTAGGTCACGGCCGAGTCGGCCGGAAGCGGTTCGATGTAGCCGACGACCTTGCCGTACTGACCCGAACCCCCGGTCTGCTTCTTGTGCGTGTAGTTGAAGTCGCCGCGTTTCGTGATCGTTTCGCGGAAGGCCACCTGCGGCTGACCCACGATCACCTCGCAGGCATACTCGCGTTTCATCCGCTCGCAGTAGATCTCGAGGTGCAGCTCGCCCATGCCGCTGATGATCGTCTGGGCTGACTCTTCGTCGCGGTGCACGCGGAACGTGGGGTCTTCCTTCGAAAAGCGGTTGAGCGCCTTCGAGAAGTTGGCCGTCGAGGTCTTGTCCTTGGGTTGAATCGCCAGCGAGATCACGGCGTCGGCGACGTACATCGAGGTCAGGGTGTAGTTGATCTTGCCGTCCGTGAAGGCGTCGCCTGACGAGCACTCCACGCCGAACAGGGCCACGATGTCGCCCGCCGAAGCGGTCTCGACGTCGTTCATGTCGGCGGCGTGCATGCGCACGATCCTGGGGATCTTCACTTTCTTCATGCCCGTCGAGCAGTTGAAGATGAAATCGCCCTTGGAAACCTTGCCCTGATACACGCGAACATAGGTGAGCTGACCGTAGCGGCCGTCCTCGAGTTTGAACGCCAGCCCAACGAAGGGCTTGTTGACGTCCGGCACGAGCTTCACCTCGGCCTCTTTGTCGTTCTGGTCGAGGGCGATGTTCTCTTTCTCGGAGGGGTTCGGCAGGTAGTAGGTCACGGCGTCAAGAAGGGTCTGCACACCCTTGTTCTTGTAAGCCGAGCCCATGATCACGGGCACGAACTCGCGGGAAAGAGTGGCCTTGCGGATCCCATTGCGAAGCTCCTCCACCGTGGGGTCCTGCGCCTCGAGGTAGCGCTCGGCGATCACGTCGTCGAAATCGCCCAGGGCGGCGATGAGGCTCTCACGCGCTTCCTTGGCCTTGCCCAGGAGCTCGGCCGGGCATTCCTCTTCCCGCACGTTCTCACCGTCGTCGCCGTCGAAGTAGCGGGCCTTCATCGTCACGAGGTCGATGTGGCCTTTGAACTGGTCTTCGGCGCCGATCGGATAGGTGATGAAATGGGCGTTCAGGCGGAGCTTCTCGCGAAGCGCCTCGAGCCCGCGGAAGGGGTTGGCGCCGGCGCGGTCCATCTTGTTGATGAACACGATGCGGGGAACCTTGTAACGCTTCATCTGGCGGTCGACCGTGATCGACTGCGACTGCACCCCGGCCACCGAGCAGAGCACCAGCACGGCGCCGTCGAGCACGCGAAGCGCGCGCTCCACCTCAACCGTGAAGTCGACGTGCCCGGGGGTGTCGATCAGGTTCACGTTGTAGTCGCCCCACATACAATAGGTGGCGGCGGACTGAATGGTGATGCCCTTCTCGCGCTCGAGATCCATGAAGTCCATGGTGGCGCCGACCTGATCCTTGCCCTTCACCTCGTGAATGGCGTGGATCCGGCCCGTGTAAAACAGGATGCGCTCGGACAGCGTCGTCTTGCCCGAATCGATGTGGGCGGAAATCCCGATGTTGCGAATTTTCTCAATGGGGACGTGCGCTTGCGCCATGGAAGCCTCTCTCTTGTGAGTTTCGAAGGGGTGTAACCAGAATACGCTCCGGAATCAAGCGCCCAGACGACGCAGGTCCACTTTGGAGGGCCGGGCTGGAGGGGCGGCTCAGAGCATCGGGAGCGGCGGCAACTCCTCGGTGTGGAGCGCGGGAGCGTCCGAAACGGGGGCCTCTTTCGCCTTGAGGGGCGTGGGCTCGGGAGAGGGCTTGGCCTCGAGCGGGCTCAGGTCGGCCTGGCGTTCGGCCGATTGGGCATCCCCGAAGTCGATCTCGCTCGAGAAACTGTCGGGGTCCGCGAGCGGCCCGCGCCCGCCCGACCCCGACTCGGGCTCGGACGTGGCCTGGGGCAGGAACTCACCGCTCACCACGTTCTCGATCGCCTTGGAAAGGCTTCCCGCCGTGGCCGCCGTCTGAAAGCTCCCGCCGCCCTCCTGCGCGAGGCGGTTCAGCTGATGCCGGGCCGCGCCCCGGACGTTGAACCCGATGACATGAATGGAAAGCGCCCCATCACGGCCGCGGAGCTCCCGCGCGGCGGCGAAGGGGTCGCCTCCGCAGGTCTCAAGTCCGTCGGTCAGCACCAGGATACTCCGCTGACCCGAGGGCCGGGCACGGCGGTCGGCCTCCAGTGCGTCGCCCGCGGAACGGATCCCGTCTGAAAGGGGCGTCAGTCCGGAGGGGCGGAGCCGATCCACCGCCTCCACGATCCGCGAACCCGCGCCGAGCGCGGGAAACAGAGGCGATGAGTGCACGCAACCCAGGCCACCGCCGATCACGGTCAGCCCCAGCGCGGATGGGGAGCGCGCCAGCTGCGCCATGGCCTTGCGGGCGGCCTCGATCCGGCTCTCGCGGCCCGAGGCGTTGGCCGACATGCTGCCCGAGGCGTCGAAGACGAACTGGATGGGGTCGGCGGCATGGGCGGCCGCCGACGCGGCCAGCGCGAGCGCGGAAGCGACCATGAACCTCAACTCGCGCCGGGGGCGTGAATCCGTCATGCGCGCCTCACCGAAGCGGAGCAGGCTCAAGCTCCTGCTGCGCGGGCACGCGGTGGGGCGCGGCCTGAGGGCCAGCCGAGGGGCCCGCGTTTTGCCGCCTCTCTCGGGCCGGAAGCTCCGCCATCGCTGAGGGCACTTCGGGGTAGCTTGTCTGGGGCTTCGCTCGATAGGTCTTCGTGGGAAGATCGATGCGCTCCAGCGCGGAGGGGACCGGAAGAATCTGCACGGCGTGGACCTTCGCTGGCGCCCGAGCCCCAACACTGGCCACGGCGAGCCCACGCCCCAGGCGTTGAAGTCTTCCCCCGATCAGCACCCCGAACCCCCCTCAAGCCACGACCTCCATTTTAACACATTGCATTAGACAGCGGTGCGGCCGGGTCGGGTTCCTGCCAGGTTTCGTCAGCGGGACTGAAGCGCGTCGGCCCCCCTTTGTGCGAAGCGGGCCTCGGGTTACAGTCGCGGGCATGAAACCCATGTTCTGGGTGGACCTCGAGATGACGGGCCTGGACGAGAACGTCCATCACATCCTCGAAGTCGCCGTTGTCGTGACTGATACCGAACTCAACGTCCAAGAGGAGTTCCACCGCGTGGTGTTCCAACCGCCCGAGGTGCTGAAGCTCATGGACGACTGGTGCGTGAAGACGCACTCGGCGAGTGGGCTCGTGGCGGCGATCCCCGGGGGAGTGCCTCTTGCGCAGGTGGAGACGGAGCTTCTGGCGCTTGTGGCGAAGTACTGGTCCTCGAACGACCGCGTGGTGCTCGTGGGCAATTCCGTGGGCAACGACAAACGTTTCCTGGACCGCTACCTGCCCAAGCTCGCTCGGCGCCTCCACTACCGCATCGTGGATGTGAGCTCGCTGAAGGAGATCTTCAAGGACCGCTGGGGCATCAAGTTCAAGAAGGGCAACACGCATCGCGCGGTGGACGACATCCATGAGTCGATCCGCGAGCTCCGAACCTACCTTTCGTTCGTGCAAGTACCCGACGAGGCGAAGGGCAAGGAGCTCGCGGGACCCTGGGGCCAGGCGGAGGTGAAGCCGTGAGCGGACCGGCTCACCCGGCCGCGCTGGGGCTGCCGCGCCCGCCGTTCCCGGAGATCTATTTGCGCCTGGCACGCACGCTGGCGGCGCGCTCCACCTGCAAGCGCCTCGCGGTGGGCACGGTCATCACGTCGACCGATTTCCGCAAGGTGCTGGCCGTGGGCTACAACGGCAACGCCACGGGCCTCCCGAACACCTGCGACCGCGACGAGCCGGGCAACTGCGGCTGTTTGCACTCCGAGGAGAACGCGGTGATCAACTGCGACTCGCCCCGCTCGGTGGAGAAGTACGCCTTCGTGACCCACCTGCCCTGCGTGGCCTGCGCCAAGCGGCTCATCAACCTGGGCAACGTGAAGCACGTCTACTACTGGCAGGACTACCGCATCCGCGACTCCGTGAAGCTTCTGGAGTCGGTGGGGATCCCGGTGACTCAGGTGGAGCTCAGGGACTGAGGTTCACCCCAAGCCCAGGGGAAAGGCCGTTACAATTTGTTTCATTTCTCCGTCAGACGGCGCCGTTTGACGGCGTTTTGAAACGATCTGTTCCGTTTTGCGGGGCGCCCCCCGCGCCAAAACGGGGGTCGGCCGCGAGAATGTCCAAGGCTCCGAGCGAGGCCGGCGGAACCGACGCGCGGCCGGCCTCCAGGCGCGAGGCGGTGGAGCGCGAAACGCCGAGCCACCGCGCGAGCTCCGCGGGCCGGTAGGCCGTGCGGCTGCGCGCGTGCGCGAAGGCCAGGCGGCGCTCGGCGGGGCCGAGGTCCACGCCCGCGCGGAGGTACTGCCGGACGGCGCGCTCCACCGCGGTGAGCCCAAGGTCACCGCCGCCGACCGGCGCCCGGGGCGGCGGGGTGCCCTCCACGCGAGCGCTTGGGTCAGCGGAGACGTAGCGGTGCAGGCGGGCGCCGGCCTCGCGCGAATGCCAGCCCAGGAGCGGGGCCCAGCGTCGCACCGCCACCCAAGGCGCGTGCGTGAGCCCCAGCCAATCCCGGTGCGTGGACCACTCCCATTCCAGCGGATCCGCCGCCAGCCGAGCCCGACAAGGATTCAGGTGGACGTAGCGGATCTGCCTGCGTAGATGCGCGGCATCCGGGATCCGCTCGGGCACGGGCACGGCCTCCCATCGCCCTCTCCCCGCACGGGCCTGCGCCCCGATCACGCAGGCCAGCCAGCGGTGCAGCTCTTTTTCCCGGCCCACCGCGAGCACATGCAGGTGATTCGGCATCAGAACGGCCGCGACGACGTCGTGGCCTCCGCCTCGGAGGGAGGACCAAAGGGCGTGACAGGCACTACGCGCCGTCAGGGGCACGGACGAGCGCTCTGCGCGGGCCGCGAGGTGGTAGATCTCGGGGAAGGTCATGCCCTCCTCTCTTCACGGAGCGTGCCGGCGCGGACGGCGTTACAGAACGTTTCATTTCAAAGTCAGACGGAGGGATCTGAGGCGAAAATGAAACAATCTGTTTCAGTCCCGCCCCCGCGGGACCGCGCCGCGCTTAGGCGCGCAGATCCAAGGTCACCGGGCAGTGGTCGGAGCCCAGGACCTGGGGCTGGATGCCCGCGTCGGCCACGCGGCCGACAAGCCCGCGGTCCACGCAGTGGTAGTCGATCCTCCAGCCCACGTTGTTGGCGCGGGCGTTGGAACGATAGCTCCACCAGCTGTAGTGATGGGGCTCGTCTTTCACGCGCTCGCGGAACACGTCCGCGTAGCCGCGGCCCAGATATTCGTCCATCTCGGCGCGCTCCTCAGGCAGGAAGCCCGCGTTGTCGACGTTGCACTTGGGGTTCTTCAGGTCGATCTCACGGTGGGCGATGTTGTAGTCGCCGCACAAAACGGTGTGCGTGCCGCGCTTCGTGTAGGCGTCGCAGAGGTCCCACATGGCCCGGCAGAAGCCGAGCTTGTAGTTGATGCGCGCGCGCTCAGGCTGGGAGTTCGGGAAGTAGGCGGTGATGAAGACCCAGTCTTTGAACTCGGCGATCAGCACGCGACCCTCGGCGTCGAAGTCGGAAAGCGAGAAGCCGTGAAGCGCGCTCGCCGGCGCGGGCTCGAGCCCCAGAGCCCGGTAGGCCGATGCGAAGCCCTGGCGCACGTCGTACGGCTCGAGCTTCGTGTAGATCGCCGTGCCGCTATAGCCGGGCTTCTGCGCCGGATTCCAGAGCGCCAGGTAGCCGGGCGGCTCCACGAGGTCGTTCATGCCCTCGTCGATGAGCTGGTCGGGGCGGACCTTGATCTCCTGCAGGCCCACGATGTCGGGCTTGAAACCTTCGAACCAGGTGCGGAAGCCGTTGCGCGCGCAGGCGCGCAGCCCGTTGACGTTCCAGGAGGCGAGTTTCATGGGCTCGGGCTTACCACAGCCGCGGGGAGGATAACGGCTGATCGCGACAGGCGGGGTCACTCGTCCTTGGGACCTTCACGTTCGCGGCCGGGCCGGCCCAGGCCCAACTCGACGAGGTTACACAAGAGGTCTGCGATGCCCTGCGCGCCGCCGAGTTCCCTCACCACATGGAGGTGGCCCGGGAACTGATCGACAGCACCAAGGAATTGCGCCACCTGTTTAGCCGGGACTGGCCCCGCCATGCCACGCTCCTCCAGAGGCTCGCCCGACGCGTGGAATCCGAACCTCACCTACGCGAACTGCGCGATACCGCGATCCGCGCGCACCGAGCCTCCGCGAGCGCTCCTAGCGCGGAGGAGCGCTTCCTGGAGGAACACCCAGGGTGCGTGGGCCTTGGCCGATCCGAGGAACGCGTAGGGCCCGCTTCAGCCTCCGACCTCGATCATGCCGTCGCCGCGGGCACCGCGGAAGCGCACGAGGACGGCTCAGGTGAGACAGGGGTTGCGATCGCCCCCCAATGATGACGCGCTAAGCATCATTGGGGAATCGGATACCGTCAGACTACCCGAGCGCGACCTTGAGCACGCGCTCCAGAAGATCTGGATACGCGTAGCCGGACTTCGCGGCTCCCGCGGCGAAGTCTTCCTTGCGCGCGATCGACGGATTCGGGTTGGCTTCGAGGAAAAAGACCTGACCGTCGTCGCGCACGCGGAAGTCCACGCGGGCGTAGCCCTTCAGGCGGAAGGCCTGGTGCACGGCCCGGCAGGCCTCCTGGATACGCTCCAGGGTCTCGGCCGGGAGCGGGGCCGCCCGGCCGGAGTCGATGCCCCAGCGCTTGCGGTAGCGCTCGTCCCATTTTGCGCGAAAGCTCGCGATGCGGGGCTCGCCCTCGGGCACGTGCTCGAAGAAAACCTCGCGCGGCTCGAAGATCTCGAGCGCGTCGGAGCCCGGAGCCACGTCGCCGATCATGCCTACCGTGATCTCGCGCCCGTGAATGTACTCCTCGATGATCACGTCGGTCTTGAACTGCTTCTGGAGCCTCCGCACCTGGCGCGCGCAGGCCGAGGCGTTTCGCACGAGCGAGCTCGACGTGATGCCTTCGGAGGCCTCAAGCCCGAGCGGCTTCACGATGGCTGGGAAAGGAAAGTGCTCGAGCTCAGGCTTCGAGCCCGCGCGCGGCCAGACCACGAAGGCCGGCACGCCCACGCGCCGAAAGCAGAGGAGCTCCTTCGTCATCGCCTTGTCCTTGCAGAGCCGGAGGGCCGACGAGCCGCAGCCCGTATACGGGATGGCCAGCATCTCGAACACGGCCGCCACGTTCGGCTCCTGCTCGCGATCGAAGGAATAGGATTCGCAGAGGTTGAACACGAGGTCGGGCCGATTCTCGACGAGCTCGCGCACCAAGGAATCCAGGTTGCGGTACAGCCCGAAGCAGCGGGGTTCGTGGCCAAGCTTTTTCAGGGCTCGGAAGACGTCGCGCTCGCAGCGCCAGTCCGGGTGATCGAGATAAGAAGAGTAATCGTGATCGGCCGGAGGATCGAACCCCAGGTCAATGACGATGAGAATCTTCAGAGCCTTCCTGGCCGTCATGCGCTCGGTCGATCCTACCCGTAAGCCGGTACCTCGTTGCCACGGCCGAGAGATAGGCCGCCGCCTCCATGGCCACGGCTTCCTCCGGCCGCCGCAGGCGGAGCCCCAGCTCCGCGCTCCGGCGTGACAGACGCAGGATCAACCTTCTTACAGTGTACTTCGACTCGCGCGACCAGGCACTCACCGCGTCTACGATCGCGTCCTCGTGCGACAGAAAAAAGTCGCTCGCCCGACCAAAATCAGGGCCGAGATCCGCTCCTGACGCGGCTCCGACGGGGGCGCGGAACAGCGCGCGCAGGTCGGCGTCGAAGAAACCCGGCAGATCCTGCCCAAGCGCGCGGCGACGGCGCTCGTAATGCGTGGCGAGCGTGGCGCGCATGCGGTGTGCTGCGCACATCTCGGAGCTGTCGCGCATCTTGGGCTGAGCGAGTCCCACGGTGCGCGCGAGCTCGTCCACGTAGCGGAGCTTCTTCAGCGCCGCGGGCCAGGCGGCGTACTCGCGCTCCCAGTCGCGCGCGGGGTCGAGCCACACGGCGAAGGTTTCGGCGAAGTCCTCGTCCGGGTGCGACTGGCCGTAGTGCCCCTCGAGGTTGCGCACGAAGGCGCGCGAGTACGGACGAGGGCGGAAGTGGTCGGGGTCGTAGGCGCGCGCGGGCGGGCCGAAGATGCGCTTCCACCTCACCGTGCGCGACACGCGATAAGCGTGGTCGAAGCAGTGGCCGATCTCGTGGCGAAGCAGGCGGAGGAAGTAATCGGGGTCGGCCCCCTCCACCTGGCCCAGCATCTCGTGCTCGAGCTTCAAAAGCCTCGGGTGCGCGAACACGAAGGGCACCGACACGGCCGGCACGCCCTCGGGGCTGAACCACTCGTCGCCGAGGTAGATACGCGGCTCGAGCGAGAGCCCGCGCGCGGCAAGCTCGCCCAGCACACGCTCCACCGGCGCCTCCACCTCGGAGCCCGCGATGCGCAGGCCCAGATCCTTCACGCGCAAGCGCAGGAGCTCGGGCGTGGAAAGCGAGGCCCAGGCCGGCGCCGAAGCCTGGCGGGCGGCGCGCCCCACCAGCCGACGCGCCAGGCGGCCCACCGCGCGCAGCGGGGAGGGCTTTTCATCGGGGGCGGAAAGCCCCGAGTCGGGCGTGGGTAGGAGAACGTCGCTCACTCCTTGTTTTTTACACACGCGCAGTGTGCTTTCAACGGGGACTTGCGGGCCCGGGCCGCGCCTTGCGACAATCGGTGGATGCCCGCCATCGCCGTCGCCCTGCTGCTGTTTTCCCTCGCCACGCTCTCCCCCGCCCTACTCGCCGCGCCCGCCGGGCTCCGAACGGAGGTAGCCTTCCCGAATCTTCGCTTCGACCGGCCCGTGGACCTCCAGAGCGCCCCGGGCACCAGCCCGGAGGCGCTTTACGTGCTCGAGCAGGAGGGCCGCATCCTGGCCTTTCCGAAGGGCGGGGCGGCGGCGGGCGCAGTAACGGAGGCTACCCTCGTAGCCGACCTGCGCCCCCGCGTGCTCACCAAGGGCAACGAGGAGGGCCTCCTGGGCCTGGCCTTCCACCCCCAGTTCGCCGCGAACGGGCGGGTGTTCGTGTACTATTCGGTGAACTCGCCCCGCCGCGCCCGCATCGCCGAGCTCCAGGCCGGGCCCGCCGGAGCCCAGGGCATACGGCCCATCGACGCAGGCTCCGAGAAGGTGATCCTGGAGATCGCCCAGCCCTATTCCAACCACAACGGGGGCCAGATCGCCTTCGGGCCCGACGGCTTCCTCTACGCCGGCCCGGGCGACGGCGGCGCGGGCGGCGACCCGCACGGCCACGGCCAAAACCCCCGCTCGCTCCTGGGCAAGATCCTGCGCATCGACGTGGACCGCGCCGAAGGCGGCAAGCCTTACGGCATCCCGGCGGGCAACCCCTTCTCCGACGGCAAGGAAGCCCTGCCCGAGATCTACGCGACGGGCCTTCGCAACCCCTGGCGCTTCAGCTTCGACCCCAAGAGCGGCGCGCTCTGGGCCGCCGACGTGGGCCAGAACGCCTGGGAGGAGGTGAACGTGATCCGAAAGGGCGCGAACTACGGCTGGGCCGTTCGCGAAGGCGCCCACTGCTTCCGCCCCAAGACCGAGTGCCCCACCGAGGGACTCGAGGAACCCATCACCGAGTACTCGCACGACGAGGGGCAATCGATCACGGGCGGCCGGGTGTATCGGGGCAACCGGCTGCCCTCGCTTCGGGGCCGCTACGTCTTCGCCGATTTCGTGAGCGGAAAGATCTGGTCGGTGGGGGCCGAGGCACCGAAACCCGGCGCGAAACCCAGGCTGGAGCTCGACACTCCCCTGATGATCGCGAGCTTCGGGGCGGATCGCGCGGGCGCCGAGCTCTATCTACTCACCTTCGACGGCCGTATTCACCGGCTGGTCGAATAGGTAGCGGGACCGCAGCTCGAGCACGTGCTCCTCGAGGGCCAACCGCTCGGTCTCGCCCCCGAAAGTCAGCTCCACCGACACCCGGTAAACAAACGGAGAACCGCTGATCACGGCGCCCCGTCCGCCCACCTGCGTGCAGCTCGCCACCCGGCCCTTCATGAAGATCTGGCGCGGCCAGGAAAGCGTGACGGAAATTTCGGTGTCCACGACGAAGGGCAGCCGAGCGAAGAGGAAAACCGCCCGCGGGAAGAGGTCGGCCAGGAAGACCCTGGCCTCGAGCGACACACCCCGAGGCTCGGGCCGGACCTGGGCCTCGACCCGGAGGAGCTTGAGCTTGGGGATGCTCGCCTTGTGCAGCCGGGCGCGTGCCGCGCGCCTGAGGCGGGCCGCATAGGAGTAGGGTCCGTAGTTGGCTCTGAGGTCCCACATCGCAACTGCCTTATCGGACGAAAACGCCGGGAGCTTGACGCCCGCTTGAGCCCCCCCGTGACCCGGAGTAGGCTGGGGCCCGATGGCCGAGGAATCCCAGTTCGTCGAGCTCTCCGGCGGAGCGCGCCTGCACCTGCGCCGCTTCCGGCCGGAGACCCCGTCCGGAGCCGAGCCCGTGGTGGTTCTGGTTCATGGCGCGATCGAGAACGGGCGGATCTTCTATTCAGCCTCCGGAAAGGGCCTGGCGCCCTACCTGGCCAGCCAGGGCTTCGAGGTCTTCGTGCCCGACCTGGGCGGGCGGGGCGGGAGCACCCCCAAGATCGCCCGGGGCTCGAACCACGGCCAGAACGAATCGATCGTGGAGGAGCTGCCCGCGATCTCGGATCACGTGGCCGGAATCGCCGGCGGGAGGGAGCAGCACTGGGGCGCGCACTCCTGGGGCGGCGTCTTGATCCTCTCCGCCCTCGCCCGGCACCCCCGCCTCAGGCCCAGGATCAAGCGCCTGCTCTTCGTGGCGAGCAAACGCTCCGTGAAGCAGCTCAATCTGGAGATCCTCTGGAAGATCCATCTGCTGTGGAACCGCTTCTCGTTCTGGATGGTGAAACGGCACGGCTACCTTCCCGCACGCGAGCGGGGCTTTGGCTCCGACAACGAGTCGCGGCTTTCCCACTGGGAGAGCGTGCGCTGGGTGAGACCAGGCCCCTGGGTGGACCCGCGCGACGGCTTCGACTACGGCGCCGCGCTCGCCGCCCTCGATCCGGACGAGAAACCCGAGATGCTGTTCGTGACGGGCGCCGCCGACCGGGCGCTCGGCCACCCCGGCGACGTGAGGGAGCTCATCCTGGAGGTAGGCCCCGGCCCGAAACGCTTCGAGATTCTGGGCAAGGCCTTCGGCAACCGCGCCGACTACGGGCACGTGGACATCCTCACGCACCCGCTGGCGCCCGAGGACCACTTCCCCCGGCTCGCGCGCTGGCTCAGCCGCGGCGAGTGAGTTTCAAGTACAGGAATCCCGCGCAGGCGGAGAGGATCGAGCCGCAAAACACGGCGAGCTTCGCCGTGTCGACGAATTCAGGCTCGGAGAAAGCGAGCATCGAGACGAAGAGCGACATCGTGAAGCCGATGCCGCCCAGGATGGCGAGGCCGTAGGTGCCACGCCAGGAGAGCCCCGATGGAAGCTGGGCCAGGCCCGATTTCACCGCCAGCCATGCGGCGCCGAAGATCCCGATCTGCTTGCCCGCGAAGAGACCGAGCGCCACGCCCATGCCGATGGGGCTTGTGAGAGCGCCCGTGAGGCCGCCGTCCGAGCCTCCGAGAGACACGCCCGAGTTCGCGAAGGCGAAGACGGGCATGATCCCGAAGGCCACCCAGGGGTGCAGCGCGCGCTCGAGCCTCGCGCCCGGAGATCCGCTCCCCCCCGGGATGCTGAAGGCCAGCAGCACGCCCGCCACCGTGGCGTGCACGCCGGATTTCAGGAAGCAGAACCAGAGCGCGACCCCGGGAACGAGATAGAACGGCAGGCCGCGCACGCCGGCGCGGTTCAGGAGCGCGAGCGCCGCGAGGATCAGGGCGCCAGCGCCGAGGTAAGCCGGCGCGAGAGAGGCGGTGTAGAAAACCGCGATCACCACCACGGCGCCGATGTCGTCGGCCACGGCGAGAGCGGTCAGGAACACCTTTCCCGAGGTCGGCACCGTGCGGCCGAGCAGGTTCAGGAGCGCGAGCGCGAAGGCGATGTCCGTGGCCATCGGAATCCCCCAGCCGTGCTCGGCCGGACCGCCGCCATTGAAGGCCCAGTAGATCCCCGCCGGCACCAGCATTCCGCCCAGGGCTCCGGCCACGGGAAGCGCGGCCTTGCGGCGGGTCGAGAGCTCGCCATGCGTGAACTCGCGTTTGATCTCCACGCCCACGAGCAGGAAGAACACGGCCATGAGTGCGTCGTTCACCCAATGCTCAAGCGAGAGCCCGGCCTTCAGCTTCCAGATGGCCGCGTAATCCTCGCCCAAGGGCGAGTTCGCGATCATGAAGGCCATCGCGGCCGTGCCCATGAGCAGCAAGCCGCTCGAGGACTCTAGCTTGAAGAAAGCCTGAAAGGGCCTGGAGACCGCTCTTACCGCATTGCGCACCATCGTGCGCGGATCATAACCCGCTCAGGCGCCGATCACCACATCAGCAGGCGGCGGTATTTGTCCTGCGCCCCTTCCGGAGCCTCGGCTTCTTCCTCGCTGCCGCTCAAAGGCCGGCCCGGAGAGACTCCCGTCGCTGAGGGCCGCTCGAGCCCCAGGGCTGCCACGGCCCACTCGGCGTCGAAGTCGCCGCAGTCGTTCTCGTCGAAGAGCGCATTGAGCTCCGGGGGCAGCTGCCGCCCGTCCGTGTAGTGCGTGTAAAAACGGAAAGTCAGGGTGCCGCACATGTCGCCCATGATCCACTCCATGTCGGAGTCGGTGAGCACGGGGTCGCCAGCCGCGTCGACGAGCGGCGCCGCGCCGCCCATCACGGCGTGCAGGTAGGTCATCTCCAGGCCGTAAGGCCCGGTCAGGTCGGGGTCGCAGGCCGCGCGGCCCGGCAGGTCGGCATCGTCGGTGCAGATGTCGTGCATGCGGGAGTCCGCGTGCCGCGCCTCGTGCACCAGCGTCGACGCGCGAATGAAGGGTCGGGAGATGTAGTTCGCCCAGGTGTCGGGCGACCAAAACGGGTTCGCGATCGTGAGAAGCCAGCCGTCCACGCTCGGCCCCATGGAGGCGGTCTTGCCCGTCGACACGGCGTCGTAGGTGATCCGATCGATGCGGGCCAGCAGGTAGTTGAAGAGGTTACGGTTGAGCTGGTGCACGGAGGCGGCCTCGCCACCGGCCCCCCCGCCTCCCAGGCACTCGTCCTCGTAGCCGATCGGATCGAAGATGCAGTAGTGGCCGAGCGGGATCGCGTAGGGAGCCACGCCGAACAGGCGCCCCTCGCGCGGAAGTTTCAGCGGGAACGCCGCCACGAACTGGAAGGCCTCGAGGAGCTTGTCCTTGAGCCCCGCGGGCGCGCCGGCCCAGGTCTCGTCGAAGGGCAGGATCGCCTCAAGCAACTCCTTGCACTCGGGCCGCAGCGTGGTGCGAAGGAGGTCGGCCTCTTTGTAGGAAGGAGGATCGATCTCGCGGTAGTCGCACTCGGGCATGACCTCGCCGAAGTAATTGATGTCCTGGGCCACCAGGCAGCCCGAGGCACCCAGACCCACCGTGGCCGCGAGGCCCAGGGACAGAAACGCCGCCGCCGCGGATCTCACTACAGTCTGCTGATCCATGAGAGCTCCATGAAGACCATGCCGGTGAAGGACACGGGGTTGAGGCCGTACATCTCGCGAAGGGGGTCGACGCCCGCGCCGACGTTGATCCCGAGGGCCATCTCGATGTCGGAGATTCTGAGCACTCGGAAGCGGTTCTCGAGGCTGCCGCCGTACTCCCAGTTTTCGGGCCCGGCGCCGTTCGCGCCGTTCATCGGCACGCCCATGTAGGCGCTCAGGTTGCCGCTCCAGACGCCCGTGTTCCAGCCGAGCGAGATGGAGCTGTTCCAGTCGTGCTGCTCCAGGCTCGGCCCTGCGTTGATGCGCATCACCTCCATCTCCCAGCCGGAGCGGATGTCGAGGCGCGCGGCCTCCGTACGGAAAACGTTGATCAGGGCGTGGAGGCCCGTGCGGAAAATGTCGTTGTAGGCCATGTCCACGTCGTCGCCGATCGTGACGCCGTCGAAGCCCAGGCCGATGTGCCCGCCCTTCCAGAGCGCCTCGATGGCACCGAAGGTCATCATCTGTGAGGTGATCTCGCTCGTTCCAAGCGTGTGCTCCTGCATGAACTGGAAAAGCGCGTCCGAGGAGATGAGGAAATCGCGGGTCTCGATCTGGCCGCCCGCGGCCTCGACCTGCACCGACCAGCGGAGGCAGGGGCAGGCGCCCCAGCTGGCCTCAACGCCCACGGTGCCCGAGATCGGCGAGACCTCGATCATCGGGCCGCCGGCCCAGGCGCCCGCGCCGGCAAGCACGCAGAAGAGGGCGGCGACGAGGGAGAGAAAAAGCGTACGAAGTCCGTGCATAGTTAAAGTCTCCTCATTGGCCCCAAGCGGGGATGATGATGCACGGCATTATGCTGTCCCACTCAAACTGTCCAATGCTTATGCATCCGGGAAGGTCATGAACGGCACAGGGGGCCGCCGACTCGGCGCCGCTGGGCTGACACGGGTCAACTCGCTGAAACACAAGGGAAATTGAGTCTCCCCTTGGGGCTCCGGGTGGCAGGCGGGTTGCACTAGTCCACCCCGTGGGAACGACGGACTACGGCCTGCTGATCGAAGACCCCGCCGGGGCACAAGAGAAGAGACGCAAGATGATCTGGCGACTGACACTCGGGCTCCTGCTCCTGGCCGCGATGAGCGGCGGGGCCAAGTACGCGCTCGACGAACGCGAGAGCCCCTCCACCGTCACGAGCCTCTTCCAGAAGCTCGACACCGAGAACCGTCTCACCCACGCGCGGGAGCTGCTGGGCAAACACTATGACGGCAGCGTGGTCCGCAACGGCGAGCTCACCGGAAACATCGAGGAGTTCATCGGCGCGCAGGTGGCCCGCAAGCTCGCCAGCCGCTGGAAGAAGTCCTCTGACGACATCGCGCAGACGATTCTGTTCGAGAGCCGGCGTTACGGCTTCGACCCCATCTTCATCATGGCCGTGATCGACGGCGAGAGCGCCTTCCGCCCGGACGCCAAGGGGCCCGTGGGCGAGGTGGGCATGATGCAGCTTCGCGAAAGCACCGCGAAGTGGATCGCCGAGCGCTACCACATGCCCTGGAGGGGCAAAGAATCGCTGAGGGACCCGGTGGTGAACATCCAGCTGGGCGCGGCCTACCTGGCGCACCTGCGCACGAAATTCGACGACCACGGACGCCTGTACCTGAGCGCCTACAACATGGGCCCGAAAAACGTGAACCGCGCGCTCGACCGGAAGATCTGGCCGAAAGATTACTCGAAACACGTGATGAGCCGGTACATCAAGCTCTACACGCGACTGAAGAACGAGATCGCGGGCGTGCCCTCGAACGAGCCGCCTCCGGATCTGGACCGCACCTCGGCCTCCACCGGGCCGGCGCGCCTGGAGCGCGTGGAGGCACCGGCGCCTCGAACGGTTAAGCGCCCTGGGCGGAAGACCGCAAAGGCGGTGGAATCGAAGCCGCCGAGGACTCAGCGGTCCGCACCCCCTGCCCGCCGGGCCCCACGCCGCTCGGTGGAGCGTGACGCCCTGCCCTCGTCGCCCCGCTCGTCCTGATCCGCCCCCCATCACCCCCCTTCCCCGGGCGCGCCCTTCTTTGGTAGCGTGCGCGCATGCCCCAATCATTCCGCATTGAAAAAGACACCATGGGTGAAGTGAAGGTCCCGGCCCAGAGCCTCTGGGGCGCGCAGACCCAGCGTTCCATCAATAACTTCAAGATCGGCGGCCTGGATCAGCGCATGCCGATCGAGGTGGTCCGGGGCTTCGCCGTGCTGAAAAAAGCGGCGGCGGCCGCGAACCTCGATTGTGGCGTCCTTCCCAAGGACAAGGCCGATCTCATCGCGCGCGTGTGCGACGAGATCCTCGAGGGCAAACACGACGCCGAGTTCCCGCTCGTGATCTGGCAGACGGGCTCCGGCACGCAGTCGAACATGAACGCCAACGAGGTGATCTCCAACCGCGCCATCCAGATCGCGGGCGGCGAGGTGGGGTCGAAGAAACCCATCCACCCCAACGACGACGTGAACAAGTCGCAGTCGTCGAACGACACCTACCCCACGGCCATGCACATCGCGGCCTACGAGATGGTGACCCGCACGACGCTCCCGAAGCTCAAGGCGCTGCAGGCCACTTTGACGGCGAAGGCCCGGGCCTTCATGGACATCGTGAAGATCGGCCGCACCCATCTCATGGACGCCACGCCCCTCACGCTCGGCCAGGAGTTCAGCGGCTACGCCACGCAGCTGGCCTACGCCGTCCAGTCGATCGAGAACACGCTCCCCCAGCTCGCCGAGATTCCGCTCGGGGGCTCGGCCGTGGGCACGGGCCTCAACGTGCCTGAGGGCTACGACCTGAAGGTGGCCGCGCACATCGCCAAACTCAGCGGCCTGCCCATCGTCACAGCCAAGAACAAGTTCGCATACATGGCGGGGCACGAGGCCTTCGTGTCGACCCACGGCGCACTCAAGACGGCGGCCTCGGCCCTCTTCAAGATCGCGAACGACGTGCGCCTCCTGGCCTCGGGCCCCCGCTGCGGCATCGGCGAGATCATCATCCCCGACAACGAGCCCGGCTCGTCGATCATGCCGGGCAAGGTGAACCCCACGCAGTGCGAGGCGCTCACCATGGTCTGCGCCCAGGTGATGGGCAACGACGTTGCTCTGAACATCGGCGCCATGAACGGACACTTCGAGCTCAACGTATTCAAGCCCCTGATCGCGCACAACCTGCTCGTCTCGGCCCGCCTGCTCGGCGACGCCTCAGAGAGCTTCGACCTGCACTGCGCGCGCGGCATCGAACCCTCCCCCGAGCGGATCAAGGAGCTCCTGGACAACTCGCTCATGCTCGTCACTGCCTTGAACCCCGTGATCGGCTACGACAAGGCGGCCGAGATCGCGAAGAAGGCGCACAAGGAAGGGCTCACGCTCCGCCAGGCGGCCGTGAAGCTGGGGCACCTTTCCGATGCAGACTTTACCAAACACGTCGTGCCCGAGCAGATGGTGGGCAAGAAGCCGACGCTCTGAGGGCGCCGGCCAGGCAGCTCAGTCCGAGGCGCTCTCCTCGGTGCGGGCCGGGTGCGCGGGAACGCCTGCGCCCTACTCCGACATGGAAGCCGAAGCGGCGATCTGAGACGGCGAGGTCTGGACGTCCGGGGTAGGGCCGCTGACGGGCCCGCGCGAAGCCGCGTCGAAGTCGGCGTCGAACTCCGGGTGCTGGGTGCCCGCCACGCGGTCCCAGAGCGTAAGCGCGAGCCCGTAGTTGTAGCGATACAGCCGGTGATGCTGCGAGTGGTGCGTGGCGCCGATGAAGGTCCGGCCGACCGCCGCGCGCGCGAACCGCGAGGCCCATGAGCGGCCGTCGGCCACGGAGGGGTAGAGCTCCGCGCCCAGATGGTTCACCGCGCCCGAGACCGCCATCCACAACAGGTAGGCGCAGATCACCGCGGGGTGCAGGGGGATCAACAGGAGCAGCGCGGGTAACACGGCATGCGAAACCGCCGCCTCGAGGGGGTGAAAACTGAAGGCGGCCCAGGGTCCTGGCGTCACGAACTGGTGATGATGCCGATGCAGGAGCCGGTAAAAAAGATCGAGGTGCAGCAGCCGGTGCACCCAGTAGTAGTAGGTCTCGTGCACGAGCAGCACGATCCCGAAGCTCGCAGCCAGATATCCCCAGCCTCTTTCGGCGACTTCGAAGTACAGGAGGGTCCAGCCCGACTCATAGGCCTGAACACCCGCGGCCACGAGGCCGGCCAACGCGGCGGATGCGGCGATGGACCAGAGAAGCTCGCTCCGGAGCTGGCGCCGAGACGCCGTGAGCCCGCGCCCTCTCGCGAGCAAGCGCGCGAGCCCGACACCCAGGAAATAGCGCAGCACCAGAAGCCCGAAGGCGAGACCCACTACGGAAGCCACGCGCGCGGGCGTGTCCATCGGAAGAAAGAGGGAACGGAGGTATTCGGCCGACGGCTCCATCCGTCTCTCAGAATGCCACGCCGGGCCGAGGGCCCGCGCCCGGCAATCGCTGCCGGGTGACCAGACGACCGACCCGGGCGAAACTGGGATTACGAGGAACTCGCGCGACGTGCCGAAACTCCCCGCCCGAAAGGCGAAAAAGAAACGGAGCCGCAAGCCCCGCATCCCAGGCGCGGCGCCCGGCACGCTTCAGGCGGATCCGTCCTCTCTTGCCACGTCGATGGAGCTGATCGCCTATGGGCCCGATCAGGTCTTCCAGAAGAAAGACGCCACGCCCGGCGACGGCGGCACCGCGCGGGGAACGCACGCCGTGACCTGGATGCACGTCACGGGGCTCGGAAACGTCGAAACGCTCAAGGCGCTGGGAGAAATCTTCGGCATCCACCGCCTGGCGCTCGAGGACGTGCTGAACGACAGCCTTCGCCCCCGCTTCGAGGCCTATGACCCCCACTTTTTCGTGAGCTTGAGAAGCGCCCGCACCGACGACGAGTGCTCCACCGAGCAGCTGAGCCTGGTCTTCGGCGACAACTGGGTG
>JADZFF010000062.1 GCA_020850015.1 Bdellovibrionales bacterium | reverse complement strand
GCTTGCGCATCTGCACCGTGCCCGAGAGCCCCTGCACCGCCAGCACGGCCTCCTGAACGAAGCCGTAGTCCACGGAGTCGTAACCGATGCGAAGCACGTCGTCGCCGCGCCCATGGAGGCGGAACAGAGGTGTGGTGCGCCCGCAGGTACAATGCCCGGGCAACCACTCGGCGCGGTCGCCCACGCGGTAGCGAAGCACCGGAGTCACCCGGCGCGGGAACGCCGTGGCGTAGAGCATGCCGATCTCGCCGGGCCCCGCGTGGCGCCCGGTGTCCTCGTTCACGATCTCGATATAGGTCTGGTCGTCGTGCGCGTGGAAGACGCCCGTGGGCGTCTTCAGGCATTGATAGCCGATGTACCAGGTGTCGACGGTGCCGTATCCCGGCGCCGCGATGAGCTCAACACCGAGCTTCCGGCGAAGCTCTTCCTTGTCGGCTTCGTACACGTGCTCTCCGCCGTAGAAGACCTTCTGGATGTTGATGCCGTCGAGTCCCATGTCCGCGAGCCCACGAAGCGTCGTGAGCACAACACTCGTGATGCCCGTGAACACGTTCAACTTGAAGAGCTTGGTCACCGTGTGCACGAAATCCACCGGCGTATTGTTGGCGAAGGGGAAGTTCGCGCAGCCGTACTGCTGCAGCATGCGGTTGATGTGGATGAAGGTCATGTAGAGCCCCCCCACCGCAAACTGATTACCCACGCGGTCGTCGCCCCGCAGGCCCAGGGCGTAGAATCCGCGGGCGTTGGGCTGTGCCAGGGCTTCGATCTCGGCGTCGCCGAAGAGCGCGCTTTTCGGCATGCCCGTGGTGCCACCGCTCTGGAAGTAGGTGATCGCGGCCTTCGGATCGGCCAGGAGCCCCATGCCCTGCGGGGGAAGCAGCGGGCGAAGGTCGTCGCTCGTGAGCGGAGGAAGCGCCGCGAGCGGATGCTCCGCCTTCGGATCGTAGGACGCCAGCCGTTCGGCCCAGTAGGGCACGCGCTCACGCGCGTAATCCACGTATTCGCCGAGGCGAGCGCGGATCACGTCCTGGCGCGTCTGCGCCGACTCGACTTCCCAGGAGTCGAAGATCTCGGGCGTAAGCGCGAGATCCAGGAGCTTCGAGGCCAGAGGGGTCATCGCGACCCCGGAACGGAACGGAGACCGAGGGGAGCGATGACCGTCTCGGTCACCGACGCCGTCTCGGTGACAGGCTCGGTCTCAGTTTCCGTCTCGGTCTCGGTTGCCGCGGGCGGGACAAAGTCAGAGGCGGGGCGGCCCAGGAGGTCGGCAAGCAGATCCACGAAGTAGCCGTGGTAGTCGTACTCCCAGGGTCCGCCCACCACCATGCGGGTGAAGTCGAAGGCGTCGATCGCGCCCTCCGTGGAGGCGCGCAGGAAATGGATCTCCTCGGCGATCGCGCCCAAGCGGTAGGCGCGCTCGCCGTACCCTGGCGAGCGGGTGAAGCCTTCGGCGCCCTCGGGCGTGAAGCTCAGCTCGATAATGGAGTCACCCGTCTCGGCCTCGGGGGCCGGGAAGCGGCGAACGTCGGGCAGCACGGCGTCGGCCGAGGTCAGGTAGGCGCGCGACTTCCCTTCGCGGTCCCAGATGGCACGCACGGCCCCGAGCCAGGTGCGAGCGGTCATGGGCGCAGCGAAGATCGGGTCGACCGCGGTCCACTCCTCGAGCCCGCCGGCGTTCACGGAGCGAACCAGCGTTGTGACATGGAAACGCCATTCGGGGTCCACGCCTGAACGGAGGTCGCCCAGGATGAAGAGCTTGCGCACGCTGAGCTCGGTGAGCCCCATCCGGCGCGCGGCCAGGTGCGCGGCCATGGAGCGTCCGTAGCAGTAGCCGATCTCGCCCGTGGGGTCGTACTTCGCGATGTTCTCGTCGCTAAGGGACGCTACGGGATGGTCTTTGGTGAGGCGAAAGAGGTGCGCAACCTCCGCCTGCCCGAGGGCCCGACGGCTGCCCGGATTTGCCGCCTGAAAGGCCGCGTAGTCCCGATGAAGCGAGTCGTTGTCCGCCTGGGCCGGCGCGGCAGAAAGGCCCAAAACCAGCGCGAGTGAGGCCAGTAGAATGCGTTGCATGAAGAATCCCCTCCTGTCGGGTGCCTGCGAAATTAACGCATCGCACTGTAACAGATGAGAAACATCACATCAAATAGGTCAGGGAAAGTCTGGCGCTGACGAAAAGCCCTGTTGTATCAACGAGGTAAGGTCAGATAGGGCCGGGACAGGGGAACTTCGAGAAGGGAGCCCTCAATCTGAGGCCCACTTCGGACCAGGTCACGGATTTTCCGTCCGATCCCGTGTGAAGGGCTTCGCAGGCGGCCTTGAGCTGCTCAAACGCGGCCTTGCCGCCGAACTCCAGGATGTCCAGCTTTCCCGTGAGCTCGAGGACGCCCTCGGACGAGACCTGGGAGTCCATCGGAATCACCCGAGTCCGGCCGTTCATGCTCAATTTCATCTGCACGGCATGGGGCGGCATCCGGCCCTTCACGATGAAGCTGCCTCGGACCGGACCCATCATGCGCTCGAAGAAATTCACGAAGAGGTTGGTGTCGCGCCCCTTGTCGCCGGTGTCACTGGAAGAGAGATCCACGTCGAACTGGGTGCGTTTGAGGATCTCGAGCACGGACTTTCCTTGTTCGGGGCCCGTGGCCTTGAAGCGCAGGAGCTTCCCGGTGACGGGCTTCTTCTCCGTGAACTTGTAAGCTGTCCACTCCACCACGGCCGCCTTTGGGTCGCCCTTCCAGCAGGTCTCCTCGCCGCGCGCGGGCGCGCTCAGGCAGGCGACCACTGCGGCGCCCGCAAGAATTCCAGCCCCAATTCGCGCAAATCCCCGGTTGATCATCCTCAAGACGGTACGCCCCGCCCCCGGTGGGCGCAACCGGTACCGTCTGGTCCGCCAAGAACTCAGCGTTTGGATTTCCTGGCCCGGCCTTCGCGAAGAATTTCCGCGGCCTCCGTCGCCCACTCGAAGAGGGCCGTTTCTTCGAGCTCGGTCAGGGTAGAGCCCGGGGTGAGGGCCCAGTACCAGGGAGGCGGCATCTCGCGGCCCGCGACCACATCGCGAAGCTTCTCGATCTGATCGATGGGCGCAAGAGGCGAGCCGAAGGGAAACCCGTTCGTGAAATCGAGGCGCGCGAGCGCTTCCGCCCTCTCCTTCTCGATGCCCGCCGCGCCCCCCGGGAGAAACGAGTACCAGGGAGTCCAGCTTCGGCTGGAATGGCAGTCGTAGCACTTCGACGAGAGGAAGGGCCGAACGCGCTCCTCGAACCGGCGCTGCACGAGATCGAGCCGGGTGGTCCAGGAGGGCCCGGGCGCCTCGCCGGCAGCGTACGCGGCGCGGGAGCCTGAAGCGCAAAGCCAGACGGAGAGCAGGAGCCCCGCCGCACGAAGCCCCATCCTCCTAACCGCCGCCGCTTTTGCCGCCATCGCCATTTCCTGCGAGAATCTTAGTCGGGACCCATGGATCCGGCAATTCACGCAACAGGAAGCCGCTTAACCCCTCTCCGCCGGCTCGCCGGCGCCGCCCTGCTCGCTGCGGGCGCGCTGCTCGTGGGAACCACTTCCGTTTCCTCGGCCAAGGACCCCGATCCCCAGCCCCTGGAAGGCGGCGAGGAGTTCCAGGAGGAGCAGATCGACTACCTTCCGGACAACGTCGGGGGCAAAGGGCGCGACGTGATCCCCGAGGGCGTGATCGAGGCGGGCAAGGGCCCGAAAAAAGGTCCGCCACAGCAGCAGCCCGCGGCGCCACCCCCGGGCGTGGAAGCCGTGAAGCTCCCCTCCGAGGAAGAGGCGTTGATGCAGCTCCTCAGCCCCTCGGCCGCCGAGCCGCCCAAGCAGGGCGAGGCTCCGACCGTGCCGGGAGCCGTTCCCGCCCCGGCTCCGCAGGCGGCCGGCACGCCCGAGGTTCCCGCCGAGGAAGGCATGACTCTCGACAAGTTCGTGGCCGAGCTCAACGCCAAGCTCGGCCCCTACTCCGACGGCAGGTTGGTCAACGCCCGCTGCGCCCGGGTGAAAGTGAAACCACTCACGCCGGGGCTCCAGGTGGAGTTCGACCTCTGGCTCACCGGCCCCAACCGCTGCATGCCCCTGCCGCCCGAAACCCAGGCCGATCCTCCGCCCTCCGAAGAGACGGCGGGCCGGATCAAAAAGGAAACCCAGGAGCTCGCCTGGGCGCTCGAGGATGTCTGCCGGGCCTGGGCCACCTTCGCGTTCGGCACCGCGCTCCAGCTGCCCACTCACGGGGAGGTGCGCCTGGTCGAGACGGAAAACCGCTACTTCCGCATCCACTGGACCCGGGAACCCGCTGGGCCGGACCCTCAACCGACCGACACCCGGCGCAATCCGGCCAAGAAAAGAAAGGCACCCGGGGGCACCGACGTCTATCTGCTCCTGAAGTCTGACTTCACGGAGCTTAAACGCATCGAGCGGGCGCCTGGAAAGGAGTTCAAGCTCCTCGAGCACTACCAGCTCGGGAAATCGCGAGGGCTCAGACTCCTGGCCAAGTACCGCCATGTCCGCCCTGAGTACGACTCGGAGGCCGAGATCGAGCACGCTCGCGCGGGGCGGGTTCAGCTTCCCTCCTTCGCGCGGATCACCTGGCGCCCCCTCGGCGATCCCGCGCCTCCCGTGCGGCATTACGAAGCGCGATTTGACGCCTGCTCCGTATTGGAGAAGAAGTAAGGGACATGATCACGCGCCTGACCCGATACTTTTTCCGAGGCCTGGTGGCCGGCCTCCCGGTGGTGCTCTCCGCCTACGTGCTCCTCTGGTTTTTCAACCTGGTGGACCGGGGCGCGAGGGGCCTGTTCGCCTGGGCTCTGCCCTCGGTGCTGGAGGTCCCGGGCGTGGGGATCCTCCTCGGGGTCCTGCTCCTGATGCTGCTCGGATTCCTGCTGAGCTGGCCCGTCCTTGCGAGGGTGTTCGCGCTTCTTGAGCTCCCCTTCCGGAACGTCCCGCTCGTGAAGAGCGTCTATTCCGCCTTCAAGGACCTGCTGGATTACTTCGGCCAGAACGCCCAGGCGGACAGCCAGGTCGTGGTGGTGGAGCCCCCGTCCGGACAGGGATTGCAGTTCATCGGGCTGCTCACGCGCTCGAACCTTTCCGACCTGCCCGCCGAGGTCGCCCGCAGGGACGACACCGTGGCCGTGTTCGTGCCCATGAGCTACGCGCTGGGTGGGTACACGGTCTTCGTGCCCCGGGCCTGGGTCCGCCGCACCCCCATGAAGGTCGAGGTCGTGATGCGGTCCGCCCTCACCGCCTGGATCAAGAAATAAGCGAGGCAGGAGCCGGGCTTTCATCAGTCCAGTGGACTGTCCCGTAGCAGGATGCCGAGGGAAGCCCCCCCCTTGACACTAATAACGCGTTGCGTTAATCTCCGCCCGCTATGCGTGCGCCAACCCTCATTGCGTCCTCCCTGGCCCTCGCCGCACTCACCCTGGGCCTGGCCTCCACGGGCTGCGAATCCACCATCCCCTTCAACGACGAGAAGAACTATCTGTTCTCCGAGCCCGGCCGCGATCTCCTGGGCGCTCCGCTTGAGTCCTTCCTGCATTTCGACGAGGAGCTCGTGGACTTCCGCAAGCTCGCGGGACTCGGCACGGACTACACGAATCCGGAGTACCTCGACCTGCTGTTCGTTCAGCGGTTCAGGATCGAGCTCGTAAGCCCCCCCGGCGCCGACCTGAGCTTCCTGAATCGCGTGACCTTCACCATCGAGGCCCCGGGCCAGGACCGCATTGTTCTGGCCTACTGCGAAGGCCTGGAGGAGTCGCGGACCGCCATGGAATGCCGACCCTCGGCCGACGACCTGGCCCCCTACCTTCGCCCCACGGACCATCGCATCCGGACGCAGATCGAGGAGTCGTCCCGCCCGGAAACCACCGTGCTCCTTCGGCTCAAGGCCCAGGTCCATATGCGCGTGGAACAGAACGCCTACCACCCCGAGCCCGTGCTGATGTACGGCATGTGACCCTCAGAGACCCCCCTTCTTTGTTTTGACGCATATTGTCAGATATTCCTCGGGGCGCTATACAGGGCCCACCGGAGGTCGCCATGATTCGGTCCAGTCGATCCAGGAAGTCACTCGTGCTTGTCGCCCTGATGGGCCTTGCCTCCTGCAAGGGCTCCGAGCCCAGCTCCGGCATCGAGAAGGAATCCGGCCGCAACCCGCTTCCGGGAATCGAAGAGCAGGCCCTCCCGCAGCCCGGAGAGGACCCCACAGCGGGAACCGCTCCGGCGATGGTGGGCTCCGAGTCCCTGCGCGTCGGCCTGGGCTGGCTCACCGACGGGCCCAACCGCCGAAGCTGCCGGATCTGGGTGCGCCTGGAGTGGAACCCCGTCGCCGGCCGCTTTGAAAACACCGAGCGGCTGCCCCTGCCCAGCAACCGCCCCCGGAAGGCGCATGTTTTCATCGACGCCAAACCCTGGAGTCTGCACACCGACGTTTCGGGAAGCGCCCAGGCGCGCGACGCTTCGTCTGGCGCCCCGATCGGGGAGCCTCTGGCACTGAACTCCGCGGGACGCGACTACCAACGCGGACCCCAGGTTGGGCTCATTTTCCGCGATGGCCTGAACGACTGGCTTCGCTCCGATACGCGCCCCGAAGGGCGCGCCGAGCAGGATCTGGACCTCCACGTGATCCATCGGGAGTCGGGCCGACGCGTGATCCAGGCCCGCCTGCGCCTCGCGGTGTCGGACTCGCTGCCCTCGCCCTGCAACTGAGCGGGGTTCGCCGGCCTGGCTCGCGCTAGAAACTAGCTAGAAAGTCGAAGCGGCGGGATTCGCGTTCAGCCAGGCCTGAAGCTCGGTGGGCGTCCGGAACAGTCCGTTCATCGCCGCGCGCGCCAGAGGGTGCTCCCGCACGTCGTCCTTCTGTGCCTGCTTG
>JADZFF010000061.1 GCA_020850015.1 Bdellovibrionales bacterium | reverse complement strand
GGCCTGAGGTACCCGCTTCGAAACGCCCGGCTCGCGGGCTCCTCCCATGGGCTGAGCAACGAGGCGCTTGCGGGGCGGTGCGAAATCACCCTGCGCTCGGGTTCCTTGCTGGTGGTCTTGCCCAAGGCCCTGCGCTAACCTGGGGCGACGTGCACACGATTCGCGCCACCGAAGAGCCCGTCAACCGGAAAACGGGCAGCCATCCGGCCATCCGCTTCGAGCAGGGGCCCATCCCTCGCGGGCCGCTTCACGACCTTAACGCCCAGCTTCCGGACATCCTGAAGGACGTCGTGTCCCGCAGCTTCGCTGAGGTGAAACCCGATTCCCACGAGTGGCTGCTGAGCGAGGCTTATTACCAGGAGCGCACCCGCATCCGGCGCGAGGCGAAAGGCGGGCTTGCGGCGCTCCCGACCGCGCCCCGTCGCATGCGCGATCGCGCGCTCTGGGGCAAGGTTCAGTCGGGCCTCCGTCGGAACTCGGCCGAGGCGGACCGGGGCGAGCTCACGCGGGCGGTGATCAAACACTACGCGCACGAAATCGGCGGCCACTTCAACCCGAGCATCTATTGGGTGGCGACGCGGCTCGTGCCCTACGGTTTCAGCTGGCTCCTGAACGCCGCGAGCGTGCGCCGCTTCCTGCCCTGGGGCATGACGGAGAGCCTCGCTTCGCGCCTCAGGATCGTGGGGCAGATCCCCCATCTCCAGAAGCTCGCGCGGAAAGGCACGATCCTGCTCGTGCCGACGCACCAGAGCAACGTCGACAGCTTGCTGATCGGCTACATCATTTATCTGATGGGATTGCCGCCCTTCGCCTACGGCGCCGGCCTGAACCTCTTCTCGAACCCCTTGCTCGGGTTCTTCATGAGCAATCTCGGCGCCTACACGGTGGACCGCCAAAAGGGCAACCCGATCTACAAGGCGGCGCTCAAGAACTACAGCACGCGCATCCTGGAGCAGGGGATCCACTCCATCTTCTTCCCGGGCGGGGGCCGCTCGCGCGACGGCGCGCTCGAGTACAAGCCCAAGCTCGGGCTGCTCGGCACGGGGTTGCAAGCGCAGATCCACAACCTCCAGGCCGGTAAGCAGAAACCCAACGTCTACGTGGTGCCGATGGTCACGAGCTACCACTTCGTGCTCGAGGCCAAGAGCCTCGTGGAGCAGTACCTGGAGCAGCTCGGCCAGCACCGCTACGGCGGGCCCACTCCCTCGGAGGAGAGCCTTCCCCTCGCACGCACGGCGAAGTTCTTCTGGAATCTCTTCGGTTCGCAGACCGGGATCACCGCCCGCATCGGCCGGCCCCTCGACATCTTCGGCAATTTCGTGGACGAGGAGGGCCGCTCGATCGGCCCGAACGGCACCAGCATCGACCCGCAACGCTGGCTCACGACGGGCGGCGAGCTAAGGACTGACCTGCAGAGGGACCAGGAGTACACCCATCGACTGGGACGCAAGCTCGTGGAGCGCTATTATCGCGAGAACACCGTGCTCAGTTCGCATCTCGTGGCCTTCTCCTTCTTCAGCGCGCTTCGGAGGAAGTACCCCGAACTGGACTTGTTCCGTTTCCTCAGGCTCACGCGGCCGCAGCGCTCGCTCCGCACCGACGCCTTCATGGAGGAGGCCGCCCGCCTGCATCGGGCCGTGCTCGACCTGGCCAAGCAGGGCCGGCTCCATCTCAGCGAGGAGCTGATGACCGAGAACACCGAAGCCTGGGTGAAGGACGGAATTTCGCACCTGGGCCTGCTGCACGACGCCTCGATCGTGAAGATTCAAGATGGTGCAGTCTGGACCGAGGACATGAACCTTCTTTATTACTACCGCAACCGGCTGTCGGGCTATGGGATCTCTTTCCTGTCCAGCACCGACCGGCCGCGCGCCCCCGGGGAGCTCGATGAAAAGGGATTTCTGGCGTAAATCGACGATCGCCGTCATCGGCGGCGGGAGCTGGGGCACCGTGCTCGCGAACCTCGCGGCCGAGAACTGCCCGGAGGTGCGCGTCTGGCTGCGCGACGAGGAGAGCGTGCGCGCGGTGAACGCCACGCGCTCCCACCCCAAGTACCTGCCTGACATCAAGCTCAACGCGCGCATTCGTGCGCTCCACGACTTCGAGCGGGTGTTCGACGGGGGGGTGCACGCCGTGATCTGGGCCCTGCCCGCGAAGGCCTGTCGCGAGCGCGCCCGCGAGGCCGCGCGTTTTTTCACCGGTTCCGAAGTGCTCCTGCACGCCACGAAGGGCGTGGAGTCGGAGAGCCTGAAACGCATCTCCGTGGTGCTCGAGGAAGAGATTCCCTGTCCGCGCGTGGGGGTGATCTCGGGGCCGAATCTCGCGCACGAGATCGCCACGGGCAAGCCCGCGGCCACGGTGGTGGCCTCCCGTTTTCGCGAAGTCGTGGAGGCCGGCCAAGAGATTCTCTCCACGTCGAAGTTCCGCGTCTACGGCGGCACGGACGTCATCGGGGTGGAGTGGGCGGGCACCCTCAAGAACGTGATCGCCATCGCCTCGGGATGGCTCGACGGGCTGGGGCTTGGAGAGAACGCGCGGGCCATGCTCATCGCCCGGGGCATCAGCGAGATGGTCCGCCTGGGCACTGCCTTCGGAGGGCAGCAAAGCTCCTTCCTGGGGCTTGCCGGCGTGGGCGACGTGATCGCAACCTGCACCTCCCCACTGAGCCGGAACTACCGGGTAGGGCTTGGACTTGCCCAGGGCCTCAGCCTCGACGCGATCCTGGAGGAGTTAGGCTCCACCGCCGAGGGCATCCAGACGGCCCGCACGGTCTGGGTTTTTTCCCGCGAACGCCGACTGCATGTCCCCATCTTCGAGCGCGTGCACCGGGTGCTGATCGGGGAACTGAGCGTGGCGCAGGCCTTGGACGAACTCATGTCCGAGCCGGTAAGTCAGGACATTTCAGTAAGTTAGCCGACATGTAACGCAGTGCGGCGTTATCGTTGACACCAAGCGTCATCTTCGGGTAGTTCTCCGAAGCTATGTCGAACCTTCGCCTGAGCCTCGCGCAACTTCTGGGTCATCACCTCCGGTCCGCGGTCCGCTCGGTCCTGAGCGCGGCCGCCATGCTTTCCCTGCTCGCGGCTCCGGTCTTTGCCGGCGTCGTTGACCCGGTTGCGCCGGGGGGGCCGGGCACTGGTCCTGGCCTGGGCAGCCCTCTGACCGGCGGGATCGACACCATCAAGGGCACCATCGGGATCGTCTGCGTGAAGAACAACGGCGAATCCGTGAGCTGGTACCCGACGGCGGTTGACTCGGCTCACCGATCCGCGCAGCTGCGCCGCTGTTTCGACGAGGTGTCCTCGAATTGGAATCACCTGGGCTCGGGCGGCACTCACGGCGACAGCGGCGAGTCCATGGACGCCTTCACGGCCTACCAGTCCATGATCGAGCTGATGAACGACGTCGCGCGCGTCGCGCCGTAACCTCAGAGCGGTCTCAGTCTCAAGTCTCGGTCTCGGTTCCTGTCTCGGTGACCGTTGCTGTGACAGAGTCGGTAGAGACTAGCTCCGAGCTGGTCCGCTTGCGCGGACTGCGCATCGTGATCGTAGATTTCCAGGATGGCCTGCACTTCCCGGAGTGAACCCAGGGCTGTGAAGTAGAACTTCATCCTGTCCCGTTCGGTGGGCTTGGCTGAGCCCTCGGCCAGATTGAGTACGATGCTCAGCGCTGCACACTCCAGCTGATCGCGGACGACGATTCCCACCTTCAAGCCCTGGCAGTTTTTGCAGAGCTTTTTGGCCAATTAGAGCGTGCGGAATGATTTCATGGGTGGTTTCCCTCCTTTGGGAGTCTTTTTGGGTCTCACTCAAGTGAGGACCCAAAAAGACTCCCAAAGGAGGGAAACAAAATGCTTTCCAATTTCCGCACGTACCAGCTGGCCAAAGAGCTTCACGCCAGCTGCCAGGGCCTGAAGATGCCGGAGCCCTACCGCGATCAGCTGCAGCGGGCGGTTCTCAGCGTGGCGCTCAATCTGGCGGAAGGCTCGGGCAAGCTCACTCGGCCGGATAGAAGGCGCTTCTACGGCATGGCACTGGGCTCGCTCCGGGAAGTGCAGGCCATCCTGGAACTCCGAAACGAACAGGCGCAGTCCGCGCAAGCGGACCAGCTCGGAGCCATGATCTACCGGCTTACTCAGAATCCTGGGCCGTAACAGCTGCCAGACTGCCAGTCTGCCTGACCACCCGATTCAGTTCGGGTACTTCAGATAGTAGATATCTGGGAGGTTCCGGCAGCTCTCTTCGAGATCGAGGCCGTAGCCCACGAGGAACTGGTCGTCGATCTTCTTGCCCACGTACTTCACGGGCACATCCACGACGCGTTTCTGCTCCTTGTCGAGAAGTGTCACCACCTCCACGCTGGCGGGCCCGGCGCTCTTGATGCGGTCGTAGAGGAACTTCAGCGTGCGGCCGCTGTCGATGATCTGCTCGAGGATGATCACGTGGCGCCCGCGGAGATCCGCCGAGACGTCCTTCACGATGGTCACCGTGCCCGATCCCGTGCGGTCCTTGCCCTGACGGCTCAGCCGCACGAACTCCACCTCGGCCTCCACCTTCAGGTGCCGCATGAGGTCGGCCGCGAAAAGGAAGCCCCCCTTGAGCACCACCACCAGCAGCACGTTCTTGTCGACGTACTCCTCGTTGATCCGATTCGCGAGGTACTGAACGGCCGCCTCGATCTCGTGGCGATTGAGGTATTTCGTGAAATTCTTCTCGTCGAGGAGGGGATGGTTCATGCGTTTCCTACGGTAGCCCCCGGCCAAGGCCCATTTCAAGGTGAAAGGACGAGATTCAGGCGTCGGAAAAGGAGCCTGGTTTCCTGGGTTCGTCGGCGTCGGAGAGCTTCCGGAACTTCGGCTCCTGGACTCCGGACAGCGCCTCCCGGAAATTTCGGATCGTCTTGCCCACGGTATGTCCGACCTGCGGTAGACGCCGCGGACCGAAAACGAGTAGGATGATCCCAAGAATAAGTAGGTGCTCGCCCGAAATGCCGAACATAAAAGGTGTTTCCCAGATCTATCGTGCGTTGCTAGCCGTGTCAATTGCGGGGGCGGGCGCGTTTCTCGCCATTCGTTTCTCCCTGGCCCTGCGTCCGCAGGTGGAGACGGCCGACTCATCCCTGCGCCCGGGCGCGGGCAATGTCTATCAGCAAGTCACGGGCGACGACGCCGAGGAGGACCGCAGCCGCTGGGACGCGCTCTTCAGCACGCATACCTACGTCTTCGGGAAAGACCCTGCCGAGTTCCTGAAGAAGCATGTGGAGCTGCTGCCGGTGGGGCGCGCCCTCGACATCGCGATGGGAGAGGGCCGCAACGCCGTCTACCTCGCGCAAAAGGGTTTCCAGGTGGACGGCGTGGACATCTCAGACGTCGCCCTCCGCAAGGCGAGG
Organism: Bdellovibrionales bacterium; assembly: GCA_020850015.1. Lineage (GTDB taxonomy): Bacteria > Bdellovibrionota > UBA1018 > UBA1018 > JADZFF01 > JADZFF01. Next base: position 26,375 of record JADZFF010000061.1, on the reverse strand, counting down.
CGGCTGGCGCGCGAGCACAACGTCCCGATCCGCGCCATCAACGCCGACCTCCGCGACTACGTCATCCAACCCGGGGCTTACGAGGTGATCCTCGACATCCAGTACCTCCAGCGCAGCCTGATCCCCCAGATCCAGCGCGGTCTCAAGCCCGGCGGGGTGGTGGTTTTCGAGAACCACACGGTGGACCAGCTTCGCAATCCGGATGGGCACGGGATCCCGCGCGACTACCTGCTCGAGCAAGGCGAGCTGCGCAGGCTTTTCGCGGACCTCGAGGTGCTGGTTTACGAAGAGGTCAATGACGGGAAAGACGCGGTGGCTCGGCTGATCGCCCGCCGCCCGAATTGACGAACACGGCCGTTTCCCAGCCGTTCTGGCTGAGCCACTTGAGAACGTAGGGAAGGGCCAGCACGCTCTGCTCGAGCGTTTCATGGAAGATCAGGATTCCCCCGTCGCGCCACTCCAGCTCCTGCTTCACGCGCGCCAGGAGTTCCGGGGCCGTGCGGATCTTCCAGTCGAGCGAGTCCATGTTCCAGAAGAAGGTGGCCATGCCCTCCGTGCGCACCAACTCCTGGAGCCGGCCCGTGCGCGAGCCGTAGGGAAAGCGGAAGAAGGCCGCCGCCGGGAAACCGGGCGGAGCCGCCTCGAGCACGCTGAGGAGCCCTCCGCGGATCTCGCGCCTTGCTTCCTCGGCGTTGAGCTTCGTGAGCAGGGCGTGCGTCAGGGTGTGCGAGCCTACCGTGTGGCCCGCTCGAAGCGTCTTCTGGATCCACCCCGGGAATCGCTGCGCTCCCTGGCCCGTGGCGAAGAACGTCGCCCGCGCGCCCCACTCCTCCAGGGCCAGCAGCAGGCGGCCCGTGCGCTCGCCGTCCGGGCCGTCGTCGAAGGTGAGGGCTACCTGCCGCGAGCCCAGCCCTCCGCGGAAAAGCACGGGGCCATCAGGGGCCGCCACGGGCACCTGGATACTCCTCAGCGCGATTGGCGCGCCGATCGGGCCTTCGCGCCGTTCGAGCTCCTCGGCCTCGCGCTCCCAGTGCCGCTCGAGCCTCGAGCGCAACCGCGATTGGCAAGGTGAGTCGAGCCGCAGGGATTCGCCCCGGATCATGCTGTCGAATACCGCGAGATTCTCGTCTTCGAGCCGCTCCAGGGAGGCGCAGAAACGGCGGGTCTCGGACTGCGGGTTGGGCGAGCGGACCAGACGCTCCGCCACGGCGCCGAGGCTCCAACCTCCGTGTTCCCAGTCGGCCAGGGTGCGTGCGTGATCGCGGGCCCGAAGCACCGTCTTGGGCCATTGCTCCGGCTGAAGGTGCGCCGCGACAGCAACGGAACTCAGGGGCAGTGACAGCAGGCCGACGAAGGTTGCTGCGGCGCGTAGCATCAACATTTCAAAACCATTTCCCCGGGCGCCGACGCTATTCGACTGGCATTGAAACTGTCAAGTTGGGGTAAACTTCCTCCTGTGCTGCTGACGGATGTGAATGTGCTCGTCGTCGACGACGTGAACACCATGCGTGTTCAGGTTCGCGACATCTTGAAACAGTTCGGCTTCCAGAAGGTGACGCTCGCCGCGAGCGCCGAGGAGGCGCAGGCTTGCCTGAAGGAGCAGCCTTACCAGGTGGTGCTCTGTGACTGGCACATGGTGCCCACCACCGGGCTCGATCTGCTGAAGTTCATCCGCGGAAACGATTCTCTCAAGGCCCTGGTGTTCCTGATGGTCACCGCGGAGAGCACCAAGGAGCTCGTCGTGCAGGCCATCCAGTGCGGCGTCGACGACTATCTCGTGAAGCCTTTCACCCTCGCGCAGGTGCAGAGCAAGGTCTACGGCGCGCTTCTCAAGAAGGGAGTGCTGCAGTGACCGTTTCGGGCATCCAGGAATTCATCGCCGAGCTGGGGGGCTTCGCGGTCACCGCGGAGGAGACGCTTCGGCAGATCGAGGCCGACATGGAGAAGAACCGGGGGATGTTCTCCGTTTTCTCGGACCGCATGATCGCGATTCGAGGCACCGCTCAGCAGCTCTCGCTCCCGAAGATCGCCCACATCGCCCGCCTGGGCGAGGAGATCGCGATGAAGGGCGTCACGGCCGAGAAACGTCCGCAGATCCGCAAGGCCGTGGGGAGCCTCTGGGACGCGCTCACCACCGTGAAGCACCTGCTTCAGCACCACGGCGAGGAAACGGCCGAGGAACACGATATCCTCGTCAACCGCCTCGAAGCCACGCTGCGGGCATTCGGCGGAGCGCGCCAGCAGGTCGACGCCGACGAGATCGAGCGCATGCTGCGCGAAAAGAAATGATCCTCCAGTCGATCTTCGGCCCCGACGGCCGCCGGTACTCGGAGCGACCCGCCGCCTGGGTGCCGCCCACGGAGCGGGGGCGCGAGCTCGCGCTCCGTTACGGGCTGGCCCGGTTCGCGGACGCCTGGGCCCCCCGTACCTGGGAGGCCTCGCTGGGCGTGCTCGATCTGCTCGATGCGGGCGCGCCTCCGAGCGCAGCCTCGTGCGCAGCCCCGCCGCGCATGCGCGCCCTGGATCTCGGGGCGTGGAGCTGGCGCTACGTGGGCGGCCTGGCGGCGTGGATCGAGCGTGCTTACCCGGGGCGCGAGGTGGAGCTCACCGGGGTGGAGCTTCTCGGGAACCGCTGGCTCGCGGGCTTCACGCGCCCGCGCGGGCTTGCTGCCCATTTCGCGCGCGCGCTGGAGGGCCGAAGCCCCGTCGCCGCGCGCTACCTCACGGGCGATCTCCGCTCGCAGCCCGCGTCAGCGGCCGAGCTCGTCACCTGGTTCTTCCCCTTCACTCACGAGTCCGTGGCGCGGGCCTGGGGGCTTTCCGCCGCCGAGGCCGCCCGCACGGCCGAAACCCTCGTCCAGGGCTGGAGCCTTCTGCGGCCGGGAGGGTGTTTCGTGATGGCCAATCAGGGTGGGGAGGAGTGGGAAACCGCGGCGGCCGCGCTCGAGGCGGCGGGCGCGAAGCTCCTGAGCGAGCGGGCCCTGGAGGGCTCGCTGCATCCGGCGCCTTACACGATCCGGCTGAGCGCTTGGACGCGCGAGGCCTCGGGCGCGCCCACGAGCTCGGCCTCCAGCAAGATGTCGCCGCGCTGAGGCTTTCCGGCCTCTTTCTCGTAGCGGTAGCGGGCCCTGCGTTTTCCTGCCTGGCCGCAGAGGTAGAACTCGGCGTCCTTGCCCTCCGCGTGCGAGGGGCTCACGAGGCGGTAGGTGGAGGGCGACGGCCAGGCGCCGAGCGCGGGCAGGAGCTCGGCGGGGGCGCGGCGCGTGCGCGCCACCACGAGGTAGCTGAAGGGGAGCGCACGCCGGTCGAGGCCGGTGAGCTCGTCGAGCTTGCGGAGATAGTTCGGGCGCCACCATTCCGTCTGCTCGTGGCACCAGTCGTCTTCTTTCGCGAGCGCGCCGCAGGCCTGGTGCCCGAGGCAGGGAAGAAGCACCTGGAAGCGGGCCCGGCCCTGGGCCTTGCGCCCCTTGGGCTCGTTGTCCTCCCAGCGCTTCAGGAGCGCCGCGCGGATCTCCAGCAGACGTCGGGACTGCGCCTGGAGCGCGGGCTCCACCAGGATCGCCAGGCCCTCATCCTCCAGATGCCGCTCCCAACAGGCGGAAAGCGCCTCGGCGATCCGATCCGAGGGTTCCTTCAGCTCGTTGAGGAAAAAGCTCGAGATCCAGAGGTGGAAGCGCGGAGCGGCCGGGGGGAGGAATCCGTCCTTGAGCTCCACGCGACGGTGGTGGCCCTGCGCCCGCCAGGAAAGCCCCTGCGAAGAAGAGAAGGAGGAGAGCCAGCGCTCGCCGAGCTTCAGCGCGGCGAGGTCGCGCTCCACGAGCTGCCATTCTCCGCGCGCGGGAAGCCCAAGCGGCCCGTTCGCCTCGCCAGCCGCGATGCCGCTCGCGCCCGCCGCGGGCCCGGCGCCGAGCTCCACCGCTCGAAACCCGCCCTCCGGGAACATCCCCTCGGGAAAGCGGAACCCCAGCCGGTGAAGCTCGTTCCACACAGAGGCCATCCGGAACTGATTCGGCGGAAGGAAGGCGAGGAAGTAAGCCAGGCGCAGGTTTTTGGAGTGCGAGGAGGCGTGGCGCCAGTAGTTCTGGTCGCCCGGCGTGGCGTCGTCGAGCCGGTTGAAGAGGCGGGAAAGGGTTTCGATGTGGGGCACCACCGACCGGGCCAGAAAACGCCTCGAGGCGAGGTCCTCGGCCGAAGTCAGCAGCCCTTCCTCCAGCGCGCACGCGGTCAGCAGGTCCGCGTAGGCCGGGCCTGGGCCGAAGCGGTCGGTGAGTGAGACGGGAACCCGCATGGGCCCGACTCTCGGCTCGGGGCGGCAGGTTTGTCTATTTGTATTTTGCCGGCCCCACGTTACCCTGATTCACGTCCCCAGGTATTCCCCTCACATGAGACAAAACCTCGCCGAAAACCGGGGCGAATCCAGCCCCCGCGCGCTCGTGCTCGGCCCACCCGGGGTCTCGCGGCGGATCGCGGCCGACCTCGAAGCCGAGGGCATCCGGGCCCTTCTGCCGGGGGACCTGGGGCTCGACGTGCCGCTGCCCACGAGCCCTGGTGCCGAAGCCAAGCTGCGCGTTGCGCTCTCCGCCTTCGCGGATCCGCGTCTGGGTGGGCGTTCGCTCGCCTCCACCTCGGAATCCTACATCCATCCGGGGGTGAGCCCCTGGGCCGACCGGCCCGAGCTCTCGAGGATCGGCCAGGAGATGGGTCTGGCCGTGGTGGCTCCGCCGCCCAAGGTGCTGAGCCTTTTCGCCAACAAGCTGAGCTTCCTCGCGGAGGCCGACCGCCAGGGCCTGCCTCATCTGGTGCTGAGCTTCGAGCCCGTGCAGTCCCTTCGGGAGACGGAACGCCTGATCGAGGAGCTTCCCACGGATAGCCCAGTGGTGCTGAAGTCCCTGAGGGGCAGCGCGGGCGGAGTGGGGGTGAGGGTGGTTCAGGACACGGACGAGCTTCGCCGCGCGCTCCCGCTCTGGATCGACCAGCTTCGCCTCAACTTCGGCGAAGCCATGTTCTTCGTGGAGCGCTACCTTGAGGGCGCGCGCCGGGTGGTGCAGCCCTTCTGCCGGCTGCCGGACGGGCATCTGGAGTTCTTTCCCACCCTCGACGCCTCGCTCACCCACCGCAGCCGGAAGATCATCGAGTTCTGCCCGAGCCAGGGCATCGAGGAGGCGGAGCCCGCCATGCGAGCGGCCGCGGCTTCCTTCCTGGAGAGCTGCGGCTACCTGGGCGTGGGTTGCCTGGAGTTCCTTGTCGAGGGTGAGAGGTTCCACCTGATCGAGGGTCTCGCGCGCTTGAACACGGGCTACCACCTCTGGGAACGCGTGGCCGGCACGCGCGCCATTGCCTGGCAGCTCGCCGCGCACACCGAGCGGGGGCGCCAGCTTGCGCCCGGCCGCAAGCCCGAGCGCCAGTGGGCCTGCGGCGTGGCGGTCAGACTTTACGCGGAAGACGCCCTGAGGCAGCTTCCGCAGCCCGGCATGGTGCTCGAGGTTCCGGAACGCACTCGCTGGTCCGAGCCCGGCGCGCGGGGGTCGGCCGGCGAGGCCGAGCTCGATCTCGCCGTGGCCGGGGGGCAGGAGGTTCCGCCGCGCTCGGACGGGTTTCTGGGTTCGCTTTGGGTGGGCGGCCCCACCCGCGAACGCGCGCAGGAGCTCGCCCTCCAGGTGCTATCCGAGGTGTGGATCGCGGGATCGCTTCAGACGAACGAGCGCTACGTGGCCGAGATTCTCTCGCATCCCTGGGTGCGCCAGGGTGTTTTTCACGCGGGTTTCGTGGATGAGGAATTCATTCCCGAACTGGGGCCGCCTCCGGAGCTCGCGCGCGCGGCCGTGGCGCTCTGCCGCGCGCTCGCGGAAGGGGGCGGCGGGATCCCGGCGCCCCAGGCGCGCGGCGCCCGCGTGCTTTCGATGATCGGGCTTGGCCGTGGCGGAGCGCGCGGAGCCAAGGCCGTGGAGATTCCCGAGCCCGAGGCGCGGTGGTTCTGCGGCGACCGCTGGATCCAGGACGCGGATCCCGCCGCGCTGAGCTGGGACGGCCCGCCCCGGACCTGGGAGCAGGGGGGGCGCCCCGGCGTATCGGGGTGGATCCTTCTTGGGGCGGAAACGAAGCGCCGCCTGCGCCTCTGCGCCTTCCCCGAGGGCGAAAGCCGTTGGGTGGTGCGCCTGGGCGGATGGGTGATGCCAGTGCGCCGCCGCGCGCCCCGGCCCGCGGGGCAGGCCAAGGTGTTCCGCCTGTCCGCGCTCGTGAAAGGGCGGGTCCGCGCGATTCTCTACCGCAAGGGCGCGGAGGTGCCGGGCCACGAAGCCCTGGCTATCGTGGAGAGCCTCCAGACCCTCGTGCCTCACGCGCTTCCCGCGAAGGCCAGGGTGATCCAGTGGCACGTGCGCGCGGAGGACGAGGTGCACTGGGGCCAGGATCTGGCGGACGTGGACCTGCTGGAGTAGAATCCGGGCATGCCCAGCTACAAAAAAGACGTGAAGATCCCCGGCAAGTCCGCTGACGAGATCTACGAGAAGATCCAGGGCGGCATCGAGCGTTTCCTCAGCAAGACCCCCATCGGGAAGTTCGACCTCTCGAAGGACGCCAAGAACCGCGCCGTCGAGGTGAAGTCCGCGATGTTCAACGGCACCCTGAGCGCCCGCGAAGGCGTCATGGTGGTGGAGGCGCAGCTGAGCTTCCTGGCCGCGCCCTTCAAGGGGAAGCTCGACGAAGGCATCGAGAAGTGGGTCTCCAAGACCTTCGGGGCGTGAGCCAGCCCCCGCGCAAGGACGGAGTGCTCCGAGCGGCGGGCGCCATGGGCGCCGCCGTGGCCATCAGCCGCGTGCTGGGCCTCGTGCGCGAGCAGGTGTTCGCCTACCTCTTCGGCGCGAGCCACGCGATGGACGCTTTCAACATCGCCTTCAAGATTCCCAATCTCTTCCGCAACCTCTTTGCCGAGGGCGCGATGAGCGCCTCCTTCATTCCCGTGCTCGTGAAGTCGCGCGAGCAGGAAGGGGAGGCCCGGGCCTATCGTCTCACGCGCCGGGTGCTGCGCGTGCTCTGTTGGGGAGGCATCATCGCCGCCGGCCTGGGCGCCCTGTGCGCCCCTTTCCTCGTGGATGCCCTGGCTTCGGGCTACCGGGCGGTTCCGGGCAAATGGGAACTCACGGTCGCGCTCACGCGGATCATGTTCTTTTTCCTTCCTCTGGTATCGCTCGCCGCAGCCTACATGGGGTTCCTGAACTCCTGGGGTGTCTATTTTCTTCCGGCCCTGGCTTCGGCGCTCTTCAACGCGGCCTCGATCGCGAGCGGCGTGCTCTTGGCCTGGTGGCTACCCCGCTACGGCTTCGCGCCGATCGAGGGCATGGCCTACGGGGTGGTGATCGGCGGAGCGGCCCAGGCCTTCTGCCAGCTGCCGGCGCTGAGGAGGGCGGGGTACCGCCCGTTGCCGCCCACGCAGGCCGACGGCGTCTGGCATCAGGACCCCGGCCTTCGCCGCATGCTGGCGCTCATGGCTCCGGCCACGCTTGGGATGGCGGCCACGCAAGTGAACACCGTGGTGAACGCCATCCTGGCCTCGGGCCAGGGCGAAGGCGCGGTTTCCTGGCTCAACTACGCATTCCGGCTCATGCAGCTCCCGATCGGGATCTTCGGGGTGTCGATGGCCACCGCGCTCCTGCCCGAGGTGTCTCGACTCTGGGTGAGGAAGGATCCGGAGGGCATCGAGAGGAGCCTGCAGAGCTCCCTTCGACACGTGCTCGCCTTGAATCTTCCCGCCGCAGCGGGTCTGGCATTCCTTTCCGGCCCGATCATCCAGCTCATCTTCGAGTACGGGCGTTTCAGCCCGGCCGACACCGCCGCCACCGCGCAGGCCCTCGCGGCCTACGCCGCGGGCCTGGTTTTCTATTCCCTGGTGAAGATCCTGGTGCCCGTCTTCTACGGGATGGAGAACACCCGAGTGCCCGTCGTGTCGAGCGGCCTTTCGATCGCGGCGAACGCGGTCTTGAATGTGGCGCTCGTGGGACATTTCGGTTTCTGGGCCCTGGCGCTCGGTACCTCCCTCGCGGCGCTCCTGAACTCCCTCTACCTGCTTTGGGCCGCGCGGGCCCAGCTGCGCGCGGCGGGTGGGCGGTTCAACCCCTTTTCGCTTCTCGGCCCCTTCCTCCTGCATGGGATGATCGCCTGCGCCATGGGTGCCGTGTGCTGGGCCACGCAAGATTGGCTCGCGGGGGTCCTACCCGATTCCCTCCTCGCCGAATGGGTGGGGAAGGCGGGGGTTCCCCTCATCCGGGCGCTTCGAGTAGGTTTCCTGGTGGTGGAGGGAATCGCGGTGGTGTGGATTTTTGCTGCGATTTTTCGTGTACGCGAAACCCTTGAGGTCTTACACTGGGTACAGACGCGATTGACGCGCAGGCCCAAGCCCTCGGGGAGGTGAGTAGTGTCCACGAACCGCGAAACCGTTCGTTCCCTCTGCAAGATCATTATCACTCGTCTGGAAAACCAGAAATTCATCCGCGTGTATCCGGAGAAGCGTCAGCAGGCCACGGAGGAGCTCTTCCGCAAGGTCGGGCCCTATGTTCTGACGGATCAGGATCTCCGCGAGCGCGCGCTGGAGGCGATCGGCGAGAAGGCCGAAGTGCTCGACGAATCCGCCTACACCGACAACGAGCGGTTCCGCGCGGCGAAGCAGGTGATCCGCAAGTCCTTCGGCGACGACGTGCTCCACGGGCTCTACTTCCAGCGTTCCTTGAAAAATCTCGCCGCCGCAGTGCGTGAGACTTTCATGGAGATCAACCACATCGAGGACGTCTTCGGCACCGACGACGAGCTCGACCGCGCTACCGTCGAAGCCATCCAGCGCTTCGATCCGAAAAACCTGCATTAGCCGCAGGCTAGATCGCGGGATCCGCAGAGTCCGCAGAGTTCGAGCCCGGCGCGACGGCCAGTGCCTGGCGGCTTCGGCGTTCTGCGTTTACCGGATCCGCATAGGCCGGGTGGCTTTTGCCCCGCCGCCCCGCGTGAGTCGCGCCCCGAAGCAGCGCGAAGGCCTCCGTGGTGCTGCACTGAAGGGCAAGATAGGTCGTGACCCCGTTTTCCCGCACGCTCGTGAGCTGATCGATGATCCCGAGTACCACGCTTTCGCGGTCTCGGAATTCTTGGACGAGGTAATCACTAGGGGCGACTTCGAAGAAGATATTGAAGTACGACCTCAGGCCAGAAAGCGACTCAAGCAGCTCGACGGCTGCACCTGGTCTCACGCGATTCGCGCAGGGGTCTTCAACGAGCACGGTTCCTCCATCTCCTTCTCGGTACGCGGGTCCTGGTCCGCACATAGTGGCGGGTCCCGTAGAATCGGTGAGCGCGTTTGTGCGAACGTGGGCCCAATGGAGGACGTCAATCGGCCTGGTCTGTTCGGGGACAGTGAACTCTGGAGGATGTTGGCAGCGAGTCTTCTGTCCACTCGACAGGCAGGCGCGGTCGGCGGCAATTCGGTACCGGAGCTCGGGTGACAGCAGTTGGTTTATCCGAGCGAGGAACTCCGTGCGCATCTCAGAGATGTAGGCAGGGGTCAGGCGTCCCGCCCGCGCCTGGTCGATGCCGTGCCGAAGCAGGATCTCGAGTTCGTCGATGAGAACTCGAATTCCGTGACTCTCCTCGCAGATCGTCGGCAGAGCCGGCACGTTGCCCGCTTCCGACATCTCGCCCGGTCCCCCGCAGCTGCCCGAGGCACCCATGAAGAGCAGGGGCAGGAATCCCAGCATAACAGCCTTGGAAACGGTTCTCAGTTTGGCAGAACGCATTTTGAGTCACTCCCTGTTCTAGAAATGCTGCGCCTCTTCATCCCTCAATTGGAGTGACAAAAAATGTCGTATGTCACGCTGTTCGTCACGGAAACGCGGTAGAGATCGAGCGAGGTCCAGGCCTCATGGGGCGCATCGCACACGCTACCGTCAAGGCCATCCAGCGCTTCGACCCGAAAAACCTTCATTGATCGCTGCCGCGCAGCGGCCGCTCGACGGCGGCGTGATTCGCATTTGGGAATCACGCGATCCTTCTTGGGAAGGACTCCGTTGAATGTACCATTTCACGGACCTCATTCTAGGACGGGCTGGGTGTGTTCATTCGAACTTGAGACGCACGCCGGCCGGGCCGGCACCACGAGGCGGTTGAGGTGGCCAATCGTGCGTGAGGACCGCTAGTGCGCGCTGTCTCTGCAGCGCATTCGCCTCCACCCGCTGGGTGGATGCACCGGCGGCAGGATACAGGCCTCTTCACGAAGCCTGCGGGAGCACACGCCCAATATCGCGGCGTATGCTCCACCTCCCCGGTATTTTCTTTCTTGAAAAAAAAGCCTTACTCTTAGGCCTTCCACGCATTCAACATCGTACGTCGCCATGTTATCCGATTAGAAAGGCGACAGGCTCATGCGAATTCTTCTAGTCAATCCTCCCTGCGAACCCAAAACCATCGGACTTCGGCACATCGCCAAGTTGGAGCCATTGGGCCTTGAGCTCATCGGCGCGGGCGTCAAAGGCCTCCATGAGGTGAGGTTGGTGGACATGGAGGTCGCGCCCCGGGATCTCCAGAAAACGCTCGACGAGTATGAGCCGGACGTCGTGGGCGTCACCTCCGAGATCGTCCATCGCAATACCGCGCTAGAGGTCCTGCGCACGGTGCGTGATCGTTATCCGCGTTGCCTCAGGGTGGTAGGGGGGCATCACCCCACCATGCGTCCGGAGGACTTCGCGGATCCGGTCGTTGACCTGATCGTGGTGGGCGAGGGCGTGGAAAGCTTCAGGCAGATCTGCGCCCTGCGCGAAAGGGGTGAAACCGACTACAGCTCGATCAGCGGGCTCGCGATCCCGGTTGGGCACGGCAAGGTGACGCGCACTGCGGCACGGTCCCTGCCCACCCATCTGGACGACTATCCGTTTCCGGACCGCAGTCTCACGAAGAGGTACCGCAAGAAATACTTCTATCTCACCGAGAAATCGGGTGCCGCGGTACGGACTTCATTCGGATGCACGCATCACTGCATCTTCTGCTCCGTGCGGGTTTATTCCAACGGCGGGTTCATCCCCCGATCGGCGGAGAAGGTGTTCGAGGAGATCAGGTCGCTGGAAGAGGAGTTCGTGGTGTTCTGCGACGATCACTCTTTCATCGATCCGGAGCGGATGCGGAAAGTGGCTGAGATGCTGATCGCCGCTGGCGTGAAGAAGCGCTACTTCGTCTATGCGCGAACCGACTCCATTGTGCAGCACAGGGACGTCTTCGCCCTCTGGGCGAAGGCGGGACTCTCGCTCGTCATGTCCGGTTTGGAGGCCATCGACGAGAAGGCCTTGAAACGCGCAGGCAAGCGGGTGGGCGCGGACGTCAACGATGAGGCCGTGAGGATCGCGGAGGAGCTGGGGTTCAAGCTGAGCGCGGGATTCCTGGTGGAGCCCGGGTTCCAGCGCGAGGATTTCGAGAAGATCGATCAATACGTGAAGGCGCGCCCCTCCATCCTGATCACGGAGTACACGCCGCTCACGCCCTTCCCGGGCACGCCGCTCTACCGGCAGGTCAGGAAGGATCTCCTGACCCACGATCCGGCGCTCTACGATCTTCAGCACTTCGTTCTGCCCACGCGGATGCCCGCACAGGCGCTGTACCGGCTGCAGTTCGAGTACTACGGGCGCTCGATCCGGAGAGTGATGGCTCATCTCCTCAGGCACGAGCCATCCGCCCTGTTTTCGCTGCATGCGGTGCGGCTCCTGGTGGGACTCTACCGGAACGGACGCGCTTACAAGACGGCCCATGTGGAGATCCCGGATCGCAGGCCTCCGGACGCGCAGGAAGAGCTGGAAGAGCGGCGAACCGGGGGTGAAGCCTCGGAAGTCTCCTCGTGTTGAATGGAGGGCGCATGAGGCTGCGCATGCGATACCAAGGGTGGTCCGGCTGTACGTTGGAGTCGCTCGAGAAGGGCAGGCTCAGTCCCTTGGTTTTCGATCCCGCGCCGGATCAGAAGCTGGGTCGTGGAAGTAAGGTGATCCTGATCACCCACGGCCACCCGGAGCATGTGCTTGGCGCCGTATCACATCTTAAGATCGCCGAACGCGATCCAGTGAGCATCGTCGGATCGAAGTCGGTATGCCGCTATCTGAGGCGGCGGTCCCGAGTGGAGGCCGACACCTTTCATGCCGTCCTGCCGGGAGACAGCATCATGGTCGCCGGATGGAAGGTGCGGGTGTTTGGTTGGGACCACATGGGTCTCCTGCCTCAGGACTGGCGCACGAAACTCTCGTATCTGGCCAAACTGGCCGCGCATCCCCTTCATCTTGCCGGGATCGCGCTCGACGGGATCCTGGGGCCGTGGCACAAGCCCATGCTCGGATTCAGGGTGGAGGCACCCGAGATCGCCGCGCCCGTGGTTTACATGGGCGAGGGGCTTCACCGAAAGACCACCTCGAGCCGGATTCGGGAGGCTTTCGGAGAGAAACCCGTGAGCGCCCTGATCGCCGCCGTGGAGCCAGAGGACACCCTCGAACTTCCGGAGATTCTCAAGGCTCAGGCTGTCGGAGGGGTGATTGCCTTCGAGGCCCACAAGATCTGGCGCGAAAGGTTCGGCATGCCGCAGATCGACCTCCCGGATCTCAAGCAGAGGCTGCTCGAGCGGGGGTTGCGATCCTGGACTCCTGGGCCGGGTGAGAGCGTGGAGCTTACGTGAGCCTGCACGTCGAGGAGGTGGCGCGCCTCTCGATCGTGGAGATCGGCCGCAGACTTCATGCGCGCAATTTCATCGCGTCCGCTGACGGCAACGTCAGCCTGAGGATGAGCGACGATCGAATTCTGATCACTCCGTCAGGAGCACACAAGGGGTTTCTGAATCCGGCCGATTTGGCCACGATCGACGTGGAAAACCGCGTATTGACCGGGGTGCCCTCGAGCGAGCGGCTCCTGCATTTGGCGATCTACGAGGCCTGCCCGGAGGCGCGGGCGGTGGTTCATGCTCATCCGCCCTTCGCGATCGCCTGGAGCATCGCCCGCCCGAACCTGAAAGAGTTGCCCGGAAACTGCCTGCCGGAAATCATCTTGGGAACCGGGAGAATTCCTGTGGTGCCCTATGCTCCGCCCACCGCCGCGTCCCTGGGGGAAAGTCTGCTGCCCTACCTTCCCGAAAGCCGGGTCATGGTACTGGCTCGGCATGGTGCCGTAAGTTGGGGCGAGTCGCTGAGCGAGGCCTATGCGGGGATCGAACGGCTCGAGCACAGCTGCCAGATTCTGACGGCGGCATGCGTGCTGGGTGGGCCCACGGATCTTGCTCCGGACGAATTGGAGCTCCTCCGGGGGATGCGAGCGCGCGCGGGCCGCAGAGCGTCATGACTTTCCCGTTGATTTCACTTGGAATTAGGTACGAACCGGGCCGGCTCGAGATTCTCGACCAGCAGGTTCTTCCCCACGAGGTGCGTTGGCTGCGCGTGGAGTCCGTGGACGCGATGATCGAGGCGATTCAGGCGCTCAAGGTCAGGGGAGCGCCGCTCATCGGAGTGGCGGCGGCCTTGGCGCTCGCGGAGTGCGGGCGCGCTGGAACGCCGATGGATCAGGTATGGGATGCAGGCGTGCGGCTCCGGGGCGCCCGGCCCACGGCCGTCAACCTCATGGCGGCCGTCGATCGAATGATGGCAAGCCTTCCCCTGGGTCTGGCCCGCTTCATCGCCACGGCGGAGTCGATCTTCAGGGAGGATCAGGAGCTTTGCGAGCGAATCGCCCGGAATGGCGCCCCGCTGATCGAGGATGGCGACTCGGTCCTCACTCACTGCAATGCCGGAGGCCTCGCTACGGCGGGGATTGGCACCGCCCTGGGTGTGATTCGAGTGGCGCATGAGTCCGGAAAGAAGATTCACGTCTATGTGGACGAAACTCGACCCCTCCTCCAGGGCGGACGGCTCACAGCCTGGGAGCTCGAGAAGCTCGGGATACCGTACACGATCATCTGCGACAACATGGCCGCCACGCTCATGCGCAGTGGTCGGATACAGAAGGCGATCGTGGGCGCCGACCGCATCGCCTACAACGGAGACTTCGCGAACAAGGTGGGAACCTACGGAGTCGCCGTTCTCTGCAGGTTTCACTCGGTTCCGTTTTTCGTCGCCGGCCCACGCACGACCTTCGACGCCCAATGCCCAGGGGGCGCCGAAATTCCCGTGGAGCTCCGTGCCGAAACCGAGGTCCTGGGTCTCGCCGCCGGCCTGGGCGGGTTGCGCTGGAGCCCGGCGGGCGCACAGGCCTGGAACCCCTCGTTCGATGTGACGCCGAGTGAGCTCGTGAGCGCGTACGTCTTTGAAAAGGGGGTCGTGACGCAGGAGGACCTCAAGGCTCGCTCGCTCGGCGACTGGCTGAAGGACTGAGCTCGCGCTTTTCTGCCCGGTTACCTGGCGGCGGGCCTCCGTCGGGCCACAGAACGCGCTTTGAGCGCCTCTCCGAATTCCGGAGGCAGCTTGCGGTAGAGGTTATTGAGGTGTGTCTTGAGCGTGGCCTTCGAGATCGAAAGCCTCGAAGCGATCTCAGCCCGCGAGTTCCCGGCCATCACTGCAAGCGCTACCTCGGTTTCACGGGCCGAGAGACCTAGCGCAAGAAGGCGCTCCTTGAGCGCGGCCTGCTGCTCCAGGGTCGGGCATAGAAAAGTCACCAGCGATCCGTCGCTTGTATCGCTGATGAGAGCGGCGTCCAGAGTCGTGTTGCCCATCGTGACGCCCTGAATGACGTGAATCGCGTTCTCCGGGAGCGGGCCCGTGATTCCCGGTCTGAGAGAGGCCATGCAGCCATCGCTGCAGAAAGTGAACTCACGCTCTCCGCAGATGGCCTTGCAACTGGAGTTCTGGTGAACGACCTGAGCCTCCACCTTTCCGGTGGAGTTGACCCTCACGTTCTTCTTGATGCAGGTTCCCACGCGCCCTGTACCGAATAACTGAGGAATCTTGGACATGGGCCGGATCATAGCGCATTCTTGGACGAATCTCGACGCCTCCCTGCCGTTCGAGGGATGAGTTGCTCCACCTCCGGGGTTGAGTTAATTGTTCCCAAAACTGTCCTTGTTTAAGCCTCGGACGGGACTAGTATGCCGCGCATGCAAGCCAGTGACACCGCCGATGTTTCCAGAATGACCGAGGTCAGTCGTCCCATCATTCAGGGGGGAATGGGTATCGGCGTGTCGGATTGGCGGCTCGCTCGTGCCGTGGCGGAGGCGGGTCAGCTCGGCGTTGTGTCCGGCACGGGAATCGGCACGGTGATGGCGAGGCGGCTGCAGGACGGAGACGAGGGCGGGCACATCCGGCGCGCTCTCGAGAGTTTCCCGGACCCGCAGATCGCGAGGAAGATCCTGGAGGATTTTTTCCTGCCGGAGGGGCGTCCCGAAGGCCGGGGCTATCGCTTGAACCCCATGCCTAACCTTGCCTCGGCCATGAGCATTCTACGTCTCACCGTGGTGGGCAGCTTCGTGGAGGTGTTTCTCGCCAAGGAAGGGGGCCTGGGGCCGATCGGGATTAACCTGATGGAGAAGGTACAGTTCTCGAATCTCCCGGGACTCTACGGGGCGATGTTGGCTGGAGTCGATGTGGTGCTCATGGGCGCCGGAATCCCGAGGGAGATTCCGGGCGCGCTCGACGCCTTCTCGGAGAACAAGGAGGTGTCCATCAAAGCCGCGGTGATCGGTGAGGTGAAGGGAACCGCGCCCCAGATGCGATTCGACCCGAATCTGGTCTTTCCGGATCTGCCTAAGAGGATGCTCCGCCGTCCTGCCTTCTTCGCGATCGTGGCCTCTGCGACGCTCGCGGCGCATCTGGCGCGCAAATCCACCGGCAGAGTCGACGGCTTCGTGATCGAGGGGCCTACTGCGGGAGGGCACAACGCCCCGCCTCGCGGCCCGCTCCGCCTGGGCGTTACCGGGGAGCCCATCTACTCGGAGAGAGACTCCGTGGACTACGCTGCGCTTCGGGCGCTGGAAATCCCGTTCTGGCTCGCGGGGGGATATGGGTCCGCGGAGAAGTTGCAGGAGGCCCGCGCGCTCGGCGCGCAGGGAATTCAGGTGGGAACCGCGTTCGCATTCTGCGAGGAATCCGGGCTTACGGCCCGGCTGAGAAACGCGGTGATCGCCCAATGGGCACGGAAGCCGGAGGGCAACGGCGCGTCGATCTTCACCGACCCGCTGGCTTCTCCCACGGATTTTCCGTTCAAGGTCCTCCCGCTGGAAGGCACGCTTTCCCAACCCGAAGTGTACGGGCTGCGTGAGAGAAGGTGCGACCTCGGCTATCTGCGCCAGGTGGTGGCCGCGCCGGATGGGGGCGTGATCTACCGTTGCCCGGCCGAGCCTGTGGCCGACTACGTGAGGAAGGGCGGAAAGGTGGAGGATACGGCGGGCCGCAAGTGCCTATGTAACGCGTTAATGGCCAACATTGGCCTGGGGCAGCAGAGAGAGGACTCGTTTCTGGAGCCGGCATTGCTCACGGCGGGCGACGACCTGAGAGCGCTCGCTCGTTTCGTGCCGGAAGGGCGCGACTCCTACCGCGCATCGGACGTGATCGCGATGATTCTGGGGGCTTCGTGCGGCAATACTTCGATGAAGTGCTGAGGGCTGCGCAGGAGACGACAGTGCCGAGGAGCCGCGGCCTGGATGCTGCCGGAAGGCGGCGGTCACTGGAATTGATACACTCGGCGCTTGGCCAGAAGCCTTTCCTGATGCGCGCCAAGTTCAAGGTGTTCCTCCTGTTCCTCGATCTTGCGGCAAGAGTGC
The DNA here is from genome assembly GCA_020850015.1 of Bdellovibrionales bacterium. Taxonomy (GTDB): domain Bacteria; phylum Bdellovibrionota; class UBA1018; order UBA1018; family JADZFF01; genus JADZFF01. The sequence continues at coordinate 9,634 of JADZFF010000061.1, read as the reverse complement.
GGTTTCTTCGGTCTTTTCCTGGTCTTGCCGAAAATCAGCGGGAGCGGCTGCTCCGCGCTCTCTTCAACTCCAGATTTCCGATTCTCCGGAAAGGTTTCTGGGGGCTTAACACCCTGACCCGGCTGGGCCTCTATGGACAGGAATCCGTCTATCCGCAGATCGGGTACAGACTCAAGGAGTTCGAGCGATGAGCTCCTTTCTGGCCGAGTACGATGTCGTGATAGTCGGTTCTGGCGCGGGTGGGGGAACGGTGGCGCAGGCGCTGGCGCCGCTTTGCGCAGACGGTGCCCGAATCGCGATTCTGGATTGGGGCGGGCGCTTCACCGCGGCCGACAATACGCGCCGGGAAATCGCGATGGCGGAGAAGTATTACTTCGAATCGGGGGGCTTCCAGACCGCGAGCCAGGACATGACCCTGGCCTTCGCTCGCGCGGTGGGCGGATCAACCACGGTTTACACCGGCACTTCGCTTCAGGCACCTTCCCACGTCCTGGATCGCTGGGGCGTGACGGGCATCAACGCCGCTGATTTGGCGCCTCGCTACCGGAGGTACATCCAGGAAAACAACGTTCACCTCAATGATTGGGACGAGCTCAATGACAACAACCGGCTTTTCTCCCGGGCCTGCCAGGCCTTGGGTTGGAAGTCGGCGCAATTTCCGGTCAATACCAAGGGCTGCGAAGGGCTGGGCACCTGCAATCTCGGGTGCGCGAAGCTCGCGAAGCAGGGGACGGCAGTGGTGCAGATCCCGAAGGCTGAGGGCATGGGCGTGGAGGTGGTCCCGTTCTGCAGGGTGGACCGTATCGAGAAAAATGCCCTGAAAGTGACGGTGGTGCCGCCGGAGCACGGACTCGCACGCTCTCCCTGGCCGGCCGGAGAGCATCGAATCGGGGCCAAGAGGATCGTGGTCTGCGCGGGTGCGGTGAACTCTCCAGCCCTTCTGTTGCGGTCCTTCGGCGAGGCCTTGTCGCCCGCGCTTGGAAGATACTTCACTTGCCATCCGGCCCTGATTCTCGCGGCCGAGCACCCGGCGCCGATCTCCAACGTGATCGGTCATCCCAAGAGTTTCTATTGCGACGAGTTCGCCGAGACAGGCAGGTTCATCCTCGAAACCTGCATGTACTTTCCGTTCACTCTCTCGAAGAGCCTCAGCGGACTGGGAAAGGAAGTTGACGAGCTGCTGGGGGCTTACGAGAAATTGCAGATGATTCTGGTATTGGCGATCGACGATGCATTGGAGTCCAACCGTGTGGTGATCGATCGGGCCGGTAACCCGAAGGTGCACTATAAGCTCACGCAGAATACCCGGCGCGCCCTCGTGGATGCGGTTCGCGCGAGCGCCGAGATTTTCTTCGAGGCTGGGGCGGTGCGCATGCACTCGCCCTGCTCGTCTGATTTCTTTCTTCATGCCAGGGACCGGAGGGAGCTCGGTCAGCTGATCGATGAGCGGCTCTTCCTGCCGGGAAGGGTTTCTTTGTCGGCCGCACACCTCATGGGGGGCTGCAGAATGGGAGACGATTCGGGGGGCTCGGTAACGGACTCTTGGGGCAAGGTTCACGGGCTGGACGGGGTATATGTCGCCGACGCGAGCCTTTTTCCTGCGGCGGTTGAGGTGAACCCTTACCTTACCGTCATGGCGCTCGCGGACCGCGTGGCCGAAGGGGTTCGGCGCGACCTGCGGTAGTCAAAAGTAGCGGGCCCGAAGAGTTTCCTCTTCAGGCCCGCGCCCCCCTGATCGCACGAAAACCCGCTTTCGCGGGTTTTCGCACTCCTTTGATAAGTTTATCCGCTCACAGCCCCACCTGCGCGAGCGCCGCACGGACCTTGCCGCAGGTGGCGGAGCTGTACAGCATCCCGCACATCCTGAGCGTGGCATCCTTCGCCCGGCGGAAATCCGAGGTCGGGGTGAGCATCTGGGTCAGCGTGGCGTAGTACAGGCGCTCCGCAGTGGCGCGGCCCACGGCCTGGATCACCCGGTAGGCCCCGTGGCTCCAGACGGTGGAGTTCACGTGGACCCAGCAGCGGTCGTTCGAGGCGTTGCAGGATCCGCTCGAGGGAAAACGCTCCCGCATATGGGCCGGGTACGCGCGCTCCACGATCTGGCCTGAGGCCGGGTCGCGGTAGGCCGCGCTCATGCTCCCCGGCCGCCCGATGTCGCGGATCCCGACCGTGGCGCCGTCCTTCTGGAGGAAGAGATCGCGCCCCATCACCCAGGAGCCGTCGTTCACCATGAGCTTGCCGAAGATGTCGGCCGTGGCCTCGTCGAGCGCGCCCGACTCGCCCATGTACACGAAGCCCCGGGCGCTGCCGCTTTTCACCGCCTGCGAGGTGACCGCATGCGTGAACTCGTGGCCAGCGACGTCGCGCGACAGGGTAAAGTCGCCGGTTTCGATGCCGTCGCCATCGCCGTAGAACATCATTTTCTTGGACGGGTCCCAGGCAGCGTTGGCCATCCTGCGGCCCCAGTGCACCACGCTCACCGCGTCGGAGCCCTGAGCGTCGAAGCTGTTCCTGCGGTGCACGCGCTGGTAATACGCGAGCGCGAGCTGGGCATTCGCGCTCGCCCGCCGCGCCGAGGCGTCGGCGCCGGGAAGCGTCGCGCCGTTCTTCACCACGGTCACGAGGCGGCTCATGTCCACCCAGGTCGGAGAGCCGGAGCCATCCACCGTCTGAGGGGCGGTGGCCGCCGACCGCACCTGCACGCGGGGGGCCGCGATCGCGATCATGCGCGGAAGCTCGGCCACGATCTCTCCCGAGTGCGCGTCCACGAGAATCTCGGCGGGGGCCTCAGCGCCCACCTCGTTCTCGGCCGCCTCCACGCCCACGGCGTAGATCAGGCGGGCCGCGCCCTCGGGAGCGGGCAGCACGCGCAGGCCTGGGGCGGCCGTGATCTGCGCTTCACCGCGGGCTCCGAGCGAGGCCAGAGCTTCCACCGCGGTTTCGCGCGCAAGCGCGGCGGCCGCCTCGGGAGTCAGCGTGGGGCGGACCTCCAGGTCGAAGCGGCCGACGAGGTCTTCCACAGTGCTCGCGCCCGTGGCCGAGAGGCGATGGTGAAGCACGGTGCCGCCCAGCACCTCCACGCCGCGGTAGTAGGCCTGGAACTTCGTGGTTTCCACTTCGGGGAGCGCCGCGCGCTGGCTGATCGCGAGGGCCAGCGTGCCGCCCTGGAGCTGCCGCGCGAGCGCGGGCTGGGCGCGCAGATCGCGAAGCGCCGAGCCCAGGCGGTCGAAGCCCGCCTGTCCCGCCAAGGCCTCGGCGAACGCGTTCGCGCCGGGCGGCGCCAGCGCAGGTTCCTGCGCGAACACGCTTGCGGCGGATCCCAGTGCGGTAAGCAGGCTGAGTATCGTGAGGCCGGGAGAAGGGGATCGGAGGGGGGACTGCATACGCTTCGTCTCCTTGAATTCCATCAGCGCCGCGGCTCCTGCGGCGCTGCCCATCGTGGGACGGATTCGGTTCCGGGTTTCTCCGGTTCATCCGTGAACCAGCGTTCTGGGGGAGCCTCTAGAGCAAGGGCTGGGCCAGGAGTGTGCCGTCGTAATTACATGAACTTGATGCAATGCATGATCCTTATTGCCCCCAGAGCGTCAAGAAACTGGGAATCAATGACACCGTTATGACGCGGTAAGTCCTGAAAAAAATGGAATACCGACTAAATCAGTACAAAAATAATGACCCTGGGATGCCGTTACGACAACGAGGGTGTCTCCACCGGCATGAAGCGCGAAAACATCTTTTGGATCGGAGTCGGAGCCGTGCTGGCGGCATTGGCCTGGCACCATCACGTGCGTGCGCCCGGTGTGGAGGTGCGCCGCGCTACGGCCTCCATGAAACCCGAGGGCAAGGCGGCGTCGGTACCGGAGCCCCTCCAGTGGGCCATCTCCTCCGAGCCTGATCGGGTGGAGCGTGGAACACGGGCCCTGCAGATTGAGCCGGTTGAGCCCAACGAAGGTCAGCGCCGGCCTAGCCGAGGTTTGACACGTCCTCGACCGGGTCAGTAAACTGATGGGGCTCGGCAGGGACGCCGAGACCCGGAACGAGGTGACTCCTTGCGGGACACCCAGGAGAGGGAAGGTTGAGACGCTTGACGCAACATGGCGTCTATCAGCAGCAGCGCCGGTTTTCCTGGGGCTTCGGTACCCGCGGCGCGCTCGTGCTTTGCTCGCTTTTGCTTTCCGCCTGCGCCACCGCTCCCGCGGACGAGGCCCACTATTCGCCCGGCGCGCCCATCGCCTCGCCGACGGCATATCGGCGGGAGCCGGATCCCCAGGCCCCTGCAACGGCCCGCACCCCTGCGTCCGACCGCATTCGCACCGCCCGGGCGGCCCCGATTCCGCCCGATCGGCCCTATCAGGGCATGCGCGTGGCCGGCGTAAGGCTGCGCCGCACGGATTTCGATCTGCCCGTGCGCGTGAACGCGAAGGTGGAGAAATGGGTACGCTATTTCACGGGGCGGGGGCGCGAGCATTTCGAGCGCTGGCTCGAGCGCGCGGAGTACATGGCCCCCGAGATCCTGCCTATCCTGCGACGTGAATCCCTGCCCGAGGACCTCCTCTATCTCTCGCTCATCGAAAGCGGGTTCAGTTTCCACGCCACCTCCCACGCCGACGCCGTGGGGCCCTGGCAGTTCATCTCCGGCACGGGCCGGCGCTTTGGGCTCCGGATCGACTGGTGGCTCGACGAGCGCCGCGACGTGCGCAAGAGCACGAGGGCGGCGGCACGGTACCTCTCGGAGCTCTACCGCCAGTTCGGCAGCTGGGAGCTCGCGGCCGCCGGTTACAACGCCGGCGAGAATCGCGTGGAACGCGCCCTGCGCGAGACCCGAACGCGCGACTACTGGTCCCTGATCCGGCGCCCGCGCCTCTCGCGAGAGACTCGCGAGTACGTGCCCAAGCTTTTCGCCGCGGCGATCATAGGCAAGAATCGGCAGGCCTACGGTTTCCGCGCGAGCTACTCGCGCCCGGGAGCCGAGGACGCCTGGCACGGCGACACGCTCCATGTGCGCGTGGACGGTCCTGTGGACCTGCTCAAAGTGGCGCGCGCCGCCGGCCTGGCCTACCAGGAGCTGAAGCGGTTGAACCCCGAGCTCCTCCGCTGGTGCTCGCCTCCGGGCGTGGACTCCGTGAGTCTCCGCCTACCGGCCTCGGCGCGCGATCGGTTCCAGGCCGCTTATCATCATCCGGAGTTCGCGCGCTCCGTGGATTTCCGTTCGTACCGCGTGCGCCCAGGCGACACCCTGGCCCGCATCGCGCGGCGCTTCGGCGTGCGTGTGGAGCCGCTTCAGGAGCTGAACGGGCTTTCGCCCTATGCGTTCTTGCGCGAGGGCGCGGAGCTGCGGCTTCCGCTCCCGGCCGACCGCGTATTCTCAACAGTCCAGGCCTCTGCGCACGCGGACGCCTCGACGGTCTCGGCCCTGACGCTCGAAAATCGCGAGGCGGCCCGCGCCGCTTCGCGCGTCGAGGGAATCTGAGCCCCGTTTCGAAGCCTGGAACCGGCCCGACGCGCGTGTTAGCTTGAGGCCCGGATGGCATTCCTCGTCCAGAAATACGGTGGCACCTCCGTCGCTACGCCCGAGCGCATCCGCGCGGTGGCGGAATGGATCGCGCGCACGCGCGCCGAGGGCAACCGCCTCGTGGTGGTGGTTTCAGCCATGGGCCACACCACGGACGAGCTCCTGAAGCTCGCCTCCCAGGTGAACGCTAACCCGCCCTATCGCGAGGTGGACATGTTGCTCAGCACGGGCGAGCGCATCTCGATGGCGCTCCTGAGCATGGCGCTCGCGGCCGAGAGCGTGCCCGCGGTGTCGCTCACGGGCTCGCAGAGTGGGATCATCACGGACGGCCACCACCGCCGCGCGCGCATCCTGCGCATCACGGGAAACCGCATCCAGGAGGCCCTGGACCGCGGGCAGGTGGTGATCGTGGCGGGTTTTCAGGGCGTGAGCGAGGCCAAGGAGATCACGACGCTTGGCCGTGGCGGTTCCGACACCACGGCCGTGGGGCTCGCGATCGCGCTCAAGGCCGACGTCTGCGAGATCTACACCGACGTCGACGGCGTGTACTCCGCCGACCCACGGCTTGTGCGGGAGGCACATTTCCTGCCGCAGATTTCCTATGATCTCATGTGCGAGCTCGCGCAGCGGGGCGCGGGCGTGCTGCATTCGCGCTGCGTGTACCTGTCGCGAAAGTTCGGGATGCCGCTCAGGGTATTGAACAGCCTCGGCCTGCCAGACCGGCGGCCAGAGGGAACCCGGGTGGGCCCGCCGCCCCCGGGCGAAAGGAGAACGAAAATGGAGAGCGGGAAGATCACGGCCGTCACGGCTGACTCGGGGCGCGTGTTCTGCCAGGTCACGCTTCAGCGCCCTTCCCTCCTGGGCACTGTCTGGGACGCTCTGGCCGAGATGGGGGTCACCCCGCTCGTGCCCGTGTTCGGCGGCATGGAGATGAGCTTCTTCATCGGCGAAGAGTGGCGGGCTGAATGCCAGCACCGCTTCAATCAGCTCCAGATCGACGGCTTCGTGAAAAGCTTCCGCATCGACTCGGGGCTGGCCCCTCTTTCAGTCCTGGGCGAAAACGTCACGCAGGACCCCCGCCTTCTCAGCCGAGTCTTCGAGGTCCTGGCCCGGGAAAACATCGAGGCGTCACGTGGCGTCATGACCGGCCTGGCCATCACGGTTGCGGTCCCCACCCCGCGCGTGGATGATGGGGTCAAAGCTCTGCATCAGGAGCTCATGGGGAGCTAGATCGATGACCTCTTCGCCGAATCCTACCGCTGTTACACAGGATCCCGCGTTCCAGCCCGTCGTCGTGACGGGAGACGGCTGGGCGGCGCTCGCATCGGCGGCCTTCGCCGCGCGGGCGGGCCACCCCGTCACCTGGGTGAGCGGCTCGGCGGGCGGTTTGCGAGCGCCCTTGCCCGCGCTTGGCCTGCCGCCTGGATCGGACGCCGAGGCGCAGGGCGAGGGCGAACCCGGGGGCTCGGCGCTGGCGGGCGCCTGGGAGTGCCTGGCTAGGCTTACGAGCGCCTGGGATCTCGCGGCCGGTCCTGCCCGCGAGGGGATCTTCCTGCGGGAGTTCAGGAACAAGTCCTTCCGCGCCCCGCGCTGGTCCAAGGAATCGCAGGCGGTCTCGGCGCGTGCCGAGCTCTGGGGCGCCGAGCGGCTGCTCTCGGCGGATCGGGAGCTTCATGTCGGCACGGATCTTCTAGCGCTCGAGGACGAGCTTCGCCGCCGCCTGCTCGCCTCGGGGTCCCTGCGCCGAATCGAGGGTGTGCCGCTGACTCAGGTTCGAGCCCGGGCGGAGGGGCTCTCCTCCGTGCTGCTCGCCTCCGGGGAGGAGCTTCCGGCCTGGAAAGTCGTCGTGGCCTCTCCGTGGGGCGAAACGAGAACCGTGGAAGGACTGGGCTTCGCCGTGCTGCCCTGGGGCTCCAAGAAGAAAACTGACAGCACCGCCGCCGACGTTGCCCGCAAATGGAAAACGGTGGGCGCGCTCCAGGTGCTCTTCGAGCATTCGCGCGCCTTCGGCCAGGGAGTGCGCGAGGGATTCTACAGCGCCCTCTCGCGCGAGGCGGGCCAGGAGGACGACCGCCACGTGTTCGGGTACCTCTCCGGCGCGCGCAGTCTGTGGACGACCTTCCTCGCGCCCGAGGAGGGCGAGGACAATCACGCGATCGCGAAACGGCTCCGGCGCATCAAACAGGCCTTGACCCGCATGTTCGGGCAGCCCGAGTGGCTGGGCGAAGGCACCGAGTTCGGCTCCTCCGTGAGCGGGGAGTCGGTCCGTTACCTGGAAGGTGCTTTCGCCTCCGGAGGAGAGGCCGTTCTGCAGCCGCACGGCCCCGCGGGCGAGAAACGCGAAGCCGACGCGGCTCTCGTGTTTCTCACGGACGCTTTCGGACCTGGCGCGGCGCTGGAACAGGTGCGCCAGCTCACGGGCTGCTGGTTCGCCGGGGCCTGGGAGAACGGCCGGCCCGCGGAGCTCGCCGAAGAAGAGCCGGTTCAAGAAGAAGCGGCGGATCACTCGGCGGAGTCGCGCGGCATGCCAGGCACCCCGTTGACCTCCGAATCGCCGGGCCTGGACCGTAGCCCCGAGATTTCGGCCTCCGGACCGCTCTGACGGCCCGGGCGGATCCCCAGGCAGTAGCCGAACACCGATCCAGCGCCTCCGCTCCTGAGGCAGCGGGCCGCCCAGACGAGCGTAGAGCCGGTGGTCATCACGTCATCCACGAGTAGAGCGCGTCGGGGGATGGTTCCGGGTCCCAAGGTCATCAGTGGGCGCGTTTCCCAGCGTTCGCTCCCCATGGCCAGGCTTCGGGCCGCGAGCCCGTCGTTCGGACCGGCGTGCTGGAGAAGGTCGGCGCGCAGGGGGATGCCGGTCTCGCGCGCGATCCAGGCGGCGAGCTCCATGGCCGGGCTGCGCCCCAAGCGCCAGGCGCGCCAGCTTCCCTGCGGCACGGGCACCAGGGCCTCGGGTTGCCAGTCGCGCCAGAGCTTGCGGTCTGCGGCACGCGCCTGGAGGAGCTCGTCACGTAGCCAGCTCCCGCCGCGGTACTTCCATCTTTTCAGAGCCTCGTGGCCGGAACCCACCGCGAGGTAACGCGCGCCGAGGCCATCGAGGAGCCTGAGCCTCCGCCACGGCAGGGGGCAGGCGGGCTCGTGCTCCCCCGCCGCCGCGGGTTGGCCGCATCGCGGGCAGAGGGGAGGCGCGGGCAGGAGGCCCCGCGAGCAGAGCTCGCAGAGCAGCGATCTCGGCGCGCAGTCGCGGGCGCAGCAGGGGCAGCGGAGGAAAGGGCGGAGGAGGCGATGGATCATCCCGGCGGCGCTGCAAAACGAAGGCCCGCGGGAACACACCGCGGGCCTTCGGAACACACACAGGAACGGAAAATTTCTAGGCGGCGCGACTCTTCTTGCCCGAGCCCTTCATGAGGGTCGTTTTCTGGGCGTTGTAGAGGCCGGGGAGCTCCTGGAAGAAGTCGCCTTTGCGGAAAGTCAGGTCGGCGGTGGTCTTGCCGTCGGCAACGGCGGTCATGTGGTTGCGCATGCGGTACAGGGGGCCGGCCACCCGGTGCGACATGATCAGGCCCGCGATACACATGGTGCCCAGGACCACGAGCGAGGTCAGCACGTAGATCCAGTTCATGCGGCCCTTTTGCATGTCGATGAACTGGAAGAAGACGTGGTCGCGCGGCAGGCCCAGCGATTCGCCCTTCGCGTAGAAGTCCGAAAAGAAGAGCAGGTTGGCGCCGTAGAAGATGCCGATCGCCAAGGCGGCGAGGCCCACCGAGTAGGCCAGCATGATCAGCTGGAAGCGCGGGTTGATGAGCAGCCAGCGGCGTTTGTAGCCCACGCCTGACTCTGTTTTCTGTTCGGCCATAAGACGAGTCTCCTGGTGATAATGTATCGTCCAGGTCACCTATTTACTTGAGAATATTAGTCTAAAGCAGAAAAGGGAGGAGTTACTTGACTTTAGCGCAAGGCGTCAATCTTTCTCCGGTCGGGAGAAGGGGGCTTCGGAAGCGTCCGGACTGAGCCAGGCGGCGGCTGAACTCGCGAAGAGATTCCGCGAAGTCTTCGTGGGGGGGGGGCGCAGATGATCGCACTTGATCATCGGCTTCTCATCAAATCGCCAGCCTGCGGGCC
>JADZFF010000060.1 GCA_020850015.1 Bdellovibrionales bacterium | reverse complement strand
TTCGCCGACGTAGCTCAGTGGTAGAGCAGCGCTTTCGTAAAGCGCAGGTCGCCGGTTCAAGCCCGGCCGTCGGCTCCACTCCTAGCTTTGAGGTCCCCGTACCTGCCTGTTTTTTCTCCATTTCTTTCAATGACTTAATCAAGACATTTAGTGTCACTCGGTTGGCGCATCGCATTACCTCAGGCTATTCCTAAGGGAGAAACCAAGATGAACAACCGCCTCCATCTGGTGCTCGGTGTCATGATCCTCGCTTCCATGCCGGCCGCTCAGGCCCTGGCCTTCGACCCGGACTGCCGGCTCCGGACCCCAGGCGAGCTCCGCCGGGCCGAGACGCGCACGCGCGCCGCGCGGGAGCGGCTGATCGAGGCCCTCGCGGCCCTCCCCCCAGCTGCCGAAGCAGCCGGCGAGGAAGAGCCGAACCCTGAGACCGATGCTCCCCTCACCACTCCCATCGTTGTGGAGGTCTTCCAGTCCTCGGTCGCAGTGGCTGATCAGCTTCGCCGTCCGGAGGCCCGCGGCATGGCGCTTCGCCGCCGCCTCAATGTGCTCCAGAACCAGCTCAACGCCACGGGCAGCCTCAGCGCGGAGCTGCGCGGGCTCATCACTGGAGTCCGCCGCGCCTCCTACCCGCTGTTCGCGCAGTCGGGCTGTCTCCGCGCCCGCAGGCTCGCGGCACGAACGGGCGAGCATCCGGCCGGGCGGGCCGCCGACCTCGCCGAAGAAACCGCTGAGGAGACGGTGGTGGATGAGGAGACGGTGGTGGCCGACGAGGTCGATCCTTCGGGCTACGTCGTGGACTGGAATCAGGTGCTCCACCCGAACCTCTCGGGCAGCCGCACGCACACCCTCACCTACGTGGCGCCGGGGTCCTCGATCGAGCCCTGGATGTGGAACCTGCGCGCCGGCGACTCCCCCATTTTTCCCCAACTGGACCGCGATTCCCCCTACGGCGCCTTCCTCGTCGGCGGCGCCGCGGATTGACGGCGGGCGTCGCGCCCGCTAGACGGGCCACATGCCCCTGGTTCCTTCCACGCACCTCTGCCGGATCTCCGACTGGCCCGCACTTGCCACGATCTGCCGCTCGACCTTGAGCGAGGTCTCGAATGGGATGATGTCCTACGCGCTCCGGAACTATCTCGAGGACACCATCGTTCTGGAATCAGGAGGCGAGGTCGTGGGCTATTGGATGGCGAACCGGCATCACGGCGAAGGCGTGGCCTGGCTCGAACAGATCGCGGTGGATCCCCGGGCCCAGGGGAAGGGCTACGGCAGGTTTCTACTCCGCGATTTCGAAAGGCGAATGGCCGACGCGGGCTTCAGGGAGCTGCAGCTCTCGGCGCATGAATACAGCAGCGCCGCGATCGCCCTGTACGAGCGCGAAGGCTGGATCCGCTTGGCCCACCCGGGCGAGAAACGCGGCTACGCCAAAGCACTTCCAGGAACGAACAGGCCGCTTCCCCCGCCTTTGAAGCACAGCCTGCCTCGGAAGCTCTGGCGGCACCTCGCCTACCGCTGGCTAGTGCGCTAGATCGCGGCCACTAAACTGATTCGATATACAATCCCGGACCTAAATAATGCTATGCGTCATTCTCTGTGGTAATCGTCTTCCAGCGGCCCCCGCGCCGAAGAAAGGACTAGCGGCGCATGAACGTCCGATTCGAGCAGATCCACAGCGTAGAGCGACTTGCGGAGATCGAGCCGCAGTGGCGGGATCTGCACGAGTCCGCGACCACGGCCCCGCGTTTCAGCGGTCCGAGCTGGGTACTGGCCTGGCTCCGCGAGTTCGGCTCCGGTCTGGATCTTCACGCCGTCGCCGCGTGGAGCGACGCGGGCCAGCTCGATGCTCTCCTTCTTTTCGAGGAAACCCGCCATCGCCGTCTGATGGTTTTCCCTTTCCGGGAGTGGGAAGTCCTCCGCAACGACCACATGCCCGAGTCGGGGCTCCTAGCCCGGCCCGGCCGGCGGGCCGCGGTGATGGCACGATTCACCGACTGGCTTCGCGAGCTGCCCTCGGGCCCGGAGCTGGTCCGCGCGGCCTACGCGCCCGAGACCTCGCGCGAGCTCGCGGTTTTGGCCGCCGACCCCCTGGCCCTCCACCTGCGCGAATTCGTGGGCTCGGATTACGTGCTCGATGTGCTGGAGCAATGGGAGACCTTTCTCGCGAAGAAGTCGCGGAACTTCCGCGGCGAGACCCGCCAGGCGAAGAACCGAGCCGAGAAGCTCGGCCTCACGCCGGAGTTCGTGACCCGGCCCGAGCGCTTGGAAGAGCTTTTACCCGAGCTCACGCGCGTTTCCTGCGCGAGCTGGCAGGGAATGGCCGGCACGGGCACTTTTCAAGAGGAAAGCTCCCGCCGGTTCTACACCGAGGTGGCGCGCGATGCCGCGGCCCGGGGCGGGCTTTGGCTCAAGGTGCTCTGGGGGCCGGACCAGCGCATGGCGGGATTCCTGCTGAATTTCCGCTCGGGCGACCGTGTGGACTCCCTCAAATCCGAGTTCGACCGCCAGTGGGAGCACGCCAAACCCGGGCAGCAGCTGAACGCCCGCCTCTATCAGCGGGCGCGTGAGTCGGGCGTCCGAGCCATCCACAAGGGCTTCCACGTCACCGACTTCAAGACCCGCTGGCACACCTCCACGGTCCCGCTCATCACTACCTGGTGGTTCCGCCCAACGCTGAAGGCCCGGGTGTTCGTGACGCTGCGGCGGGGGCTCCGCGCACTTCGCGATCGGCTGCGCAGGGCGGTCGAGCGGCCCGCCAAGCAGGCGTCGGCATCAGCATCGGCCTGAACCGACCCAGGGCCGGGCGCCGACCCTTCCCCGCCGCGCCGCACCTATGCTAGTTCTTGGGGAGCCATGAAAAAGCTCTCCAGCCACGAGATCCGCGAGCGGTTCCTGAAATTCTTTGAAGACAAAGACCACCTCCGCATCGGCGGCTCGTCGCTGATCCCGAAGGGTGACCCCACCCTGCTCTTCATCAACTCGGGCATGGCACCGCTGAAGCGTTACTTCCTGGGCAAGGCCCAGCCGCCGAAGCCCCGGCTCGCCAACGTGCAGCCCTGCATTCGCACCAAGGACATCGACGACGTGGGCGACCGGCACCATCTCACTTTGTTCGAGATGCTGGGCTCCTGGTCGATCGGCGACTACTACAAAGAGGGCGCGGTGAGCCTGGCCTACGAGCTGCTCGTGGACCGCCTGGGCTTCGACAAAAACCGCCTCTGGGTGACCGTGTACGGCGGCGACCCGAAGCAGAACCTCCCGCCCGACGAGGAAAGCGCCAAGTACTGGGAGAAGGCCGGGATCGCGCGCGACCACATCCTCTCCCTGGGACAAGACAACTTCTGGGGCCCCGCCGGCGAGACCGGCCCCTGCGGCCCCTGCACCGAGGTCTTCTTCGACTGCGGCGAGAAGTTCGGCCCCGCCTACAAACACGGCGACGAGTGGGTGACCACCGGCCGTTACATCGAGATCTGGAACGCCGGCGTATTCATGCAATACAACAAGCTCGGGCCCGGCAAGTTCGAGCCCCTGCCGCTCAAGAGCGTCGACACGGGCTCGGGGCTTGAGCGCATGGCCATGGTGATGAACGACGTGGAGAGCGCCTACGAGACGGACCTGCTTTCGTCGGTGCTGAAGGCCGCGCAAGAACGCTTCGCCGGTCCCGGCATGGGCATCCGGGAGTTCCGCATCCTCGCCGACCACGTGAAGGCCTCGACCTTCATCCTGTCTGAGGGCGTGTTCCCCTCGAACGAAGGCCAGGGCTATATTCCGCGGCGCCTGATCCGGAAATGCATCGCGCTCGCCGTGAAGGCCAAGGCCAAGACGGATCTGATCCCGCTCGTGGAAGAGACCATCCGCACGATGGGGCCCTACTACGACCACCTCGGCAAAAATCGCGACGCCACGATCCAGAAGTTCCAGACCGAGGTGCGCGAGTTCGAGCCCATCATCCGCAAGGGCATCGAGCTCCTGGATGTCGAGACGGTACGCCTCTCGAAGGGGGCCACCCTCCCCGCGAAGCTCACCTTTGATCTCGTCACCTCGCACGGCGTGCCGCTCGAAATCGTGCGCGCCCACGCCGCGGATCGCGGCCTGAAGATCGACGACCAGGGCTACGAGAAGCATTTCGAGGAGCACCAGGAGATCTCGCGCCAGGGCCGCAAGTCGGTCGGCGCCTCGGGGGCTGCGCCTAAGCTCGAGCTCGCCGCCAAGGGCGCCTCGACCACCGACTTTCGTGGCTACGAAGAGATGAGCTCCGAGGGCAAGATCGTCCGCCTCACCGTGGGCGAAAACGCGCCTGAGACCGTGGCGGGCGGGGGCACCGAGTTCCTGCTCGTCACCGACCGCACGCCCTTCTACGGCGAATCGGGCGGCCAGGTGGGCGACGTGGGCACGGCCAAGACCGAAACCGGCGAGGCCCAGATCCTCGACACGCAGAAGGCCGACGACGTGCACGTGCACTTAGCGAAACTCGTGAAGGGCACGATCAAGGCCGGCCAGAAGGTGCGGCTGGACGTGGACAAGGAGCGCCGCCTCCTGATTCGCCGCAACCACACGGCGACCCACCTCCTGCACAGCGCGCTCAGAGCGGTGCTCGGCCCCCACGTGCAGCAAAAGGGCTCGATGGTGGACGTGGAGCGCACGCGCTTCGACTTCCAGCATCCGCAGGCGCTGACGCCCGAGGAGATCGAGAAAGTCGAAGCCTGGGTGAACGCCGCCATCTGGCGTGCCTCGCCCCGCGACGCCCGGGTGATGAGCTACGACCAGGGCATCGAAACCGGCGCCATCGCGCTCTTCGGCGAGAACTACGGCGACCAGGTCCGCGTGCTGAAGTTCGGCAACGACTCCACCGAGTTCTGCGGCGGCACCCACGTTGAGAACACCGCCGAGATCGGCATGTTCGTCGTGACCTCGGAGGGCTCCGTGGCCAAGGGCGTGCGCCGGATCGAAGGCGTGACGGGACAGAACGCGCTGAACCAGTTCAACGAACGCCGCAGGCTGGTGCGCGAGCTTGGGCTCGCCTTGGGCGTGCCGCCCGCGCAGATCGTGGAGCGCGTGGCTCAGCTCAAGAAGGCCGGCGGCGGCAAGAAGGCCGAAGCGGCGCCCACGGGCTCCCTGCGAGATGAAAAGACCATCGACCTCGGCGGCGGCCTGACCCTCTTCATGGGCCGCCTCGACGCCTCGGGCGATGCCATGAAGGACCTGGCCGAGCAGAAGCTCAACCAGAAGGCCGGCCAGGTGGTGCTGCTCGCGGGCGGCGACGGCGAAAGCGCGCGTGTGGTGGTGATGGCCGACGTGAAGGCGGCCCCCAAGGCCAACTCCGGCAAGATCATCGGCGAGCTGCTGAAACACGTGGATGGGAGGGGCGGCGGCAAGCCGAACTACGCTCAGGGCGGCGGCAAGAACGTCGCGGGCCTGGGAGCGCTCTTCCAGGCGGCGCCGGAAACCGTGAAGAGCCTCCTGAGCTGATAAGAGCTACTGCGGTGTTCGCAGGCAGTAGAGCGGACCTACAGATCCTCCCCGCCGCCTTCTCCATAGGCACCGTCATGGTCGGGATGAAGCGAGATGAAACGCATGAGCGCGCCGTCGCGCGTGACACGCGCACGGAATTTCGCTGAAACGCGAATAGATGCGATGACAGCTCCTGACGCTGTAGTCTGATCGAGGACTTCCCAGTTCAAACCGCGCTTCTGGGTCTTGGACGAGGTAGCTAGTATCTGCGCCCAGGTCATCCGTTGAAGCTTTTCAACGCAGTCGAAGAACTGCTCGGCCTCGCCATGCTCCAGGGCCACTAGCTCCTGGACGAGACGCGGAAATTCCAAGTCGCATTGGACGGGCTCGTTGTGAGTGGATGTGCGCTTACTTCCTTTTGGCTTGCCCACGAGACGTCTTCCCGGCCGATTTTCCAAGAATGCGTTCCCTGAGTGCCGCGACGTCGCTCTGACGGGCAGGGTTCTTGGCCGCCCAAGAGTCGAACGCCTTCAGAGTCTCTTGCGCCTCTGGCGTGTGAAAGATCTGGTTGCGATCGGGCACGAACTTTCCGGCAACAATGCGCAGCTCACCCTCTTCGACTTCTTCGAT
>JADZFF010000059.1 GCA_020850015.1 Bdellovibrionales bacterium | reverse complement strand
TCGCGCGACCGCGACTTTACCCAGAAAAGGCTCCGACCCCTTTAACCCTTTAAAAGGCGGAGGGGCCAGCACCATTCCTGGCACCGGCCCCTCCCGGGGAACTGAAGAGAGGGTCCTGTAGGGGACCCCCCTCTGATAAATATCGAATCTCTTATCGGCCTCTCGGCCGCGTCTGAGTCCGACCTCCTTTGGCAGCCCGGCTGACGTAGACCGTCGGGGTAACAGTCTGTAGTCCCGTGGCTTTGCGTGGCCGGCCTTTCGACCGGCTTTGCCTTTTTCAAAGGGGGTTGTGGCTAACCACCCTCTTCAGACGGCCCGTCGATGGGCCAACTTTCCAAAATTTTCCGGGGTTTCCCCCCACACGCTCCCTCTGGCCTCTTGCTGCGGGCGGCTTCGATCCTGAAGCCCCCCACGCACTTTTAAGAATAACGCACAGAGTCTACAGGTCAAGGTATTCGCATAAATTCTGAATATCGCTAGGAAAACGGTGCTAGCCTGGGTCGTTCATGGCCCGGAAAACAGCGTTCAAAAAGCACCTTGGTTACATCCGGTTAGCTGACCCACGATTCTGGCTTTGGGGAAGCGCTGCTTTGGCTGGGGTTTTGGCCGCTGGGGGCCTGACCTGGTGGGTTTCTCGGCCAACCGGAGCACCTCTGGGCTTCAGTGCGCCTTATCCCCGCGAACAGCTCGGACCCGTGGCTCGGGTGAACGCCCTGCACGGTCAGGCCTGGCGCGCGCGGGTGGAATCGATGGGCGAGCGCGCGCAATGGCTCGAGTATCCCCCCGCCGGTCCTTGGAAGCCGCTGAAGAACCTGGCCGCGCTCGCACCGGGCGACGCCATCGTGGTGTCGGGCGGCGCGCGGCTCGAGCTCGGGCTTGCCGGGGGTTGGAAGGTGACCCTGCTCGAAGGGGAATTTCTCCTGATGGACGCGCGCGGCTCCGACGGCGATCCCGCCTCGGAGGGGGCCTCCGCCTGGAGCTTCTGGCGGGTGCGCAAGGGCAGGCTCGACGTTCATGGCAAAGGGGTGCGCTCGGCTCCGGCCTGGATCGAGATCGCGGGCATGGCCGGCGGAAAGCTCCGGCTGAGCGAGCCCCACGGCGCTCTGGCGGGCGCGCGCGGATTCCCGGACGGGAGCGCCCAGATCTGGCTGCGCACCGGCTCAGGAAGCTGGTTGGGGCCTGGGGAGAACTCGGAGCCGGTGGAGATCCCGCCCGGTTGGTCCACCGTGATTCAGGGCGCGTACGGCGAGGTGGGATTGTAGGAGACCGAGACGCTGAAGGCGCTCAGGTGATCCGAGCCGCTGCGGAGGTGCTCGAATCCG
This sequence comes from Bdellovibrionales bacterium, assembly GCA_020850015.1. Classification (GTDB taxonomy): domain Bacteria; phylum Bdellovibrionota; class UBA1018; order UBA1018; family JADZFF01; genus JADZFF01. Next base: position 21,591 of record JADZFF010000059.1, on the reverse strand, counting down.
GGAGTGAGCACCCACTCCGCGGCCTGATCGATCCGGCGATGCCAGGCCAGGTGGACGCCTCCGAAGGTGCGCCCGGGATTCGTCGTCACGCGCTGGATTGAGACTGTGGCGGCGTTCCGATGGGTGAGCCCCCACTGGCTCGTGACCCTCATCACCGAGGCGATTCCGCCGGGGTTGAGCGTCGTCCAGGCATGGGGCCCCTCCGTGGGGATCCGGCTCGGCCTGAAGGTAGGGCTCGCGGCCGCCGCGCGCGAGAGGTCGGGCGCGAGTCCGCCCGAGGTGTAGACGAAACCCTCGTAGGACGGAATCAGGTGAAACCAGGGCTCGAACTTCCATCTCAGGTTCACCGCGATCCGATCCACGTTCGTCAGGCTCGTTCCGAGCGGATCAGAGAGCGTGAACTGGTCGTAGGCCACTGTGAGCTCGGGCGCGAGCAGGAGTTTGCTCTCCCGTTCCGCGAGCCGGTTCTTCAGGATGTCGTTTCGGTCGTCGAGGGTGAGGTCGGTCTCCTGGCCCCAGAGCCGCACCAGGGTCACGAAGCGCACCATGAGAGAGGCCCCGAACGTGATCCCGCCCGAGTCCGTGTAGCTGTGGTGGTGGGTTCCGCCGCGGACCGAGAGCCCGAGATGCTTTCCCTCCCAACCTAATCCCGCGCCCCACTGGAACGAGTGGTCCTGAGGGTCGCCCGCCAGGGTGTCGCCGGGGCTCGCGAGATAGGCGGCCTCGCCCCTCAGGAGCCAGGGGGAATGCTGCGTGAAGCCATATTGGAAGTACGAGGCCGCTTCCAGCCGAGAAGCCGATGCGGCGTTGAAGACGGTGGTGATATAACTTTCATGACCCATGGCCGCCCCAGGAAGCCCCATCACCCCCAGGATCAGCCACGGCCTCATGCGGGCCGCGCGCTTCATGGCTTTCATCTTACCCTTCGCAGGACTATTGGCCAGCGCGCCCGAGGCCCGCGCCCTGGAGTATTCGCTCGAAGAGGTGCGCGACTTTCCCTTGCGCACCATCGGCTCGCTTCGCGTCACCAACCGGCGCGGTGGAATCCGGGTGCGGGGCTGGGCGCTGGACAAGGTGAGGGTGCGGAGCGTGCGCCTGGTGGAGGCGGCCTCCCAGGCCGACGCCGACCGCCTGCTTTCGACCGCAGGAGTGGATTACCGCGAACGCGAGGGCCGGATCGAGCTCGAGGCCGAGTACGGCCAGGGACTCGACATCCGCGAGCGTCTTCAGGAGAGGCGCGACCCGCGAGTGCGCCTGGATCTCGAGGTGATGGCGCCGTCCGGCGTCGCGCTCGACGTTTGGAGCGTGGACGGCGACGTGAGCGTGGATGCCTGGCGTTCGGGCGTGACCGTGCGGAACGCGAAAGGCTCCGTATCGCTGAAATCCGTGACTGGGCCCGAGATTTCCGTGACCTGCGGCGACTGCGCCGTGAAGGCGGAATCCGTACGCGGGCGCCTCAGGGTGGCTGGGGGCACCGGCGCCGTGAAGGTGCGGGATGTCTCGGGCGAGGAACTCTATGTCCAGACCACCAGCGGCGAGGTGGAGGCAAGGAACATCCGCGGCCGGTCCTGGCTCGTCACCGATTTGGGGCACATCACGGGGGCCGAGCTCAAAGGCCCCGTGGAATTCCAGACGCGGAAGGGAAACGTGGACGTCGTGAAGGTGGAAGGGCAGCTCACGGGGCGCACCCAGACCGGGCACATGCGCCTGGAAGTGCTGAGATGGCTGCCGAGCGATAAAGGATTCCTGGAGTCCGAGGAGGGGAACATCGAGCTCACGCTGCCCGGGGGGATTTCGGTGGAGCTCGAGGTGCGAAGCTCCGAGGGCAACGCGCGTGTGGAGTTCCCGCTGAAACCGCTGCGGCTTCCGACCGAGTATGGTCCGCCCCCGGCGAACCACAAGCTCGGGAGAGTCGGCGCCGGAGGCTATTTGTTGAAAGTGTTTTCCCGGACGGGGAACGTGAGCGTCCTTCGCGGGAGAGGGTAGGGGTGGAGGGGCGTGGAGCTCCTCACGTCGACACCGCCATGAAGGTGACAATCAGAACCGCGAACGTCATGATCGAGAGCAGCTTCATCATCCTAGCTTCAGATTACTGGTGTTGACTGTATCTATCAAGTATTCATGCGAAAAAATCAGGCCCCTTCACCGAAAATTCGCAGACGAGTGGTGCTCAGACTGAGCAGCCTGGGTGACGTGATTTTGTCCACCTCCGGACTTCAATCCCTGCCTGCTGGCGAGACAGTGGACTGGGTGACTTCCCGCGAATTCCAGGACTTACTCACGGGCCATCCGCGCATCGAGAGGGTGTGGCCGTTTGACCGCAGGGGGGGGATCAGGGGCTGGCTGGAGTTGCTCCAGGGACTTTGGGCCGAGAGCTACACCGAGGTAGTGGACCTCCATGGGAGCCTTCGGACTCGCCTGGCGCGTTGGGTGTTCCTGGCTTGGTCCCTTCGCGACGGCAGGCCCGCGCCCCGATGGACGCGAATCAACAAAGGACGTCTTCGCCGCTGGGGACAATACTGGTTTAAGCGGTTCTTCCCGAAAAAGTGGCTCCCTACGCCCTGGGTTCGAGTCTTCTCGAGGGCGTTGGCCGGAACGCCGGAAGGGCATCCGGACCTGAGCCATCTCGTTGCCGAAGGGGCCGCACAGTTTCGGGGGAGCGGGCTCACGCTGCCTTCGTCTCCCTATCTCTGTGTCATGCCGGCCACGCGTTGGCCCGCGAAAGAGTGGCCGCCCGAGAGGTTCGCGGCCTGGCTGTCGGGCAGGGCCGAGGCGGTGGTGGTGCTGGGTACGGCGTCGGATGCGGGTTCCCTGCGCCTGGCCGAGCTGCTCGCGCAGGAGGGGCGCCCGCATCTGAACGCCGTGGGCCGCCTGAAGCTGCCGCAGACAGCGGCCGTGCTCGCGGGCGCGCGCGCCTTCGTGGGCGGCGACACCGGGCTCGCGCACCTCGCTGAAGCCGTGGGTGCGCCGGCCTGGGTGCTCTATGGCCCGACCGTGCCCGCGATGGGTTTCGGGCCCTGGCGCGGCGAGAGCCGCGCCGCGGGAATGGATCTTTGGTGCCGTCCCTGCGGCAAGGACGGGCGGTTCTGCTACCGGCCCCTGCGGCGCTATCTCTGTATGAAGGAGCTCACTCCGGAGACGGTGGAGGGCGCGATCGGAGCGACGCCCCCGCCCGGAGGTGGCGCATGAGCGTTGCGCCGCGGGAGGGATTCCGGCTTCGTCTGTATCGGTGGTTCATGAGGAGCCTTGTCTGGCCCGCGGCACAGGGGCTCGTGGGTGGGTTGCGCCGGACGGCGAAGGCTCGCGGGGAATCCGTGGATCGCTTGCGGCGCATGGCCGCGCCAGGCCCGGGCGCTCGGCGCGTGTGGTTTCACGCGGCGAGCGTGGGCGAGCTCGAGAGCATCCGACCGGTGCTTGAGCGGGCGAGGGCCGAGGGCTGGGAGGCCGTGGTGACCGGATTCAGCCCCTCGCTGGAGTCGGCGCTTCGCAGGCTGGAGGAGGGCGGCTCCGCTCCGGGGCGGCTCCGGCATTCCGGTTTCTCGCCGGGCGAGGGAAGCTGGGGATCGGCGCTGGATGGCGCGCGCCCTCACGCGATCGTCACGGCGAAATACGAGGCCTGGCCCGAACTTTGGGCTGCGGCGGCGGCGCGTGGAATTCCGATCGTGATCGTGGGAGCGCGGCCGCGGGGCTCGCTCGCCACGGTAAAGCGGGCGCTGCGCTGGCTGGGCTCGGGCCTGCCGCGCCTGGAACTTCTGGCATTCGACGAAAACGACCTCGCGGCCCTGCGCGCTCTTTTCCCGGGCGCGGCCGTGGTGCGCGTTGGTGATCCGCGCTGGGACCGCGCGGCCGAGCGCGCGCGCCGAGGGTCGGCGCGGGTGGACGAGCTTGCGCGCCGCTACGGCGCGCTCCCCCGGCCCTGGGGGATGGTAGGGAGCGCCTGGCCCGCGGATCTAAGGCGCCTGGGCTGGGCCTGGGGCGACGGACGGGGAGTGGGAACGCTCTGGGTGGCGCCTCACCGGGTGGACGAGGCTGGACTGCGAGAGATCGAAGGGGCGCTGGCGGAACTGGGGCTTCAGGCCTCGCGCACGTCGGGCCCGCTCGCGCGCGTGCCGGAGGGCCGCCGCGCCTGCGTGCTCGTGAACGAGATGGGATTCCTCTCGGAGCTCTACCGCGTGGCCGACTGGGCCTTCGTCGGCGGTGGCTTCGGGGCGGGCGTGCATAGCACCATCGAGCCCGCCGTCCACGGACTGCCGGTTGCTGCGGGACCGTCGCGGGCCGAAACCTTCGCTGAAGTGCGCGCCCTGGCGCGGCTGGGGCAGTTATCGCTCGTGCGCGACGGGCGCGAGCTCGCCGCCTGGGTGAACGCGAGGGTCAAGGACAGCCCCGGCGGCGCAGCCAAGCGATTCGACGTGTCGGGGCTGCTCGGAGGCACCGAGGCCGTGTGGGCCCGGCTGCGCGGCGTTGTGCCCGGCGGGGGCGCGTGATACTTTTTTCTGCGAATGGCCCTGCGCGATCGCTATGACTGGGTGGTCCTCGGAGATCATCCCGGCGCCCTGCTGAGCGGATGCCTCGCGGCGCAGCTCGGCTACTCCGTGCTGCTGCTCCCATTGGCGCCCTGGCGAGGCGCCTTCATGACCCGTTCCGGGCAGATCCTCGATCCTGAAACCAACTTCATCCTGGGGCTCGGCCGAACGGAGCGCTCGCACGCGCTTCTGGCGGAGTGTCTTTTCAGGATGGGCGGGCTCCCGGAGTCGGGTGGAGTGCTCCGCATGGGAGCGGAGGTCGCTCCCCAGGTTCTCACTCCGCTGTCACGCCTGACCCTCGCCTGCGAAGACGATCGACTCCTTTCCGAGCTCGAGCGCGAGTGGGGGAAGGAGGCCGCCCGCGCCTCGGCATGGATCCCCGCGCTCGCCGCCGCGGAACCCGCCGTGGCTTCCTGGTGGCGCGGTTTCCCCGAGCGTCTGACCCAGAATCCGCGACAGGGAATGCTCAAGGGAGGATCCGACGGTGCGCGGCTCCTCGGCGCGCTCAAGGACGCGCTCGCCACGGCGGGCGGCGCGGGCGAGGCGAAGGCCTGGTTCGCCGCTGGGGCCGAGGTCGCGGCGATCGAGCGCCGGTCGGCCCGGCCCGAGAGCCGCGAGCTCGCGGCGGGGGCCTGGTTCGCGCTCCTGGGCGCCGAGACCGAGAGCGTGGGGCTCTCCGAGTTCGCGCACGCGCAGTGCCTGGGCCGCACGGCGGCCTCTTTCCGCGGAGGCCTGACCGCGTACCGGCGGCACCTGATCGGGATCGCGGGGCGGCTGGGAGCCTATGTCGTGGACGACGCCGAGTGCCGGCGGATCTTCGTGGAGAACGAACGCGTGATGGGCGTGCAGATGTCCCACCGGGGCAAAATGATCGGCGTGGGAAGCGCCGTGCTCGGCTGCTCGCTCGATCACGCGCGCGAGTTTGTGTCCTTCTCGGGCAAGAACCGCGAGTCGCTCCTCAAGGCGGCGCCCGCGCCCAACGGCTGGCGCTTCACCCTCGCGCTCACCGTGAACCGCGAGGCCGTGCCTCCGGGCATGGGCGCGCGGCTGGTGTGGCAGGAGCGAGGCGCCCCGGCCCTCGAGGTCGAGGTGGCGGAGCCCGTGAGCTACGTACCCGGGAGCCCCGAGGGGCGCCTCATCTTCGCGCGCACGGTCCTGCCGTTCACGCAGGAGAGCCTGGAGCCGGCGCGTCTTCGCGTGCTCGCCGCGCGCATGTTCCGCCAGCTTTCCGAGATTCTTCCTTTCGTTGAGCACCACGTCACCCACCTCTACCCGGACTTCCGCGACCCAGTGAGCCCGCAGGGCGCCTCCGACCCTTTCGCCGAGGCCTACGGGTTCGTGAGCCCGGCGATGATCCCCGATCCGCTGCGCAGTCTTCCGGGGCCGGGCATCGGCTGCGAGTCGGGCATCTCGGGCCTCTATGTCTGCTCCTCCGAGAGTTTTCCGGCCTTCGGAAGCTTCGGCTCCACCGTCGCGGCGCTCGAAGCCGTTTCGCGCTTCGCGCTCCAGGCCGGGGGACCCGCTGAGCGGCCCTTCGAACGGCTCTGGGATTTCCTGAAATGAAGGTTTTGCTGTTCCATCCATCGCTCCTGCCGCCGCGGGATTACGGCGGCGTGGAGCGGGTGGTGCTCTGGCTCGCGCGCGGGCTCGCCGAGCGCGGCCACGAGGTCTGGGTGGCCGCCTTCCCCGGGAGCCGCCTGCCCGAGGGTGCGCGCCTTTGGGAAATCCCGCCGGAGGAAAGCGGCGCCGAAAGCCTGCTGCGGAAAAGGCCGCCTGGGCTCGATCTGGTGCATTTCATGGCGCCACCGGGCCTCGAGACCGAATCCGGGCTCGATCTACCCCAGATCACCACCATCCACGGAAACGGGAAACCCGGCGAGCGATTCCCGAGGAACAGCGTGTTCCTTTCGGCCGACCACGCCCATCGGCACGGGGCCTCGGTGTTCGTCTACAACGGCGTCGACCCTGCCGAGAGTCAGGCCCCGACGGGCACGCTGCGGGGCCGGCGCTTTCTGTTCCTCTCCAAGACATCCTGGAGCGTGAAGAACGCCCGCGGTGCCGCGCGCATCTGCCGCGCAGCGGGCGTGCCGCTCACCCTCGCGGGTGGGCGCCGGCCCTGGGGCCTGAGGGCGCGGGCCTGGTGCTCCACCCGGCTGGGCTCGGGCGGCCTGCGCTGGGCGGGGCCGGTGGCCGGGGAAGCCAAGGCGCGCTTGCTCGGGGAGTCGCGGGCCCTCGTCTTTCCGGTGCTCTGGCCTGAGCCCTTCGGCCTCGTGGTGGTGGAGGCGCTCCTGGCGGGCACCCCGGTCCTGGCCAGGCGCCTGGGCAGCCTCCCGGAGCTCGTGACGCCCGAGGTGGGGCGCCTGTTCGGAGAGGACGAGCGGGAATGGGTGGAGTTCCTCAGGCGCGGCGAGATCCCCTGGACGGCCGAGGCCTGCCGGGAGTACGCCCTGAAGCGGTTCCACTACCGCGGCATGGCCGAGAACTACGAGCGGCTTTACCAGAAAGCCATCCGCGGCGGCCCTCTCGAGGAGATACCTTCATGATCGAACGTTACACCCGCAAAGAGATGGCCGCCGTGTGGAGCGAGCGCCGCAAGTATCAGATCTGGCTCGAGGTGGAACTCGCCGTATGCAGGGAGCTCGCGGCCGAGGGCGTGATCCCCCGGAAGGAGTGGCGCGAGCTCTCGCAGGGGGGGCGCGTGCTGCTTGAGAAGGGCGGAGTGGACCCCAGGCGAGTGGCCGAGCTCGAGGCCACGCTCAGGCACGACGTGATCGCCTTCACGACGGCGGTGGCCGAGAAGGTGGGCCCTTCGTCGCGTTTCGTGCACTTCGGGCTCACCTCGTCTGACGTGATCGACACCTCCTTCGCGCTGGCCACGGTTCAGGCGGGCAAGTTATTGCTCGAGGGCGTTGACGCGGTGGTGACCGAGCTCGCGAAGAAAGCCAAGGCGCACCAGAAGCTGCCGACTCTGGGTCGATCGCACGGCATCGCGGCCGAGCCCACCGCTTTCGGGTTGAAGTTCCTGGGCTGGGCCTGCGAGTTCCAGCGCGCGCGCGCGCGGCTTGAACGCGCCGTGGCGGGAATGAAATTCGGGAAGCTCTCGGGCGCAGTGGGCGTGAACGCGCACTGGAGCCCGGATTTCGAGGAGCGCGTGCTCTCGAAGCTCGGCCTCTCTCGCGAGCCCGTGAGCACGCAGGTGATCCCCCGCGACCGCTACGCCGAGTTCATGTGGGCAGTGTCGTCCTGCGGGAACTCCGTCGAGCGCGTGGCCGTGGAGCTTCGGCACCTGCAGCGCACCGAGGTGGCCGAGGTGATGGAAGGCTTCTCGAAAGGGCAGAAGGGCTCGAGCGCCATGCCGCACAAGCGCAACCCCATCTCCGCCGAGAACCTCACGGGCTGCGCCCGGCTTCTCAGAGGCTACGCTTCGGCCTGCGCCGAGAACGTGGCGCTCTGGCACGAGCGCGACATCAGCCACTCCTCCGTGGAGCGGGTGGCCTTCCCTGACGCCACGATCCTCCTCGATTACGCGCTCCATCGGCTGGCGAACCTGATCCAGGGCCTCGTCGTGAGGCGCGAAAACGTGGAGCGGAACCTCCGGGCCCCCGGTGACACGCTCTACTCCGGGCACTTTCTGCTAGAATTGGTGAAGGAGGGGGCATCCCGGGAAGAGGCCTACTACTGGGTTCAGGAGTGCGCGATCGCGGCCGTGGAGGGCAAGGGCAGGTTCCTCGACCTGCTGAAGGCCCACGAAGGCGTGGGGCGTTACCTGGGTGCCGCGGCCATCGACCGGCTGGGATCCCTGAAACATCAGCTTCGCCATGTCGACCGCATCTTCCAGAAAGCGACGTCGGAATCCCGCGGCAGGGCCCGTCGGTAGGTTCCTGCGGGACGAAGGCGGTCAGACGACTGTTGAGTACATCCTCCTGCTTGCCGTGGTGATGACTCTCGCTACGCTGGTCTTCCGCACTCTGCAGCCTTTCATGGAGGACGCGCAGGACGCTCTCGCGCAGGCTTTCCGGAACCGGCTCGGAAGGAACATCCACAGCATCCGCGTTCGCTGAGTGAACCGCCGGCTTCTCTTCGGTTTGGGTTTCGGGGAGGAAAGGGGGAACAAGCGGATTAGCGGGCAGGACTTTGGGGGTTTGGGGGGTATCGGGGGATTTGGGGGTAAATCGCCCGCTAATCCGCTTGTTGTGAGGGGTAATTGCAACGGAGGTGCCATGGCCATCGGGCCTGGCGCGGGCCTGGAATCAGGGACTTAGCGCTCCTCCGGCTGTCCAAGAAAACGACAGCCGGACAGCGGGCTGCCGGTCAGTGGAAGGCCGATCCCACGAGCAGAATCACCACCGTGCTGTATGCCAGCGTGAGACCCGCGAGCAGCCGCCGGTCGAAGCGGATGGCCTTCGCCTCGTTCCAGCCGCGCCCATCCATCTTCCAGGTGGTGCGCACCACGGTCGCCAGTCCCGCGATCACGAAGAGGTAGGCGCCTAGGTAGATCTTGTCCATGAGCACGAGGTAGTCGATCTCCGGAAGATCCTCGTTGAGGGTGATCTGCAGCGCCACGAGCGTGAGCAGCGCCGTGATCCCGATGCCCACGCGCGCATCGACGTGCGAGGGGCGGAAAAAAAACATCAGTGCCGCGCAGAAGATCACGCACAACAGGGGGATCAGGTACTTCACCGCGTAGGTGAACCTCGGCCGCTGGACCGGGACCACGAGCGAGACTCGGTCGAAGGTGGAGCGCCCGATGGCTTCGCGGGTATCCCCGAACCGAGTCGGGTAGTCCATGGAGTCGATCGTGAGCCGGGGGGGCTGCACGAGGAATCCCGGCAGCCGGATCTCCGGATTGATGGCTACGCCGTCGGGATCCACGACGAACTGGATCTCGCCGCCATCCGAGCGGCTGTCCTCCCACTGCACGCGCAGCTCCTGCCGGTCGAAGGGGAAGAGCGAAAGGTCGAGCTTCCGGCTGAAACGGCCCTGAATCCGAAGCACCTGGTACCGCTCGCCGCTGGGGAGCCGGATGGGCGCGTCGAAGGTCCGGCTGTGGGTGTGGCCCCATTGCTCGAAGGCGTTCATGAACTCCACGCTCTCGGAGGGGTCGAGCTTCGCGCTCTGCCAGCGGAACCAGACGTAGAGGTCGATGCTGAAGCTGTGTGTGCCCAGATCGACGTGGTGAATGTCGTTCACGTATGCGCCCACTGTGACCGGCATCGGCTCGGCGGCCATGGCAGCACCAAAAACGGAGGAGCCCAAAGCGCATGCGAGCAACAGGGAGGCGGCCATGGCGGCCCGGCCCAGAGTTGGCTTCATGTTTCCAGAGTAGGGGAGTCGGAATCCCGATGCACGTTTCCTCTCCGTGAGGCGCTTGCCGCGTTGCGATAGATCTCCATTTCAATTCCGAGGTATTACATCGGCACGGTGGGCTCAGACGATTCAATGGAAGCTGTGTAATTGGCTATCTAAAGATGCGTTATTGCAAGTGATTTCATGTCTTAAAAAAGTGTAGTAATTTGAAAACCTATTGGTTATAGCCAGTTGCGATTCAAGAGAGAGAAACCGGCAAGATGTCCGGTCCTAGGGAGAAGCATATGAACGCTTTCAAGATCGCGTCCTTCGGGCGCGCGTTGGGGTTACTGGCCGGCCTGGCGATGCTGGGCACTTCGGCTCGCGCCGAGCTGGTGTTCGATGGCGAGGCTGCCGCAGCGGCTCCTGCCGCCGCCGCGCCGCAGGCCGCGGGCGAAGTGACCGAGGAACGCTCGGCCCTGCGCTCGGTGCTCGAAACCTCCGAGCGGGCTCAGACGCCCGACACCTACGGCGCGGCTCAAGCCCCGGCGGTGGAAAACATGACGAAAGCTGAGCTCCTGCGCCGCGAACGCATGCGCAAGGAACTTCAGAACGAAGACCTCCTTCAGACGCGTCTGGAAGAGCTTCGGCTTCGCGACGAGGCTCGCCGCTCGCAAGAGCTGCTCGGCGGCGCCCCGGTGGGTGGCCAGCCAGCCGCCGCCCCTGCCCCCGCCGCCGCTCCGGTGGAAACCCAGGTGATCGGCGACGCCGCCACCCCGGTGGCCACGGACATGGTGGTCACCTCGCAGGCGCAAGCCGCCGCCCCGGCGGCGGGTCAGCCCGCGGCCGCTCCGGCGGTGCTCGTTGCGACCGTCGGCCCGGCCGAAGTCGGCGGCTACGCTGAGGACGAAGAAGAAACGACCCGCATCTCGATCATGCCCCGGGGCGGATTCGCCGACATGACCAGCTCCGAGTACGACCTGCAGGGCCGCTTCTCGGCCGGCGTGGGCGCGGGCGTGGAAGTGTCCGACAATCTGACCTTTGAGCTGGGTTACGCCTACTCGGAGTTCGGCGTGGGCATGCAGAGCACGGACTTCCAGGTCTATATGCTCCAGCAGTACGACCGGAACCCCGAGCCCGTGGTGTTGAAGCAGAACGTGATCGACGCCGGCCTGAAGATGAGCCTGCTCGGACGCGATTCGAAGCTTCGCCCCTTCCTGGGCGGCGGCGCCGCGTACTCGATGAGCTTCGTGAACTACGACGACCGCTATCTGCAGTACAAGAAGGCGATGGGAGAGACGGCTCAGGACTACGAGGTTTCCTCGTTCCTGGGGTACCTCTCCACCGGCTTCGATCTCCGCCTGAGCAAGAGCATCAGCGTGGGAGCGATCTTCAAGTACTACGCGGTGCTGACCTCGCGTGAGAACCAGAGCCTGAACAACATGGGCGCGTTCTACGGTTACAACCCGTATGCGTATCCTTACGGTGGCACCATGGCCTACGGCCAGGACGCCGACAAGCAGGGTGTGAGCGGCTCCCTCGCGCGGTCGAACTTCTATTCCGTGCTCGCGGGCCTGAGCTTCACGTTCTGATTTCATCTCGCACCGCACGTAAGGGGAAGGCCGACTCAGGCCCCCCTGGCGAGCGGGTGCATATCCTTGTGCCTCTTGGCGGCCTTCCCGGCCGCCGCTTCGATGCTCGCAGGGGGGCCTGAGTCGGCCTTCCCCTTACGTGCGATGGTTCAGGGCGTGAAGCTCGCGCCCGTCACACCGGCCATCAGATCGCGAGGTCGCGTTTTGCGGTGCACAATCGCCATTGGAAAGCAGGCTGGCCCGCTCCATCGTTTTGCACTATCCTCGGTGCACCATGGAAACCTTTGAGACCGCAGGGAAATCCCCTGTCGCACAACAGAAAGCCCACGCCGTGACCTCCTCCTCCGCCTTCAAACTGGAAGATCGCTCCTCACGTTGGGGCATCAAGCTCTGGAGCCTCACCTTCGACCTCCCCGGCGAGAAGGTGAACAAACTCGGCGACGCCGTCTTGAGCGACATGGAAACGCTCCTGGGCCGCCTGGAAGAGATGGGCAAACAGGGCGAAATCGAGGTGCTGGTGCTGCGTTCGGGCAAGCCCAAGATCTTCATCGCCGGCGCGGACATCAAGCTGATCCAGGCCTGCAATACGCCTGAGGACGCCGAGGCGCTCTGCAACCGCGGGCACCGCCTGCTGAACCGCTGGGAAGACCTTCCGTTCCCCACCGTGGCGGCCGTGAACGGCGCGGCCCTGGGCGGCGGCTGTGAGATGTGCCTGGCTTCCACGGCGATCGTGATGTCCACGGACTCCTCGGCCAAGATCGGGCTTCCGGAAACGCAGCTCGGAGTGATCCCCGGCCTGGGCGGCTGCGTGCGCCTGCCCCGCAAGGTGGGAATCGCGAACGCGCTCGACATGATTCTCACGGCGAAACAGCTGAACGGTGAGCGCGCCTTCAAGATGGGGCTCGCCGAGGCCTGCCTGCAGAAGGAGAACTTCGACGAATCCGCCGAGGCCTGGACCAAGGCCAACCTGAAGCGACTGAAGTCGGGCGAGCGCATTGCCAGGGAGCCCAAGCTCGGAGGCATGGGCGGCACCATGGGCAAGATCCTCGAGAGCGGCCTGGGCCGAGGCGTGGTGTACGGCAAAGCGCGCGACGGCGTGATGGCCAAAACCCGCGGCCAGTACCCGGCACCGATGGAGGCCATCGACGTGCTCCGGAAGACGGCATCGGGCTTTGGCCCGAAGCTCAAGGGCGGCGCGCGCGACTCCGCGCTGGCCGTCGAAGCGAAGGCCTTTGGCAAGCTCGCCGCTACCGAGATCAGCAAGAACCTGATCGGCCTTTTCTACATGATGGAAGAGGTGAAGAAGTCGAACGGCGTTCCGGCCGGCTCCACGGCGAAGCCGCGCGAGGTGCGCACGGGCGCCGTGCTCGGCGCGGGCGTGATGGGCGGCGGGATCGCGCAGCTCTTCGCGGATAAGGGCATCCCCGCCCGCATGAAAGACATCACGAACGCCGCGCTCGAAACCGGCATGAAGGCCGTGACGGGCCTCTTCAGCAAGAAGGTGAAGAGGAAACGGCTCACGAGGCGCGAGATGCTCCAGAAGGTGAACCTCGTGGCGCCGACGCTGGATTTTCAGGGATTCCGCTCCACGGACATCGTGGTCGAAGCCATCGTCGAGAAGATGGACATCAAGAAGAAGGTGCTCGCCGATCTCGAGAACCACGTGGCCGACGACTGCGTGATCGCGACGAACACCTCGTCGCTCTCGGTGAGCGAGATGCAGAAGGCGCTCTCGAAGCCCGAGCGTTTCGCGGGCATGCACTTCTTCAACCCCGTGCACCTGATGCCCCTCGTGGAAGTGATCCGCGGAGAGAAGAGCTCGGATGAAGCGGTCTCCACCGTGTTCGAGCTCTCGAAGCGCCTGGGCAAGCAGCCGATCGTGGTGAAGGACGCCCCGGGTTTCCTCGTGAACCGCCTGCTGCTGCCTTACATGAACGAGTCGACTTACCTGCTGATGGAAGGCGTGCCGGTCGAGGAGATCGACAGTGCGATCCTGGAGTTCGGCATGCCCATGGGCCCTCTCGAGCTCATCGACGAGGTGGGCGTGGACGTGGGCGAGAAGGTGCTCCACATCCTGCACGAGGCCTTCGGCGAGCGCATGGTGCCCGCCCCGATCGCCGCCAAGGTGGCTGGTTCGGGCCGGTTGGGCAAGAAGAGCGGCAAAGGCGTGTACAAGTACGAGGGTAACCCGGGCGGAAAGCTCTCGAAGTCGCTCGACCCCGAGGTTTACAAGATCCTGGGGGTGACGCCGAAGAAGGGCTCGGTGTCGAAGGCCGAGATCGTGGAGCGCTGCCTCCTGCCGATGATCAATGAGGCTTCTCGCTGTCTGGATGAGAAGGTCGTGGGTACGGCATGGGAGACGGACCTCGCCATGATCATGGGTACGGGTTTCCCTCCCTTCCGGGGCGGGCTGCTGAAGTACGCTGACACTCTGGGCGCCAAGGCCATCGTGGATTCGCTGCGCAAGTACGAGAGCCGCTTCGGCGCCCGCTTCACGCCGGCTCCGCCTCTCGTGAAACTCGCCGAGCGCGGTGGCAAGTTCCACTCCTGACCGGCCGAACGCAGGCATGAGCGACCGGGGCGCTTTCCGACATCTGTTCGCCAGCCCCTGGACGGCCTGGATGGGCGGGCGCTACCTGCGATCGAAAAAGAGCTCCCGCTGGATCGGCTTCGTCACGATGCTCTCGATGGGAGGAGTGGCGATCGGAGTCACGGCGGTTATTGTGGTGCTTTGCGTGATGGACGGGTTCGAGAAGGCGCTCTGGGGGAGGCTCGTTTCTTCGGAGGTGCACGTGCTCGTGGAGCCGAGTCATGGGCTCGAAGGCTTCGCCGGCGGCTTCGTTCCGGCGGGCGTGTTCGAATCCACGGAGGGCGCGAAGACACTGGCGGGGGACGCCCGCGTGGTGGGGGTCTCGCCGATCGCGGCGGCCGAGGCCATCCTGCGCACGGGCCGGGTGGTGTCGGGGGTTGTGGTGAAGGGCGTGGACGAAGCCCGGCTTGCCCGCCTCAGGCCCCGCGTGGTGGAGGCACTGGATCGGGCATCCCTCAAGGAGGAGCAGCAGAAGGAGCTCGCCCTGATTCCCGGGATGCTCGTGGGAAGGGAGCTCGCGTACAACCTGGGGCTCATTCCGGGGGATTTCGTCACGATCGTGTCGCCGACCGAGCTTTCGGGGCCCCTGGGCTCCGTGCCGCGCGTGAAGCGTTTTTTCGTTGAAGGGGTATTCGAGTCGGGGCAGTTCGAAGAGGAGGTCCATACCGTGTTCACGCGCGCCGCGGCCGTGCATTCCTTCCTTCGGCGCCGCGAGGTCGTCTCGCAGTGGGAGATCACCCTGGCCGATTACCGGGCCGCGCCCGAGGTGGCCAAAGCGCTCCGGTCCGGGTTGCCGGGATTCCGCGTGAGGGACTGGATGCAGCTTAACTCGTCCCTTTTCGCCTCGCTGAAGCTTGAACGCGTGGCGATGTTCGTGATCCTGATCTTCATCGTGATCGTGGCGAGCTTCAACATCGTCACGACCCTGAGCCTGGCCGTGATCGAGAAGAAAAGGGAGATCGCGATCCTGAAGGCCATGGGCGCGCGTCACGGTCAGGTGGGCGCGGTGTTCCTGTCGCAGGGGCTGTTCATCGGCGTGGTGGGCGCCGGCGTCGGACTCGCGGCCGCCACGGTGATCTGCCTCTTCCTCTCAAAGACGGATCTCGTGCAGCTTCCGGACGTTTACTACGACCGCACCCTCCCGGTGAGCTTCGTGCCGGGTTACTTCGCTGGCGTCACGATCTGCGCGCTCCTGATCACGCTCGTGGCTGGCGTTCTGCCGGCCCGCCGCGCGGTGAAGCTTCACCCGCTGGATGGGATCCGCGGCGGCGGGGCCTGAGGCCGCCTGCCGTTGGAGGGTGGGCTTCAAGCGGATTCCATGTCAGGATGCCCGCCGATGGCGAACAAGGTCTCGAGGGTGGGGGAGCGCGTGGTGGAATCGGCCCAGGGGCTGCGCAGGGCCGTGGCGGGGCTCCGTTTCGGCGCGCCCGCGGCTTTTGTGTACCACCCCATCGATTATGCATGGGCCCCCCATGAGATGTACCTGCGGCGCTACGCCTCGGGGCGGAAGCGGGTGCTCTTCCTGGGCATGAACCCGGGCCCCTTCGGCATGGTGCAGACCGGGGTGCCCTTCGGTGAAGTGGCCTCGGTGAAGGGCTGGCTCGAGATCGAGGCGCCCGTGGGAAAACCCCGGAAGGAATGCGCGAAACGGCCCGTGGAGGGGTTTGCCTGCCGCAGAAGCGAGGTGAGCGGCCGCAGGCTCTGGGGCTTCTTCGAGAAGGAGTTCGGGAGCGCGCCGGCCTTTTTTGAGCAGCATTTCGTGGCGAACTACTGCCCGCTGGCCTTCCTCGATGAAGGCGGGCGCAACTTGACGCCGGACAAGTTGCCGGCGGCCCAGCGGGAGCGGCTGCTCGCGGTGTGCGACGAGCACTTGCGCGAGCTCGTGGACGCGCTCGGGGTGGAGTGGGTCGTGGGAGTGGGCGATTTCGCCGAGAAGCGCGCGCGACTGGCCCTGGCGGGCCGCGATCTCCGCTTCGGGAAGATCTCCCATCCAAGCCCGGCGAGCCCGAAGGCCAACCGAGGCTGGGACGCGCTCGCGCGGAAAGAGCTTCTGGCGCTCGGTCTGTTGAGCTGAGGGCTCAGCCGCCGCAGGTGGCGCGGTACTGCTCGGCCAATGCCTGGGGCCTCGGTACCAGCCCAACATGGATTCGTGGAAGGTGCCAGGCTCAAGCGTGGTCCCCAGAGGGAGGTTTCCCGCATCTGGCGGTAGTGGGGCTTGCGGTCCTCGCGGTGCAGGTGCCGGAGGTCGATGTTTTCCCGCTTGGACTGAGCGGGCCGGGCCGCTGGCTCGCAAGCATTCGCGCATGAAGGCGGGTGAGGCGTTTCATGGATCCAAGTCTGTCCGGGTGGCCGAGTC
The DNA here is from genome assembly GCA_020850015.1 of Bdellovibrionales bacterium. Lineage (GTDB taxonomy): Bacteria > Bdellovibrionota > UBA1018 > UBA1018 > JADZFF01 > JADZFF01. Next base: position 5,244 of record JADZFF010000059.1, on the reverse strand, counting down.
CGCGGACCGGACATCGTTTGGCCGAAAAGGGGCGGGAAAGGGCCTGTTTTCCAAGGTGTGTCGGGCGGGACATTCGGGGCGTTTTCGGCCAATCGATGTCCGGAGAAATGGCCCCCTCGGCGTGGCACACTGAAAAAATGCTGGAACGCTGGAGTCTTGGCGGCAACTCGGTGTGGGTGCTACTTCTGCTAGCATCCGCCGCGGCCTGGCCGTCGGGCAAGGCTGAGGCCGGGGCCCGCGGGCCGTACCGAGACCGCAATCACGAGGAAACGAATTTCCAAGGCGTGGACTTCCGCGGGCAGGATCTGCGTAGGGCGCGATTCGAGCGTTCGGATTTGCGGGGCGCCGATCTTCGGGTCGAGTATCGACGGATGCGCGGCGCGAGCTTCGAGCGCGCCGTCATCGACGAGACGACCGAGCTTCCCGTCCAGTGGGGGCGCACTCAGGAGGAGCGCGTGAATTTCGGGATGGCTCTCGGGATGGTGCTCGAGCCCACGGAGGGTTTCGACCCGAACCAGATCCTTCGTTTTCTGGACAACACTGGGCATTGCAGGCCCGAGTGGATCCGCCGGCTTGAGAGGTACGCCCCTCCCGGCGCGGTGATGGGCGGCGACCCCTCGCCCGGCGGGGTCTGGCGCGGCGAGCTGGGTGGCGTGGAGGGAGAACTGCGGATTCACCGCGTTGCAGAGGATCGCTACATCGGCGGGTTCAACGCCGAGGATTACCACCACTCGATGGGCTTCACGATCTGGGCGGAACGCGACTCGGAGGGCCGCCTCACGAACCGCATGTTCGTGGAATGGGTGGATCTGAGTGGCGAGTCGGGCCGAGGCTGGATTCTCACGGACCGCGACCGCGTGGCGCTCATGGGTAGGATCGGCTGGTGCGGCTCCATTTCTGGCTTCGCGGACATCTCCTTCGTACGCTCGGACGAGGCGCAGGCTCTTTCCGCGCTCGACGACCCCAAGCAAGAGGCCTGGGATCCGACGAGCGAGGATTACTAGGCCTTCACCCGGTAGCGTCCGCGCCCGCTCCTCTCGACGAGGCCGGTTTCGAGCGCGAGCTTCAGGTGCCGGCCCAGGGTGCGCGCCGGCAGGCCGAGCGCAGTCGCGGCCTCGGCGGGGGTGAATGGCGCCTTCGCGTCAAGCAGCCCCTGCTTCAGGGCATCGACGAATTCGATCAGGGCAACCGTGGGCTTGCCCGGAACCGGGCCCCGCGGGCGCTCTGCCGGCCCCGGGGCCTCGCCGAGCAGGCTTTCGCGCAGGATGCGCACGGCGCAGCCCTTGCCCGAAGGTTTGAGCGCGTGGAGGTTCCGGGACGAGTGGGTGCGGAGTGCGAGCCCTTCCTGCTTCATCCAGGAGTCGAGCCGTGTCAGCGCCTTGCGGAGCCGCTCGGGCGCGGCCACCGGATGAAAGTACTGATCCGGGTGCACGGACTCGTGAAGCTCCACGGTTCCCAGTGGGCGGTAGAAGTCGGAAACCAGGGCCTGGAGCAGGCGCTGGGGTACCGAGCCTTCGCGCAGGTGGCCCTTCCCGGCGGAGTTGAGGCCGTTGGAGGCGTCGACGCGCGCGCCGGGCGACGCCGCGCGAGGCAGGTGCAGCTCGTAGACCGGCGGCACGCCGCCCAGCGATTCCATGCGCGGAGCAAGCCGCGCGCGGAGCCCGGGGTAGGGGCTGCCGTAGTAAACATGCGCGGCCAAGCGCGCGTCGCGAAGAAGGATCGCCTTCTCCAGGTCGCCCAACCGCGCGAGCTCCCACTGGGATCCCGCGATCGCGGCGTCGCGACTCCGGTGCAGGCGATCCAGGGCGGCTCGGTCGGGCTCGCCCTTTTTCCGGAGCGAGATCAGCAGGCCGCAGAGCCCCTCCCAGATCCCGAGGTCTGCGCTGAACTGCGGGTGTGTGTCGGGAGGGATCGCGCGGCGCGCGCGCGCGAGGAGCGGGGGGATCGCGCTGAGGTCCTCGCGGTAGAACGCGAGCCTCAGGGAAAAGATCAGGGCGTCCGCGTGAAGAAAGCCGAAGCAGCTCGGCGAAGTCTCGCGAAGCAGCTCGGTGAGCATGGCCTGCGCCTCATCCCAGCGGTTCGAGCCGTGGATGAGCGCGCGGGCCAGGCGCACGCGGATCCCGAGGTTCGCGTAGGCATCGAGCCCGGGGCGCGCCAGGGCCTTCTCGAAGAGGGGGATCGCCTCGTCCGAGCGCCACTCCAGCACGCGCGCGATGCCCCGGTACATCCAGATGCCGGGGAAGTCGGCGGGATCCACCTGCTCCAGGAGCGTACGGGCCTCTACGCGCGATCCGGCGCGCGCAAGGCGTGCGGCGTACTCGGCCGTTTCTTCGGGCGTAGCAGGTTTCGCTCTGCGCCCGGTGGGCCGCACCCGGCGCACGAGGAAACTCAGCGCGAGCTCGGCCTGGCCCACGTGGCGCGCCACCCAGGCCAGGGTGCACATGGCCTCGCGCGGGGGCCGGCGTTTCAGCGCCGCGTGGATGCCCCGGAGCGCCTCGCGGTCCTGATTGGCTCGCACGAGCGCGCGAAGGCGGTCGAGCTCGGTGCGCCAGGCGGGAGGAAGCGTGCTCAGATCCACGCTCAAAGTCTAACCCGCCCTCAGCGTCGATGGAACTGCACCCGCTGCGCGAGTTTGATGAGCCAGACGTGGGGAAGGAAGGCGCGGATCCCGTTGAGCCCTCGGTAAAGGAAAACGATGCCCACCCCCGCTACAAGCACGCGGAGTCCGCCGCCCGCCCACCAGAGCGCACGGAGGCCGCCATGGGGCTCCAGGAGGCCGGCCACCCAGGAGCCCAGAAGCGTGCCCGCCGCTCCCATGATCCCGAGCGTGGCCGAGTACACCGAGAAGTAGGTAGGGCTCGCGCCCTTGGGCACGCGGCTGAAAAGCAGAGAGGTGTACGCCACGACGTAGCCTGCCCAGGCGGCGCCGTTCAGGAAGTATTCGGGCGGAGAGAGCCAGGCCACCCACTCCCGCGGCGCCACGGCGTAGGGAAAGGGTGAAAGCGCGATCACGATGACGCAAAGGCTGAGCGTCGCCAGGGCTCCTCCCGGGCGATCGGTTCGCCGGCCCCAAACCCCCGCGGCCACGGCGTTGCCCAGGCTCGCGAGCGCCGTCCAGAAGGCGAAGGTGCCGGTGCTGAAGCCCAGGTCGTGCGTGAAGTAGTAGGGGAAGTAGGGCGCGCTAAAGTGCACGGCGCCGTGGAAGCAGGCGCCGAAGGTTAGCACGCGCACGAACTCGCGGTCGCGGAAGGGCGTGGAAAGGGGCGCCGGCGCGGGCCCCGGCCCGGGATTGCGCGCGAGCGAGCGGTGGGCTGGCACCTGCGCGAGCAGCCAGGTCGAAAGCGCGCCCGAGAACACCCCGGCCGCGAGCACGGCTAGGAAACCGAAGCGCGCCCCGTCCGTGCCCTTCCAGCTCACGATCCCGAGCACGAAGGCGTTCGCGGCGAGCGTGGCCACCATCACGTGACGCTGGCGGATCCCCAGGAATCGCCCGTGCAGATGGCCGGGCACGAGCGAGCGCATCCAGCTGAACCATGCCACCGCGCTCGACGAAGCGAGGGGCGCCGCGCAGGCGGCCACGGCCGCGGCGAGCAGGAACCAGTTCTGGGACGGGAAGGGCGAGCCAGAGCCCACGGCCCAGAGGCCCGCCAGAAGCGGGATCGCCCAGAGCGCGCGCGAAAACGCCGCCACCGCCACGGTGTAGCGTTTCAAGTTTCCCGCCCGCCTCAGCACGAACCAGCCTGCGAGCTGCCCGGTTTGCCCGAGCCAGGGAAGGGCGTTCAGCCAGGCCACGAGCCCAAGCCCAACGCCCTGCTCCCCTGCGAGCGCGCTCAGGATGCCGGGGCCCACGCAGGTTTCGTAGGCGATCGCGAAACCGGCCTCCCACCAGAGCAGGCGCAGGGCGAGGCGGAATCCAGGGTCCGTACCGCGTTTGGCGGCGCTGTCCTGACGTGATGCGTTACGATCGGAATTCATGAAGGCGGACGCTTCCTTGGGCGCAGCTTCTCATCCGGATTTTCTCTGGTCTAGCGAGGAAGCGAGGCGGTATACCGGCTGGGACATGACCGATCAGCCGCGCACGCCCGCAGAAATAGAAGAGGACCACGAAGCCGAGCGCCACGAGGACCAACAGGAGGCGCTCGCGCAGCGCGAGCTCGAGTTCAACAACCTCCCGAACCGCCTCACCGCGCTCCGGATGCTCATGGTGCCGGCCGTGGTGGGCCTGATGTTCCTGCAGAACGCCACCTGGGACTTCATCGCGGCTCTGCTGTTTGTCGTGGCGAGCATCACGGACTACTTCGACGGCTACTACGCCCGCACCCGTCAGGTGGTGACGATCTACGGGAAACTCATGGATCCGCTGGCCGACAAGTTCCTTGTCGTGTCGGCGCTCATCATGCTCTCGCACTTCGACCGCATCCATCCCGTGCTCGTGATCCTCTTGATCTGCCGCGAGCTCGCGATCACGGGCCTTCGCGCGCTCGCGAGCGCCGAGGGCGTGATCATCGCGGCCTCCGACTCAGCCAAGTGGAAGACGGCCACGCAGATGACGGCGATCCCGCTCCTGATGGTGAAAGACGGGCTCTTCGGCATTCCCGTGTTCCCGCTCGGGGTGGGGCTGATCTACCTCTCTCTCGCCGTGAGCCTCTGGTCGGCGAAGTCTTACGTGGTGGGGTTCTTCAGGGGCTTGGCCGAACGCCGCCGCGTGATGGCCGAAGATCGCCGCCGCAAGCGGGAGGAGCGCCGGGCGATCCGCCTGGCCCGCAAAGGCAAGGCGCCGGCCTAGCGAGAGGGCCCGAGTATTGGTGTGACGGGAGCGGGCCTCAGAGCGGCTCTTTTCGAAACCCCAGGGCCCAGAGCGACACGTTGCCCAGCAGGTGCACCGCGGGCCCCAGCCCGGCCGCGACGGCGAAGGTCAGCGGGCTGATGTCGAGCCAAAGCGCGTAGACGAGGGCGCAGCCCAGGGCGGAGTCGGCCTGATCGACGAGGGCGAAAAGAACGCCCACCGCGCCTCGGCCGCGTTTGCCCGACGCGATCCCGATGCGGCGCTTGACCCAGGAGTTGGGGAGCTCGGCCACGGCGTAGGCGAAGCCGAGAGCCGCCCCGAGCGCGGACTGCTCGGCCGGGCTTTCCGGAAAGAGAGGCGCGTCCAAAGCCGCGCTGATCCAGACTCCAGGTACGGTGGCCGCGATCATCACCGCGAAACCGCGCCAGGTCTTGTGCGCGCCGAAGGTGGGCACGTGA
>JADZFF010000058.1 GCA_020850015.1 Bdellovibrionales bacterium | reverse complement strand
TAGCCGGCCACGGGCAAGACGGGCTTTTCGCGGAACATGAGCGCCTGGTAACGGATCTGTCCGCCGAAGCTGAAGAGCTCCGTCACGCTCGAGGTCAGGCTGCCCGCGGGATAGACGGCGAGGGTGGGGCCCAATCCCAGCACGCCGAACTTCTGCAGGAAGCGCGGCTGGAACTCCACCTGGAGCGCCGCCGCGATGATGTTCGTGGAGGAGGAGGCCGTACCGGCGGCGCCCTCGGAGCCAAAGGCCTTCAGCGAGGAGAGCAGGCCGATCGCCCACTGCGGACGGTGCCGCTGGTAGCGCGGGATCAGACGCTCGCGAAGCTCGGCGCGCGAGAGGCGGCTGCCGGCCGCGATGCTCTGGGGCGCAGGTGCCGGCGCGTCGGCCTCCTCGCGTTCCGAGCTCGTCTCAGTGTCTTCAGTGTCATCCTCCGTGTCCTCCTCGGATACCTGGCCGAAGTCTTCCTTGCCGGGCTTCTTTCTCGGGATCTTGTCGGCGGAGTCCCCGCTGTAGGTTTCGCCGGGGTTCGATCCGCGGGCGCCGCCCACTCCATACGCGCCCGAGTCGCCCTGGATCGGAGGCGCCGGAGGAGGCGGCGGCTCGCCCCCGAAGCCGTCCGCCCCGGGAGCGAAGGAATCGAAGGACCCACCCCCGTCGATCGGCACGACCGGCGGGGGCTCGAAGCCCACGCCGTCATCGAAGTCCTCGGCCAGGGAACGGGCCGGGGCGAGGACCGTTGCCGTTAGGGGAAGCAGGGCGACGAAAAACGGAAGCGTGCTGTGTTTCTTCATGCCTTCTGGGAAGTTTCCCAGTCCTTGAGGAAGCGGGCAAGCCCCGACTCCGTCAAAGGATGCGCGAGCGTCTGTTCGAAGACCTTGTAGGGGATCGTCGCCACGTCGGCGCCCATCTTGGCGGCGGTGAGGAGGTGCTCCAGGTGCCGCACGCTCGCCACGAGGATCTCGGTCTTGTAGCCGTAGTTCTTGTAGATCGTGCGGATGTCCTGGATGAGGTCCATGCCGTCCTGGCCGATGTCGTCCAAGCGTCCCACGAAGGGCGAGATGTAGGTGGCGCCCGCCTTCGCGGCCATGAGCGCCTGAAGGGGGGTGAAACACAGCGTGACATTCGTACGCTTGCCTTCGAAACTGAGGGTCTTGCAGGCCTTCAGTCCCTCTTGCGTCAGGGGCAGCTTGATCACGACGTTCTTGTGGATGGCGGCGAGCTTGCGGCCCTCGTCGATCATGCCCGGCGCGTTCGTGGAGATGACCTCGGCGCTGATCGGCCCGTCGACGAGCTCGCAGATCCGAACAATGAGCTGCTCGAATTTCATGCCCGTCTTCGCGACGAGGGAGGGATTGGTGGTGACCCCGTCGAGGAGCCCCGTCGCGGCGGCCTTTTCGATTTCCTTCAGATCAGCGGTATCGAGGAAGAATTTCATGCCGTCCGGTCGTAGCTCCGCGCGTTGAAAATCGCAATGACGAGCTTGTATCGGGGGGCCGCTCGGCTACAGTTCCCTCATGGCGAAGTCCTCCACGCGACCTGATCTTACATGGAGCTATGCGTTAAAGAGTTTCATGGGATACCTGGAGGGTACGGGCAAAAGCCTCAATACCATTCAGAGTTATCGATCGGACCTGGCGGCCTTCGAGGCCTTTCTCACGGGCCGGGGCCGGGCGGGGATTCGCCTCGCTCAGCTCGAGCCCGCGATCCTCAAAGAGTACCTGGGCGCGCTGAAGGCGGGCGGCATGCGTACGAACACCCGACGCCGGAAGGTGCTCACGGCTCATCGGTTTCTGCGCTACCTCGTGGGACGAAACCGCCTGGGCGCGGAGCTGGGCGTGAAGCTTCCCGCGCCGCACAAGGTGGAGCGCGTGCCCAAGGTCACGCCCATCGAGAGGCTTCGGGCGGCCGTGCTCTCGCTTGAGCCGGCGAATCCCCTGCAGCGCCGGAACCGCCTGTTGCTTCGAACCTTGCTAGAATCCGGCTGCACGGTGAGCGAGGCCGCGCGCCTGAGCTTCGCCGATCTGGATCCTTCCGGCTCGAATGCATCCATTCTATTCCGGGGAAAAGCGGAGCGGCGCGTGCCCGTACCGTTGGAGCTTTGCCGCGAGGCCGAGCAGCTGCGCGTGGAGACAGGGGCCGCGGCGTCGGCACCTCTGTTCACGGGTTTCAGCAAGGTGGGGCCCTTGCCCGGTGCGATCACGCCGCGGGGGGTGGAGCTCCTGGTGGAAGCGCATCGGGCGCGCTTCGGGATGCCGGAGCTCACGCCGAGGTCTTTCCGGCATTCCCGGGTGCTGAGCTGGCATCGCGAAGGGGTATCCCGCGCGGAGATCCAGAGGCGGCTCGGGCTCAAGACGGAATACGCCTTCAGGATCTACGCACCCCTGCTCCAGGCCGACGCGCCGGCATCGTCAGATCCAGCCTGAGAACCACATCCATCCGCGGAAGCTCTCGGCCGGGATCCTGAGCGCCGCGAGCAGCGGGAAGAAGTAGACGAACACGGCCGCCGCCGCCGCCAGGAAGATCCAACGCAGCGGCGCCACGCGCGGGCGGAGATGCACCAGGCAGTGCCCGGCCTGCGTGAGCGAGAGCCCAAGCACCAGCATCGCCGGGATGTAGTGATAGAAGAACGAGCCCCGCGCGGGGATCAGCGCCCAGGAGAGCCAGAGCGACCCGAAGAACGCGGTGAGAAGAAATCCCGCGAGCGATCGATGCTTCACCCAGGACCAGATGCTGAAGCCGATGGACAGCAGGCCGCCCCAGAGCACGAAGGGATTGCCCAGGAGGACCACGCCGCGGACCCAGGCTTTGCCGGAGCCCTCCTTGTCGAACGCGTACCAGATGGGCTTCAGCATCAGCGGCCACTCGTACCAGGCGCTCGCGTAGGGGTGGCCGGCCTTGGGCTGGAGGTGCGAGCGGGCGATGTCGCCCTGGAGGCTCCAGAGATCCTGCACGCCGATCGTGCTTGAGGCCAGAAGCAGGGGCGCGAAGGCTGCGAGGTACACGAGCAGGGGAAGGAGCCCCAAATGAAGCCAGAATACGCGGTCCTTGAGGTTGGACCAGAGGGAGGGAGAGTACCAGTCGCGATGCCCGGGCACGCGCTCCCTCCACGCGAGGTCGGCGCCGAAGCGTGCTTCCCATCTCTGAAGCAGACGAACCGCGGCGAAGAGGCCCAGACAGGTGAGCCAGGGGGCCGCGGCCGACCACTTGGTGGACATGGCGAGGCCAAAAAGGATGCCGCTGGCCAGCAGGAGCCGCCGCGCTTTCCTGCGGGAGAGCCCGGGCGACCAGAATGCGGTGTAGAGCGCCAGCGCCCAGACCAGCAGCGCGCAGAGCACGATGTCCGGCATGGCAATCCGAGCCTGCACGTAGAGGGCCTGGTTCACGGCGGCCAGAATGACGGCCCAAAGCGCGGTGGCCTGACTCTGGAAAAGCCCAAGGGCCCAGAAGTAGAGGCCTACCAGGGTGAGCGCGCCGAAGATCCCCGAGGTCCACCGCCAGCCGAAAGGGCGGTTGGCGTCCACGGCGATCCCGAGAGCTGTGACGTATCGGGCGAGGGGGGGCTGAACGAGGGGGCGTTCCACCTTTCCCACCAGCAAGTCCGTTGCCTCGGGGACGTGGTGGAACTCGTCGAAGTTATGGCCCCGCGGAAACTGGTTCCCAATCAGGAACAACGCCGAAGACAGCGTGAGGACGGCGGCGGCGGTGAGGATCCAGCGACGGCGGAGCGAGTGCACGGTAAGGCTCAGTGTACGAGGTTGATGCGGAGCGCTGCAAGATAGCTCTCCGCAACACATCGATTGAACTCGGCGCGGCGCGAGGGCAAGATCGTCGGCTCTATGACGGAAAAGATCACGGGTCGGAACGAGCCCTGCCCCTGCGGGAGTGGGAAAAAGTACAAACGCTGTCATGGCGCGGCCGACGAGGCCCCCAAGGCAAAACCCGCGATGCCGGCCGGTTTTGCTGGCATGGCGCCTGAAGGAGGGATGCCCGCGGGCTTCGATCCTTCGCAGCTCGACATGGGCGCGGTGGCCGAGATGCAGAAGGCCATGAAACGGCTCCCGAAGGGGCAACTCATGAGGATTCAGGCGCTGATGCAGAAGGCGATGTCCGGCAAGGACGTCTCGCGCGAGGCGGCCGAGCTCGAGCGCGTGCTGCCTCCGCAGCTGCTGCAGCAGATGATGGCGCTTTCCGGCGGAATGCCGGGCATGCCCGCACCCGGCGGCGAGGCCGAGGCGGGGCCGGATCTTTCCGTGGACGACGCCCGGCGCATCGTGGAGAAGGCCGTTGCGGAAGGCAAGGTGTCCGCCGAAGAGGCTGAGCGACTCCTGGCGGGTGGCAGCGCGGCTGCGGCGCCGGGCGCCGGTCTGGGCGGACTCTGGAAACGTTTCACTGGGAAGAAGTGAGATGCCCACCCTTCGTTCACGTAAGGCCCTGCCCCGACTGATCGGCGTCATTCACCTCCCGGCTCTGCCAGGCGCCCCGCGCGCATGGGGGCGAAGTGCCCCCGATGCGCTGGACCGGGCCGGAGCCTGGGCTATCGCCGAGGCCAGGGCGCTGGAGCGCGCTGGTTTCGAGGCCGTTCTGATTGAAAACTTCGGAGACGCCCCATTTTACAAAGATCAGGTTCCGGCTGAAACCATCGCAGCTCTGGCCGTGATCTGCGCGGCCGTGCGCGAGTCGGTGAAGATTCCGGTGGGCGTGAACGTCCTCCGTAACGACGGGGCATCAGCCCTGGCCATCGCGGCAGTCACGGGATGTGACTTCATGCGGGTGAACGTGCTGACGGGCGCAGCCGCCACGGATCAGGGGATCGTGGAAGGGCAGGGGGCGACGCTGCTGCGGGAGCGTCAGCGCCTTCTGACGGACGTTAGAATTCTCGCGGATGTTCAGGTGAAACATGCGCGCACGCTTCACACGGATGACCTCGCTCTTTCCGTGGAGGACACAGCGGGGCGAGGCCTGGCCGACGGTGTGATTGTGACGGGGTCCACCACGGGTCGCCTGGCCACGGAAGAGGCGCTCGAGCAGGCGGGAATGGCCGCACGCCACGCCGAGGTTCCCCTCTATGTGGGAAGCGGGAGCACGGCAGAGAATCTTCCCACGGTGCTCCGCTGGGCCGACGGCGTGATCGTGGGCTCCGCGCTCCGGAAAGGGGGAGTGGCGGGGCAAGCCCTGGACGCATCCCGCCTCCGCAAGTTCGTGGCCGCCTATCGCGCGGCGAAGAGCAGGCCCGCGAAAAAGAAGCGCGTAGGCAGGAGCGGTCGTTGAAAAAAGGGCGGGGCATGGGGAAGGCGCTGGCGCGTAGGTTTCGTGCCGTCCCCGCGCCGAAGAAACGGCTCATCCGCCCTTCACCCCCCCTTAAAGCGTCCACACGTCTTAGCTGGCTTCGCATATCCTCAGCGGAGCCTTCTCGTGTTCCGACCCTTGCTCACGAGGAGGGCGGATCTCCGGTTCAGCAGATGCGGGTGCAGGTACCGAGTCCCGCCCCGCAGGAAGTCGCGGCGCCGGCGAGGCCGGTGGCCGAGCTCTTCGTGGGCGATCTCATCAACCCAGGGCCCCGGCTTCGCTCCAGCATGGAAGGATTCTTTCTCGATCAGCGCTCCGAGCACACCCGCCGAGCCTACTCACGCGACCTGAAACGATTCTTGCAGTACCTGCTCGTGCGCGCAGAGACGCGAGGAAGGGATGAAACGCTCGATCGTGGTGTCGTGGTGGGATTCAAGGAGGCCCTGCTCGCCGACGGGCTTCAGCCTTCGTCGATCGATCGCAGGCTCGCGGCTCTGAAGTCGCTGTTCGCCTGGCTTGTGGAAGACGGCCACCTGGCCCGAAGCCCGGCCGATGCCGTGCGGTTCCTGAACGCCAAGCGACTCTCCCGAACCCAGGGCTTCACCGACGAGGAGGTGAGGCGCATCTTGGCGCTCCCGGATCTCCACACTCGCGCGGGGGCCATGCACTACGCGGTGCTCATGACGCTTTTCTACTGCGGCCTTCGCCGTTCGGAGCTTTGCGCGCTCCGGTCCTCGAATCTCACCCTGGAACGCGGCAAACGCGTACTGCGTCTCATGGGGAAGGGGGGGCGCGAGCGCATCGTCGTGATGCCCGAACCCGTGTGGAACGGGCTCCGCTACCTCTTCGTGATCACGCGCCGCGACCTTCGCGTGGACCAGTTCCTCTTCACGGCGGCACGCAAGCGCTCAGTGCTCGGCACTGTGGCCGCGCGGCCCCTCGACCCCTCCTCGATCTACGACATCGTAGTGCGCTACGCGCGCAAGGCGGGCATTCAGTCGCGCGTGTCGCCGCACTCCTGCCGGGCCACGGCCATCTCAAACGCGCGCGACCGGCAGGTGCCCGACCGCGCCATCCAGGAGTTCGCGGGCTGGTCCACGCCGAACATGATCGTGCAGTACGACAAGCGCCGCACGGCCGTGGACCAGAGCGCCTCGCTCGCGATCGACTACGGCGACGCCGCGCGCAGGCTGCCGGCCTGGGGCGCGCCTTCGGGCGGGCGGGAGTCCGACCCCGACGAAGAGGTCGCGCCATGAGCGCGATGAAGGAGTCCCAGATGGCCGCGACGAAACGCACGGAAGAAAAGGTCGAGATGATCGCAATCGGCCGCGAGGTGCTCGACGGCCGCGTGGTGGACACGAACAGCTCCTGGATCGCCGAGGCGCTGAAGGAGCGCGGGCACGTGGCGCGCTTCGCGCAGCGCGTGGGCGACGTTGCCTCCGACATCCACCAAGCCTTCCGCGTGGCTGAGGCCCGAAGCAGCTTCATCGTAGTGACGGGGGGCCTCGGGCCCACCTCGGACGACGTCACGGCCGATGCGTTCGCCTCGTATCTTGGGTTGAAACTCCAGCGCATGCCCGAGTCCGAGGCGCACGTACGCGCCCGCTACCGCGCCCTGGGACGCGAGGCGGCGCTCGAATCCGAGCCCTACCGTCTCAAGCAGGCGGATCTTCCGCTGGGCGCTCGAATGATCGACAACCCGGAGGGCACGGCGCCCGGGTTCACGCTCGCCACCCGCGCGCGCGAGGGCCACGAGGTGCGCTGGTTCTTTCTGCCTGGCGTGCCCAAAGAGATGAAGGCCATGCTGCGCGCGCAGGTCCTTCCCGCACTCGCGCAGAACACGGCCTACTTCGCGCGCCACTGGGCCACGCAGTTCACGGGTGAAAGCGACCTCGAGGCGCGAATCCGGCACGGAGCAGGAACGCCGCCCGAGGGCGCCGAGCTACTCTACCGCACGCGATTCCCCGAGAACCACATCGGTCTGGAGATGCTGGGCCGACCGGCGGGCCGGGCCGCCTTCCATGCCTTCGCTGAACGAATCGAGAAGGCTCTGGGCGACGACGTCTTCTCTCTCTCGGAGCGCGCGGCGGAGCTTCCTTCGCTCGAGTCCGTGGTGATCGGGCTCGCGCGCGCCATGGGGGCGCGCCTCGTGGCCGCGGAGAGCTGCACGGGTGGGCTCGTAGCGCGCCGGCTGACCGCGGTGCCCGGAAGCTCCGAGGCGCTCTGGGGCGGCTTCGTGACCTACGCAGCCTCGGCGAAGCGTGCGCTGGGCGTGGACCCGGCCGCCATCACCTCGCACGGCGAAGTGTCAGAGGCCGTGGCCCGAGAACTCGCCCGTGCGGCGCACGCCGCGGCAGTGGCGGCGGGGGAGCCTGCGAATCGTCTCTTCGCCGTCTCCACCACCGGAGTGGCCGGTCCCGGCGGCGGCACCGACGATAAGCCGGTAGGGTTGTGCCATCTGGCGCTGCACGGCCCCGGCGGAGAGAGCACCCACCTTCGAGTGAGCACCCGCTTCCTTCGGGGCCGTGACGAGAACCAGCTTTTCTTCAGTCAACATGCGCTGGAGCTCCTTCGCCGCGTCCTGAGGTATCCGATTCCCTCTTGATGCCCAGCGCGTCAGCCCGTAGGTTTCCACTCCACTGACGCGCTGGGCATCAAGAGGGAATCGGATACCTCACTCACTGCAGTCCTGGCTCCAGTATTCGCGGAACGTGGTGAGGTAGCTGCCCGAGGCGTAGGCCTCGCAGCCCTCGTAGGAACGGGCAGCCTCGCGGTAAGCGCTCTGGCAGGCCACCGTCACGGCGGTCTGGCAAACCGGGAGCGGCGGGGTGTACGCGAAGCCCGGCCCTAGGAGGCCGCCGGCCTGCACGCTCACCGAGCAATAACCCAAGCCCGAGATCTCGCCGATCGCGGCGCCTTCGTCGAAGCATTCCATGTCGCACGAGCGGTACATGTCGGCCATGCGGTCCCAGAGGCTCTCCCAGAACTGCGAGTTGTTGAGAAGCTCATTGAGCACGCGGCGGCGGGCGGCGTCGCGGGCCACGACGCGCGGGTCGTTCGGGTTCACGGGGGGCAAGCCGTTCAGCCGGCGGTTGATCCGCTGGGTTTCGCGGATGAGCTTGTTGGAGAGCCGGCGAAGCGAGTTGCCGAGCTGCGTACAGTCGCCGTTCGCGAGGATGTTCTCTTGGATGAGCTGGTAGGCGCGCACGTCGGCGGCCTGGGCGTAGTTGGCGGGCCGGATGCGGGCGCGGCGCGCGCCGTGGCCCCCGCCATGCGGGTGGGCGTGCGGGCCGTGGTGCCTCGGGGGATGGGCGAAGCCATCCCCCGAGGACACGGACAGGATCACCAGAAACGCGCCGACCGCGAGGAGCGTATGCCGGGAGAGGGTCTTCAGGGGGGAGAGACCCGCTGCCGGATCGGTCCGTTTCTTCATTTCTGCGGTCTTCATTGCGTGTTTCATGGCGATTCCCTTTTCTTTCGGCTTTCTCTTGAGGCGTTCCGTTGTTTCAGTCCCGGCAGCTTTGCTCGACCTGCACGGTGAGTGAGGTCAGCGCATCCACCCCGGCGCAGGATTCCAGAGTCACAGCGATCGAGGTCTGGCAGGACGAGATGACGTCCGCCGAACCTCCGGACCAGCCCTCATACAAGGACCGGACCACGAGTTGGCTCGCGAGCTCCACGCTCACGGTCGTGAGCGAGCAGAGCAGGCTCCCATAGAGCTCGCCGGCGAAGGCACCGTCGTCGAGGGCCAGGGCCTCGCAGCCCTGCCGCGTCGCCCGCACCCCTTCCTGGATCGCCCTGAGGTAGCCCTCAAAGAAAGCCAGGGTGAAGGCCTCGTCCTCCGCATCCGGGCCCATGTCCGGAGGCGTGAGGTTGCGAGCCACGCGGACGAGCGCGCTCTGGAGCTGCGCCACCGCTCCGCAGCCGTCGGCTCCGACGGTGGAGCGGATCAGGCGGTCCACCAGGATGCGCCCATTGCGCAGTCCAAGCAGGTACCCTTCCCGGTTGTCGTCGATGTCGATGTCATCGCCGATCACTGGAGCCGGGGCCGGAGTCACCACTACCACGGGGGCCGGCTGGGGAGCCGGATCCGCGATCACGATCACACCGACGTCGGGCTGCTGCTGGGGACCGGGCCGTGAAGATCCGAAGGCCATCACGTCGCCGGAGATTGCCAGGGTCAGGAGGGCCAAGGATCCGAAGAGTGCCGGCTGCCCGAAGACCTCTCTCTTAAGCTGAGTGTTGTGCTGTTTCATGACACGTTCCTCGTCTTTCCTTGTGTCAGAACAACACGGACTCGTTGAAGGCGCCGTCTTCGATCGGAACGTTCGCCGGCACGAAGCAGTCCTGCCGGACGGAGTTCTCGAAGGTGTTCTCGAAGAGGCCCACCGTGTAGCGATGGCAGGCGGGGATGTCGAAAGTGGCCGTGGCCACGTACTCGGTCTTGCAACCGATCGACACGTTCATGCCGCAGAAGGGAAGGGGCGGCTGCTGGATGAACCCGGGATCGTCGAGCCCACCCACGGCGATCGAGGCGAAGCAGTAACCTTCAGCGGAGATCCGACCGATCTCGGCGCCCGCGCTGAAACAGCGCACGCCGCAGCGGTTGTAGATGTCCTCCACCTGGTCCCAGAGGGTATCGGTGTAGCCCATGTAGAAACAGGCGGCCATGAGGCCCCCGCTCGAGGGCGCGGCGAGAGGGGTTTCCGAGATGATCGTGGCCAGGCGGTCGAGCTGGGCGCAGTTGCGGCCCAGGCGGTTCCACACGGCGTTGATGAGGCGCTGGGCGTTCCGGTTCCCCATCTGGGTGCCGATACGTCCGCCGCCGAGGGCGCTCGCGCAGCTCGCGCGGGTCACGAAGCCGGGGCTTCCGCCCGTGGTACCGCCACCGTGGGCATACACTTCGGGGCTGCTCAGCGAGAGCAGGGAGGCCACCGCCACCGCGGTCATTGCCAGGCTTCTACAGCTCCGGGTCTTCACATTCAGTTTCGCGATCAAGGATTTCATATCTCTTTCTCTCCGTCGGTGATCCGTTTCACCTCGAAGCAGCCGTCCGTGCCGCTTGCCGAGGTCTTTGGGTCCCAACGCCATCCTGGCGTATGTCCATCTGGGGAAGGCCCTAGTGCTCGTGACGTGCCAGGGCGCCCGCCACGGTGGCGGCAAAAAGGGGTCGGAGCCTTTTCTGCGTAACGGTGCGTTAGCTTCTTCGGACACCCGGACGCCCGAAAACCCGATCAATGTGACGTCCAAGCGGGGCTTTCCGGAGCAAAATCCACCCAGTTTCTTGGTGTTTTCTGAAGTAGCCGCCACCCCGAGGGGCGGTACCGAACCCCCCGCCACAGTGGCGGAAATCTTCAAACTCAGGGTCGTGGCCCCCTCGAGACTCCGCGCGGCGGCCCCCGCCGCCCGGTGCAATGAGGCTCCGGCCGGGCGTCCGGACGCAAATCGCACTCGAAGGCCAGGAGCAGATTGGCCACGCGCCAGCGGCCTAGGCCGCTAGGGGGCGGCCGCGGCGCCGTAGAGGCCGTTCGCGCGGATATAATCCACGAGGCTCGGGTGGAGGGTCTGAGAAGGGGGAACAGCCCCCTGCGAGAACCATTCGCGGATCCGGGTGGAGCTGAGCTCGAGGTCATCCAGGGTGGGCGAGACGTTCACCCGGTTCGCGAGCTCGTCCGGGATGTGAACGTCCGCCGGTGCGGAACCGCGACGAGGAAACACGTAGTAACGGTGGTTCGTGATTGCCGCTTCGCCGCGCTCGATCACGCCGCGGAAGGAGTCCTCGCCGATGATCTGGGTCACGTCGTCGGTGCCGTAGATCTGCCGAACGCGTTCCGCCATTCGGTCGCGCCCGAAGGTCTCGGAAAGCACCGAGCCGTCAGCCGTGTAGACGTTCACGCGCGGCTCAGCGAGAAGCCGTTTCGAGGCCATGCTCACGCGGTGGAAGGCCTCGGTCGCGCCCGGCTTGGCGCTGTTGACCACGTTCGGGATCACCAGCACCTCGTCGAAGCCCTGCTCGCGGATCGCGGCACGGATCACGCGAACATGGCCCTCGTGCATCGGATCGAAGGTGCCGAAGTAGAATCCGATCTTGGGCGTGTGCGTCCCGAAGGTGCTCTGTGCGAGCTTGCCGACGGTGTTGCGGGAACCCAGCTCGAAGTTAGCCAGGGCGCCCGGCAGCGCGAGCGTGCCCGCTCTCACCTCGGAGCTGATCGGCACCCGCACCCACTCGGGCAAGGCCTGAAGATCCACTCCGGCCGAAGGCACATAGTGCGACCAATCCTCGCCCCAGGCCGTGCGGCCGTTGCGCAGGATCCGCAAATTCCCGGCTGGGATCTCGCCAAATGTCCGGGCTCCGGCCCGCATGTAGGCCACGCAGCGGTGATGCGCGTTCCAGAGATCCACGCTTCGCACCAGCCCGCTCGAGTCAGTGACGATGTTGATCAGGACGGGATCATGCGCGAAGTCCCCGCCCCCGGATTCGCGGATATAGCGGGTGAGGTTCTCCACCTGCGCCCGATTCCGGAGTATGCGGTGCCCAGGCGCGGCCACCAACCGGTCGATCGCCAGCTGCCGAAGGGCTTCGCGCCAGGTCGCCTCGCTCGCCTCCTGCACGGGCCCCACTTGACGGAAGGCGTTGCGGATCTGCTGGGCCGAAACCAGATCGCTGAGATGATCGAGAGGCTGCCCGCGCGGCGCCTTGAGCAGATGCTCCAGCAGAAAACTCCTGGGCCGGGGCGCGAGCGGAGCCGCTTCCGTCAGGAACTCCAATGCCGTGGCCTGGGCGGTACCGGTGGCTTGCGGAGGAGGAACGAAAACGTGCCTCCCGCCCGGAACCGCGCGGATCCTGAGCTCCTCGCCCGCCAGACGCAGAAGCGCGCCCGCCTGGGAGCGGGTAACGCCGAGCCGGTGACGCAGGTCGGGCCGCTCGGCAGCCGAGAGGCGCTCCAGCTCCGGAGAAATCCTGGCCACCCGCCGCTCCAGCTCCCGCAAAAAGACCCGATCCGGATGCGCCGCCGCGGACGCAGCCAGAAGGGAAAGCTCGCCCGCGTCCCGAAGCGGCCTCCCGAGCAGCGCGCCGGCGATCGACAGGCCTTCGGGCGTCTCCGTGAGGAGGTAACGTCCGAGCGGACTCAGCGCCCAGCGCCCCACCGGATGCGCCCACGCGGGAGCGCAGCACAGGACGTAGGAGAGGGCAAACAAGGCCGCAATGCGGCCCCTGGAAGGAGTCAATCGACGCGACATCATGTGAATGAAAGCGAGATTGGCCGCATTGACCAATCGCGTCAATTATTCGCATGACATGAGATCTTCTCTAACGGACGGAGAGAAACCGGAGCGCGCGGCGGGTTCCAGCGTCTCCCAGAATCAGCTTGAAGGCCTTATCCCGGACGGGAGTGTAAAGCGCATCCACGTGCTCGTTCACGGACACGGCCACCTCGGGGGTCACGCCGTTGTTTTCGACCGGCGTGCCGTCCTTGCGGAAGACCAGCGACTCGGTCTGATTCAGCACGAAATGCGCGTTCGGCGCCTCCAGGTGCATCACGACGTTTCCGCCCGCGCCCATGGTCCGAGCTCCCAGGACCGTGGCAAGACCGTTATCCTGCAGGATGCCCGAGAAGATGTCGCACATGGAGGCGCACATCTCGTTCACGAGCAGGGTGACGTTGAACTTGCCGTCGAGCTCGAGATTCGGATCGAGCAGGAAGGGCTGGAGGCTCTCAGCCGGGAAGGGATCCGAGAGGCGCTTGCCGGCCTGCGCGTCGGCGAGCAAGCGGCGGAACACCCGCCGGTAGAGTTCTTTCTCGGGGTCCGAGGGGGCCGTGAGGCTCAGGCGCTCGAAATCGTCCACCCAGCCCTCGTTCACCGCGAAGCGCATCGTGGGCATCTGCACGGCCTCCTTCGAGAGGGCCTGCGCCAGGCGCATGCCGAGAAGCAGGGATCCGCCACCGTTGTTGATGAGGTCGATTACGAGGTCTTTCACACCCATCGCCTGGAGCACCTTCAGCGTGGCCTTGAACTCTTTCACCACCGCGTCTTCCTCCTCGGAGGGTGAGAAGGAATCGAGCAGCAGGTAGGCCGCGAGCCGCGGTGCCGCGCGCTTCTCGTCCTCGTCATCCTCGTCGGCTTCGAGCGCGATGTTGACGATGTAGGCAGGGAAGGTCTTGGCCGCGGCGATCGGCAGTGCGAACTCGGGGAGCTCGCGCATGCCTTTGAGCGCGACGTCGCCCTCGGCTCTCTCGCCTTCCTCGCCAATCACCTTCCATCGCATGGAGCGCTTGAGGAGCATGAAGCTGTCCCAGAAGCGGAAGCCCGGGCCGCGCATGGCTCGGCGGGCGAGCAGTGACGGCGAAAGCTCCGCGCCATTCGCGTCGACCAGACCCAGGCGATACTCCAACTCGCCGCCGGGGCCCCGAACCGAGACGCGGTCTCGGCCTTTGACCGCCGCCTCATCGTCCTCTTCCTCACTCTCATCCTCCGGGGCCTCCTGGGCCGCCTGCGCGAGCTCCACCTGGTACTCCGAGAGATCACGCACCACCCAGGGCAACGTGAGCGTCCAGGTGCGGTCGCCGCGTTTCACTTTCAAAACGGCGTCCGCTTTCTCGGGCTGGCCGTTCTCGAGGCTCAGGCGCTCGAACAGCCGGGGCATGTGATAGGTGAGGTTTGCCTCTTCGTTCCCGAGGTCCCAGTACCGGCGGAACTCGAGCGCGCGCTCCTTGAGCCCCACGCCATCAAGCTCCAGGATCTCGTCGCCCTTCTGGAGCGGGAAAAGCGACCCCGTGCCCTTCCGCGGGAGGATGTCGCGCACGACGAGGCGAGAACCCTTGCGAACACCCGAAATCCCGAGATGCGCGATGAACTCGCGGCCCGGCAGGCCCGAGGGCGCCAGGCTCGCCACCGTGTGCGCGTCCTTGAAACGCGCCACGAACCCGTAAACCACCTCGTAGAAGGCGGTGTTGGACGAGGTGGCCAGCGCGAGCTCGTCTGTCTGCCGCTTCAGCTCCTCGTATTCAAAGCCATGAGTCTGCTGCTTCAGATCCAAGGGCGCGTAGTTCTCGCCGAACTGCGAGTACACCCAGCGCAGGTCCGCCAGCTTCTCCTCGGAGGAAAGCGTGCGCCGGGGAGCGGGCGAGCAGCCCGGGCCCAGGAGCGCCGCTGCGGCAAACACGGAGAACAATCCAAGGAGGGGGGTGCGCGACATGTGAGCCCTTTCTTCGCGTTTTGGGAGTGGGTCGCGGGAAGTCTCGCGTCTGACGCGCCCCGCTTGCAAGGCGGATCTGAGGCTGGTGGCCCGCATCGAGACTTCCGACGGCCCATTTGTTTCGCGATAACTTTTCTTATCGCGAGTTCAAATGGCCTGTACCCCCTGTCATTCGGCACCGCTCGGGCTAGGATAGGGGAGCGATGAAGCCCACGCCGCTTCCCAAGGCCACGCTCCTTTCCGCCGCCCTGGCCTGGGGCGCGCTCGCGTGCTGGGGCTGCGGATCGGGCATCACGGATTTCCATGCGGCGAAGCTCAAGGCCGTGAGCTATCCCAATGATTACCTCGTCGTCCTGATCGGCTCGGAGTCCCGCATCGAGCCTACGGTATTGAAGGAGGGGAGCGTGGGAGATCTGAGTTTCGCGCTCAGCCCCTCCACACTCCCGAGCGGACTCAGTTTCGACGCGAGCAGCGGCGCGATCTCCGGAACCGCAACCCTGTTGACCCCCGAGCAGGACTACGTGCTCAGCCTGAAAGGGGGCTCGACCACCGTTTCCTTTCCATTCACTCTTCGCGCCGACGTTGGCTATGCCGTCGACACCCTGGCGGACGAGGGCGACAGCACCGTCAACGACGGGTTTTGCCTGACCGCGTCGAGTCGCTGCTCGCTTCGCGCGGCCTTGGAGGAGTCCGACGCCAATGCCGCGGCGAGGGTGATCCTCGTGCCAAACGGGGAATACCTGCTCGGAGCGAGCCCGATCACGCTGGGCACGCCCGCGAGCGAAATCGAGGTCATCGGGGAGTCGGAAAAGGGGGTCGTCGTCAACCGCGCCGCCCTCAATCGGCACTTCATCCTCTCGGGTGGCAGCTCCTGGCGGCTTTTCAGGCTCACGTTGATCGGCGGTTTCGGATTGAGCAGCGGCGGCTCGATCTCATTGCTCTCGAACAACAGCACGCTGACGATCGAGGAGTGCACGCTGGCCGGAAACCTCGCCTCGCCCGCCGCTGACGGCGGCGCGATCTTCGCCAGTGCGAACAACCTCGCGGTGAACGTGATCCGGTCGACGTTCTCGGAAAACAGCGCCACCAACTCGGGCGGGGCCATCAGCTTCACGAGCAACGGCGGGACCCTCAACATCACTGACTCCTGGATTCGCGGTAATTCCACCTCCGCCGCTGGCGGCGGCGCGGTCCTGGTAAGCAATGGCGCGCTCGCCGTCGACCGGACCACGTTTTCCTCGAACAGCGCAGGCGCTCCGGGCGGGGCCCTGTACTTGGGCTCGACGGATACCTGCTTGGTCACGAACTCCACCTTCTCCGACAACGTGACCACGGGCGGGAATGCGGGCGCGGCGATCCACCTCGCGGCGGCCGGTATCCTGAGCGTCTCAAACAGCACCTTCTATCGGAATCTTTCCGGTTCGGGCGGCGCGCTCTCCCTCTCTGCGGGAGCCTTGAGCATGAGGAACTCGGTGCTGGTGGCCCAGGGGGACGACTTCACGGTCACCGGCGGCACTCTCTCCTCCCTCGGCGGCAATATCTCCGACCTCTCGGATGCCGCGTTCGTCCCCGTGGACGACGCTTTGAGCGCCACGGGCATTGGCCTCAGCGCCTCGCTCAAGGCGAACGGCGGATTCGCTCCAACGCACCTGATCTCCAAGAGCGGCCTGGCCTACCGGTATGTAAACACCGCGGCGTGCCCCGCCGTGGATCAGCGGCAAAAACCCCGCCCAGCGACACAATGCAGCGCCGGGGCGCTCGAACCATGAGCGGCGAACCTCGGCCCGATAGCTTTCGACTTCGGCGGAAGTGCCCGGTTATCGTTCGCGCATGACGATCCTCTTGGCCTTTGCCCTGCTTGCCGCGCCCGCCTCGGCCGCTGTCACCGCCAAGGACTTCCTGATGATCGACTGGGTCACCGGGAAGTCCGAGTACTGCGACGAATCGAAGAAACTCTTCCCACTCGAGAAGACCCAGGTTCCCCCGCCGCCGGGAAAGGGCCCGATAACGGACGCGGCTGTGTACTTCGACCAGGACTCCTGCCGAGGCCAGCTCCTCAAGTTCCTGATCGACGCCCATGAAGAGCAGGGCAAGAAGATCTGCAAACGCAACCCCCGGATCGATCCCCTGGACTGCCCTCTCTATCTCTA
The DNA here is from genome assembly GCA_020850015.1 of Bdellovibrionales bacterium. Taxonomy (GTDB): domain Bacteria; phylum Bdellovibrionota; class UBA1018; order UBA1018; family JADZFF01; genus JADZFF01. The sequence goes on along the minus strand of JADZFF010000058.1, from coordinate 10,717 downwards.
CGATGCCGTGCCCCCCGCTGAACCCTTGGGCGTTACCGCGCGCGGACTCCTGATCAAGGCGCTCACGTTGCCGCGGAAAACGATGCGCACACGGAAAGACTGGATCGATCGCCTCGTGCTCTGGGGACGCGTCCTGGCCGACATGCGGAAGCTGTTCAACCCGGACATTTATCTTCGAACGGTGGAAACCTCGCCCGGCTTTCAGTTCGAGCTGGCAAAGGCCCAGGCCTCATACGCCAAGGTCATCGCTGCGGGCTTTCAACCCCTCCACGTCGCGCTGTGGGAGGAGTTGAATCTCCTGAGCCCAAGTCAGACCCTGGAGCTGAAGAGCAAGATCAGCCCGGAATGGCTCGAGGGCATCGAAACCGCCCGACTGCGCATGGCGGACTACCTGAAGAAGACGGACACCGAAGTGAAGCTCGGGGAAGGACGCCTGGATTTGGCGATTGGCGACATCCGCGTGACCGGCTCGCGGGTCACGAGCGACGACGACACGGTGGTGAAGATCGTGGAAGTCCGGAAGAGGAGCCGGCAGACGGAGTACCAGCTTCACCCCCTCAAGTCGGGAACGAGCGACCTCCAGGTCCTGGATGCGGCGGGAAAGCGCCGCCGGATGGTGAGGGCGAAGGTCAGCCCCTTCCGCTCGGAGTACACCCACGCTTTTCTCAATCAGCACCTTGATTTCTCGCCCGAGCATGGCTCCGATCGGGTGTATGCGAGAATTCCGCCAGGCGGCATTCTCGCGCTCGACCTGGAATTTCCCTGGGCGGGCGCGCACCCGGGCAGCAACGGAAACCCCACGGTGATTCGAGCGCTCAACCTGCCCTCGGACGCAAACCCCAGGAAGCTCGTGATCGTGGGCGCCGGCCGCGGAAGCGGCACGATCCTGCTGCGCGAGAAGGGAGGCACGCTACGCGCGGTGGTGGAGGTGAGCGTGGCCGACGAGCACGCGGAAACGGCCCCTGAGAAACGCAAAGACACTCTCAAGTTCACCGAGGAGCTTCAGGTCAAGACCCGCTCGGAGCAAGAGTACCGGGTTGTGGAGATGACCGTGCGAATGGGCCTGCCGGCGGACGTGGCCCTGGGATCCGAGGCCGTTGGAGGCACGGCCATCGTCGGGGCGCCCGGGCTTCTCGAAGCCCGCATCGACGGCGGGGGAAAACTGATGTTCAAGGCCATCGAGCCGGGAACCACCCGGGTTCAGGCATGGAGCCGCGGCGGCAAGCTCCTCTGGGTGGGACAGGTTTCGACGAAGTAGATCCTTGAGCTAGAACACCATCCCGATCCCCACCTGGAGGGCGTTGAGCTGGAACCCTGAGATGCCCGCGAGGTTGCCCGTGAGAAATCGGAAGGCGGTGCGCAGGCGGATGCCCTTTGCGTCTTCCTTGGCGGAGAAACGGATCTCCGTGCCGCCCGAAACCACGAAGCCGTAGGCCAAGGCGAGCGATCGGGTGTCGGCATCGGGAAGGCTCAGCGAGGCCCAACCCAACAGCCCCTGCACGGCGATGAAGGGGTTCACGTAGGCGGTGGCCGGCAGGACCTCCACGCCACCCTCGATCTGTCCCGCGAGCAGGGAGGCGTTTTGCGTTCCGCCCGGCAGCGAGGCGTTGCCCGACATGGTTTCGAGCGAGGCGCCGAAGGTCGGGTAGATCCAATTGCGGCCCGACTTCACCTGGAAATGGAGGAAGAAGCCCGTCGCGCCCGTGAGGCTCTTTCCGACGTCCGAACCGTAGTAGTTGATGCCGATGTCGAAGGCGGAGTTCGAGGCCGCGTCGACCTTCGAAGCCGTGAACGCGAGGCCCAGGGCAATCGACAGACAGGCACCACGCAGGATCGCGAAAGAGGCTATTCTCATGCTCCACTTCTCGGCGCACCGCGCGCGTGCCTTTAAGAGAGCACCCGGCAGGAAGAGGTCAGCGCGTCAGACGCCGCAACGCCCCGCCGCAACGCTATCCGCACAGGTGTTTCAGCAGGCTCGCGCCGAAGACCTCGATCTTCTTTTCGCCCAGCCCGTAGACCGCCGCGAGCTCCTCGAGCGTCGTCGGATTTCGGCGGGCGAGGTCATCGACCGTCTTGTTGCTGAACACGATGAAGGCCGGGATGTCGCGCTCCTGCGCATACTCCAGGCGCCACTCGCGGATGCGCTCGGCGCGAAGTTTCTCGAGGCCCTCGAGCGGCTTCGAACTCAAGGCATCGGCGCGCGGCTTGCGCCTGATGCTCGCCGGCCCCACTCGCGGCTCCGGCCGGAGCGCTGGCGCCGGTACCGCCACCTTCCGCGGCGAGGACGGATCACAGACGTCGCAGTGGCCGCACCTCTTCAGCCTCTGGGTGTCGCGGAAGTAGGTGAGGATGCCGGCGTGTCGGCACTCACCGCCCTCCGCGTACTGGATCATCGTGTCGAGGGCCCGCCAGCGGTAGGTGAGGGCGTCGCCTTCGGCATCGCTCGTGCGGATGAAGTAGGAGTGCAGGCCTTTGTCTTTCTTGGCGTAGAGCAGGAGGCAGGTCGAAGGCAGCCCGTCGCGGCCCGCGCGCCCGATCTCCTGATAGTAGCTCTCCACGGTGGCGGGCATCTGATAGTGCACCACGAGCCGCACGTCGGGGTGGTCGATGCCCATGCCGAAGGCGTTCGTGGCCGCGAGCACGCGGATCGTGCCGCTCGAGAACTCGCCCTCCACGCGCTTGCGTTCCTCGGCGCTCATGCCCGCGTGGTAGAAATCCACGCCGGGCACTCCGCGGCCCAATGCCTCGCTCACAGCCTCGCACTGCTTGCGCGTGCCGCAGTAAATGATCACTCGCCCTTCGGGCGTGGCCTCCACGGCCCCCCGCAGGAGCGCGTCCTTGTCCTCCTCCGAGGCGCAGGTCTCCACCTGGTAGTAGAGGTTGGGCCTGTAAAAGCCGTACACGTGCCGCTCGGGCGCGCGCAGCCCGAGCCGCGAGCTGATGTCGCCCAGAACGCGGGGCGTGGCCGTGGCCGTGAGCGCCAAGATGGGAATCTCGGGCCTGAGCTCCCGAAGCAGGCTCAGCTTATAGTAATCAGGGCGGAAGTCGGGGCCCCACTGCGAGAGGCAGTGGGCCTCGTCGATCGCGATCAGTCGCACGTTCGCGCCGCGAAACCAGGTGGTGAAGCCGTCCTTCTGCACCCGCTCGGGCGACACGAAAAGGAGGAAGGCCGGGGCCAGGGCCATCTCGCGGAACACGGCCCGCTTGTCGGCCATTTCCTGGCCGGAGTGGAGGGCGCCCGCCGCGATTCCTTTGCGCTTCATCTGGGCCACCTGATCCCGCATGAGCGCGATCAGCGGCGTGATCACCAGGGTCACCCCACCGAGCTGGATCCCCGGAAGCTGATAACAGAGCGACTTGCCGCCCCCCGTGGGCATCACGGCCATGGTGTCCCGGAGGCTCAGGACGGACTCGATGATCTCGCGCTGGCCTCGGCGAAAGACATCCAGGCCGAAGCGCTGGCCGAGCAATCCGTGGAGTGGGGAAGGGGCGTCCGACAAGGCCTGGAGTCTTGACCGGAAACCCAGGGCGCGCAACCCCTCAGAATAACGCTTAGCGTTACCTAGGGGTCTCCCTGGGCGCAAGACGAGTGAAAAGAGGCCCCCCATCTTGGCGACTCTCAACTGAGTAGGTTACCTTCCTCGCACCACAAGGGGGGCTTGTATTCATGACCCAGATCCGCGTCGCCGCAGCATTCATCATCGTTTCCTCGATGTTCTCCACCGGCATGGCCGCCAAGGCCGTTGAGTATGACCGGGTGAAGAACGAGATCGGCCGGATCATCGCCGAGAATCCTACGATCGCCACGGGCTTCGAGCTCGGCGTGAACGACCAGGGTGAAGCCATCCTGGGCATCCGATTCGAGGCGGCACAGCCTTCGACCTCGCCCCGCGTCTCGCAGCTCCTCGTGGGTACGCACCACGGCAACGAGCGCCTGAGCGCCGACGTCTCGCTGAGCTTCGCCCGCCGCATGGTGGGCGCCCTGAAAAACCCCTCGGCTCCCGAGTCCGCCGGCCTCGTGGACCAGGTCATGTACGTGGTGCCGGTGCTCAACATCGGCGGATTCAACCTCAACCGCCGCTACGAGAACAACGCGGCCGGCGCGACCGTTGACCCGAACCGCGACTACCCGGATCCCTGCCTGGCCGAGAAGGCCAACTTCCAGCTGAAGAGCACCCGCGCCCTGGCCGACTTCCTCGTACGCGAGAACATCACGGCCTCGGTGACCGTGCACGGCTACATCGGCACCTTCACCTATCCCTGGGGCATTTTCACGGCCGATACGCATACCCCGGACCACGCCGCCTACGACGTGATCGGGCGCCGCGCGGTTGCGGCCAACGGCTACCGCACGGGCACGCACACGGACCTGATCTACGGAACCGCGGGCGCCTACGAGGACTTCGCGTACCACGACCATGGGGTGTGGACGATGCTGCTCGAGCTCGCGCACTCGCCGAACCTGGCCCGCGACACGACGGCGCTTGCCACCTTCTTCCAGCTCGCGCCCCGCGCACGCTCGGAGTCGCATACCCATAACGTGTCCAATTGCACGGGCGATTCGCGCAACCTGGACATGCTGCTCAGCGAGCGCCCGTAAGGGGCTGGGCATCAGTCCTGATAGTCCGGATTCCGGGGCGGGCCCACGGGGGCTTCCACGTCCAGGCTGAGCCCGTCCACCGCGGGATAACACTGGCACGCCAGACGCCAGCCGTCGTTGATCTCGGCGGGGCTCAGGTGTTTCCGCTCGTCTCCGGTGGGCGGGGAGAAGTGCACGCGCTTTGAGGCATCCACCCGCACTCGATCCCCCCCACAGATCCCGTGGCCGCCGCAACGGCTCCCGATCTCGGCCTCGGCGAGCTGCGCGTGTCCCAGGAGGTTCAGCCCCCGGTAACACTCCACTTCAACCTTTCCTTGAGGGGTCTGGAAGCAGATGGCCATGATCCTTGGCTAACATGCGTCTTGCGTCCTCCGCCAGAGCCGGGGACCATGAGCTTTCTGGAGGAAACCCATGATGACGTCCAAAGATCCCCGCTCCGCCTTTGAAGCCGCGCGCCGTTCCCAGCCCGAGATCGCGGCCCTCGCGATCAAGAGTCGCGTGGCCTTCATCACGAGCCTGCGCGTCGTTCTCATTGAGGAGCGCGAGCGGATCATGGACCGCATCCAGGACGACACCGGCAAATGCCGCTCCGACGCCCTCATGTCCGAGATCTTCCCGATCCTCGAGCACCTCGAGTACCTGGAAAAGCACGCCGTGCGCGACCTCCAGGACCGAAAGGCGCATACACCCTTGGCCATGATGGGCAAGAAGTCGCGGGTCTACTTCGAGCCCCTCGGCACGATCCTCGTGATATCGCCCTGGAACTACCCGTTCTACCAAGCCATCGCCCCCATCACGACGGCCTTCGTGGGCGGGAACGCCACCGTATACAAGCCCTCCGAGCACACGCCGCTCACGGGCCTCGTGGAAGACCTGCTCGCCAAGGCCGGCTTCAAGGCGGGCTGGGTGAACGTGGTGTACGGCGACGGCAAGACGGGCGCCGAGCTCATCGCCCAGGGGCCCCAGAAGATCTTTTTCACGGGCAGCGAAAACACCGGGAAGCGCATCATGGCTGCGGCGGCGGAGAAGCTCATTCCCGTGGAGCTCGAGCTCGGCGGGAAAGACCCCATGATCGTGTTCGAGGACGCCAACGTGGAGCGGGCGGCGCGCGGCGCCGCCTGGGGCGCCTTCACGAACGCCGGCCAGAGCTGCACCTCGGTGGAGCGGCTGTACGTGCACGAGTCGATCTACGAGCCCTTTAAGGCCGCGCTCCTGCGCGAGGTGGGACGCATGCGCTACGGCGTCGACAAAGACGGCAACAGCGACATGGGCCGCATGACCACGGATTTCCAGACGGCCAAGGTCCGCGAGCACGTCGGTGAAGCCCTGAAGGCCGGGGCGAACCAGCTCACCGGCAAGGAGTGGGACGGCAAAGATCTTCTGATTCCGCCGATCGTGCTCGAGAACGTGAAGCCCGACATGAAGGTCGCGCGCGACGAAACCTTCGGCCCCGTGCTGCCCCTGTTCAAGTTCCGCACCGAGGAGGAGGCTGTGCGACTGGCGAACGACTCGCCCGACGGCCTCAGCGCGAGCGTATGGTCGAAGGACTTGGGCCGCGCCGATCGCGTGGCGCGCGCGATTTACACGGGCAACGTCTCGATCAACAACGTCATGCTTTCCGAAGGCAACCATGCATTGCCCTTCGGTGGGGTGAAGAACAGCGGCTTCGGCCGCTACAAAGGGGAGTGGGGGCTTCACTCCTTCTGCAACGTGAAGGCGGTTCTGATCGACAAAGACTCCACCAAGGTGGAGGCGAACTGGTACCCGCTCACGGCCGCGAAGTACCAGGTTTTCAGCCGCATGATGGTGGCGCTGTTCTCGGGGGGCTTCCTGAACTTCATCCGCTTCGCCATCGCAGGAATGGGCCTCGAAGGCCTTGCGGGGAAACTGGGTAAGGCGGGAAGGGCTCCCTCGGAGGCGGGCCCGATTCCGCCGGCCGCCACGGGCTCCGGGTCCACGCGGAAAGCCTCCGGCGCCTCTTCGCACGGCCGCCAGCCCACGGTGGGGGCCTGAGATGGCTACCGCCGCCGTCTGGATTCTGGTGGTTTGGGTGCTGGCTTTCGCCATCAAGTGGCCCCTCCTGGTCGCGCTCGTGCCCTCGGGCAAATACAACAACAAGCATCCGCGCGATCAGCAGGCCAAGCTCGAGGGCTGGCACAAGCTCCTCATTGCCGCGCACTCCAACGCGCTCGAAGGTTTCCCGGGCTTCGCAGCCGCGATGCTCCTCGGCGCGATCGCGGGCCTTCCGGAGAGCACCCTCGCCGGCGCCGGTACGTTTTACGCGTCGTCGCGCCTGGTCTATACCCTCTGTTACGTGAAGAAATGGCACTGGGCCCGCTCCGGAGTGTGGCTCGCGGGCTGGATCGTCATCTGCGGGTTGATGCTCTCGGCGGCCCTGAGTTAAGGTCGCCTCCATCATGAGCACCCACTCCTGCCCCTGCGACTCCGGTCAGTCCTTCGCCTCCTGCTGCGAGCCCTTCCTCCTGGGCAAAGGCAAACCCGCCACCGCCGAGGCGCTCATGCGCTCGCGCTACTCGGCTTACGTGAAAGCCGCCGTGCCCTATCTCCTGGAAACGTACTGGCCCGCGAACCGGGAAGATTTCGACGAGGCGGCCGTGGCCAAGTGGGCCCGCGACTCGGAGTGGAAAGGCCTCAAGATCCTGAAGACTTCCGCCGGGGGCGCCGCGGACGAAACAGGGACGGTGGAGTTCGTGGCGAGCTACGTCGTTGAAGGCAAGCCGGTGGAGCACCACGAGCTCGCGGAGTTCAGGAAGCGGGAGGGGAAATGGTACTTCGTGGACGGGAAGCCACCGAAGACGAAGCCCATCCAACGCGAAGAGGCCAAGGTCGGCCGCAACGATCCCTGCCCCTGCGGGAGCGGCAAGAAGTCCAAGAAGTGCCACGGGACCGAGGCCTGAGCCCGGAGCGCGCGCGTCGGCCGCGACACAGGTTCCTGGGAAGCCCTGGGCGGATTATCCTGGAAGCCGGGGTCTAGGGCGCCCCTCGGGGGTAGGAAATGCGCGGCGGTGGATGGGCTTTGTTGGCACTAGTGCTGGTTCCCGCCTTTGGCACGGAACCCGTCTGGGCTGACTGCCCGCCTCCCGCCGCCGAGATCGCCGAAGGCGCCATGGCGCTGGCCGCGCAAGCGCTCAGCGTCGTGGAACCTGACGTCCCACCGCCCGCGCCCAGCCCGGCGGGAAGGCGCACCCCGAACGGGGGCTATCGCACCCGCCACGGGTTCGCGATCGCGCCGGGCTGTTTCACGGGGGGCACGACTCCCGAGTCGATCGAATCGACCATCACCACCCTGCTGAATCGCGCCTCGAGCTGCGCGAGGACTCGGCTCCCCGGTTACACGCACGCACTGTTCAACGGAGTGCTTCACGACGGCGCGACCATCACGTGCCGGAGCGGGGAGTGCGCCGGCGAGACCACGGGTGCCTGCTATTTTCAGGATGCGGCGGGCCGCCACAGGGTGAACTTCCCGCCGGCCCGGGGGCACCTGGGCACCTCGGGCACCTGGTTCCACGAGCTCCTGCACGCGGCCGGCGCGGACAACCAGTGCGTCAATCGGCACAATGCCACGGGACTCAGCTTCGACGCTCGCGCGCAGGACGATGAGGTGTATTTCTGGGAAGCGGCCTGTTTCCAGCCTGAAGTGATTCTGGCCGCGATGAGGGCGGGCGACCGAGCAATCTGCTCTCGTGCGCTCCATAACCACTCGTCACGGCCCAATCGAGTCCGGCACCACCTCGAGTCGATCAAGCGGACCTGTCGGTTCTTTCTCAACTACCTCACGGACGAAAGCGCTCTCATCACGGATGCGCGCGAGCGCCTCTACCCCGAGGTGTTTTCCTGCGGAGCGGGCACGCCCGCCTGCCCGCCGCTGGATTCGCTCAATACGGCCTTGGTCGCGGCGGGCGAGGCATCGCGCGCCTTGCCCACGCCCACCACGTTGGCTGCCTGGGCGAACGAGCAGTGCCACCTGTCAGCAGGCAGCGGTTCCGCCGAGCAGCCCTGGAGCCCTCTCTATACCTGCATGACCCGGCTGGAGTCCCATCTGGAGGAGCGCCTCCAGGGCTTGCGCACGAAGGTGGGGGACGGGGGGCTCACGGAAGCCCAGGTCTCCGCGTATGAGCGTTACTTCCGGAGCATTCTGCGAGGAAGCAAAGTCCTGGCGGACCTTACCGACCTGGACCGAATCGTCCGGAGGGCGGGAAGTGGCGCGGCGAGCAGCCACATCACTGAGCTCATCACGGAGTGCAGGGCGGAGGGCGGCGCGGGCAGCGCGTTTTGTCAGCGCTTCGAGACTGACACCGTGCCTCGCCTGGCGGGGCTCATGGCCAGGTGGCAGTAGAGTAGAAAAACAGAGAGCCCGGAAACCAACCTTGGGGTGTGACTCTGTTGGCCCCCGAGCTCTCTTATCCCTATCCAGAGTGCCTGACAGGCCACCCAGGGAAGGGGGCCCGCTCAACACGTGACGCAGAGTAGCGGCGGACGATGGATTTGAAAATATACAACGCGTCATGATCGTGATTCAAAATTGAATCAAAATTACGTTATCATATCAGTATGTTGTAAGTTTTTGCTTGCAGTGCGCCAATTCTCCCTTAAGATGTGCCCATGGAAGACCTCGACTCCTTGCGCACCTTCGCCGCGCTGGCTGATACCCTGAGTTTCCGCGAAGCGGCACGGAGACTCGGAATCAGCCAACCCAGCGTGACGCGGCATCTGCAGTGGCTGGAGAGCGAGCTTGGCGCTGACCTCGTGCTGCGCGACCGGCATCAGGTGCGCCTGACTGCGGTGGGCAAGGAGCTCAAGGGCCGCACGAGCCCCTTGCTGGAGGAGCTCGCGCGCACCTTGAAGGAAACGCGTGAAGGTCAGCGCACGATGTCGGGCCCGATCTCCATGGGTTGTCTCGCCGAGATCGGCCAGTCGCTCTTCGCTCGTTTGCTGGGCGAGTTCCGCGCGCGGCATCCGCTCGTGGAGGTCCGGATCGAGCTCTTCGACGAGGATCGAGAGATCGCGGAGGGGGTGAGGGAAGGGCGCCTGGACTTCGGCGTCTGCTCCACTCCCGTGCTGACGGAAAGCTCGCGCTCGTATCCCCTGCTCGAGGAAAACGCCGTGCTCGTGACCCGCGCGTCGAATCCCGCGAAAGGCCTTCCGGAGCCCGACTCGGCGGCCTTCGTGGGTTACACGGACCACGACCCGCTGCTCGAGAGATTCCTCCAGAAGCACCTGGCCTCGAGGAAAGCCCGCGCGATCCGGCGCCTTTCCACCGCGAACTCGCATCGGGCCATGATCGAGCTCCTGACGGCCACCGACGGCTACGCCGTGCTCCCGCATTTCAGCGTGCGCGCGGCGATCGAGGAGGGGCGCCTCCGGATCGCGTCGGACAAGTCCCTGAAGGGCACGCTCTACCTGCTCCAACCCGAAAGGGCCCACGTACCGGACCGCTTCAAGGCTCTTGCCGCGCATCTGCGCGCGCGCTGCAAGGAAGAGGGGAACCGCGGATGAGCTCCCCCACTCGCCCGAAGTCAAAATCCGGACAGCCCGACGGGCGCGCCGTCATGGCGAGAGGCGTGAACCGCGACCGTCCGTTCACTTGGGTTCCGTATCGGCTCTCGAACTGCGCCTCATGCAAAGCAACCTGCTGCACCTTTCCGGTGGAGGTGAGCCTTCCGGATCTGTTCCGCCTGGGCGTCACGACCGAGGACGAAGCCTCCTTTGATCTGCCCACACTGGTGAAACGGCTCAAGAAGGCGGGCATCATCCAGAAATTCACGCCCAAGACCGGCATCTTCGTCTTGACCCAGAAGAACGGCGACGATTGCTTCTACCTGGATTCAAAGACCCGCCTTTGCACCGTCTACGAGCAGCGCCCGAAGGTCTGCCGGGGATTCCCGGAGACCGTGGGCAGCAGAACGGGCTATTGTCCCTACATCCCCAAGTCGAAATAAGCGGGGTTTGAGCACTGAGGGGGCCTTATTTTTACATAATATCCCTTATCGGACTCTCGCAAGCGGGCATGATTAGGCTTCCGCAATCCCACCTCAGCCCCTGAGGCGCCGCTGCCGATAGGTCTGCGAATGGCTGTGCGCCCCACCTTGATCATCG
>JADZFF010000057.1 GCA_020850015.1 Bdellovibrionales bacterium | reverse complement strand
GTCTCGCGGCCGGCGACCGCATCGCGCAGCTGCTGATTTTGCCCATCGCTACACCTCCCGTGCGCGAGTCCGAGGATCTGGGCGCCACGGGCCGAGGCGCCGGCGGCTTCGGCAGCACGGGGCGCTGAACGCTTCGCCCGACCTCAAGGCGCTCCCCCAAAGCAGTTGCGGGGACCGACCTCCCGTTAAAGGTGCCGATCCCCGCGTGGTGTACGAGCTGAGGTGCTGACTCGCGTCCATGTTTCAGGCGCGGGTCTCAATCCTCGAACCCTACATGGATCGGAGTTCCGAGGCGAGGCTTGAGTGGAAGTTCAGGGCAGAGAAACGACAGCAACAGTCTGCCGCGCGGTCTGTTCTTCCGTCTGCTCCTCGGGGCGAAGCGCCGGGTCGAAACCAAAAAACCGAGTGGCGAGCTCAATGTGGGAAACTTCTTCTAAGGCGATTTTCCCGAAGAGTTCCGCGCTCACGGGATCATGAGCGCGAAGCGCGTCGCGGAGCCGCTCGCCCGCAGCCCGCCCGCGATCTTCCGCCGCCGCCATGAACACGGCGAACTCCCGGGCCGTGCGGCAGCGCGTGAGCGTCTGCCAAAGGTCCGTCGATACCGGTCGCTCGCTTACAGAGACTCCGAGCTCCGCCATGCGGGCGAGCAGCCAGCTCAGGTGCTTGTCTTCCGCGCGCGCCAGGTTCCGCCAGGCGCCACGCACCGTATCGGAGGCGTCGTGCAAGGTATCCGCCGCCCAGTCGAATGCCTCGCGTGCCTGAAGCTCCGCAAAAGCTACGGCGCGCAGCCGATCGCCCACTCCCTCGGGAGAGGAGACCGCGCGCGTGCGTGGCGGCAATTCGCCCACTGCGCAGATGCGGAAGGGGCTCCAGTCGCGGCGCTCCGTCATCGCGCCCTTTCTGCGGAGCCCGCCAGAGCGAGGATGGCCGCCAGGTGCTCGGCGGTCACGGGCATGACGGAGAGCTGGCTCTGTTTCAGAAGCGGCAGAGTGGACAAGGCCTTGGTTTTCCTGATCTCCGCGAGCGCCACGGGCCGGCTCAGCCGACGGAGGGGCACGAGGTCCACCTGCACCCAGTCGCCCGGCTTCTGCGTGTCGGGATCCGGGTATGGCTTGCCCGCCACCTCAGCCAGGCCCACGACGGCCTTGTCCGCGCCCGAGTGATACACGAGCACCGTGTCGCCGGGGCTGAACTCCCGCAGGTGGTTTCGCGCCTGGAAGTTGCGTACCCCATTCCAGTTGGTCATTCCGTCCTTCTGGAGCTGAGCGTAGCTGTAGGTCTCGGGTTCGCTCTTCACGAGCCAGTGTCTCTTCGAGGAGGCCATGGGCCATCAGATACCGGCAGGGCCTGGAGCTTGGCAAGGGCGGGCGGGAGCCGGGGCGTCTAGTTGGCGGGCTTCTGGCTGGAGGATCCCGCCGCTGATGCGGGGGCGCGGCCGGGGAGTGCCGTGGCCGCCACCGCTCCGGAGCTGGAGGGCTGCGAGGGGCGCTGCATCAGCACGAGGAAGACGAAACCGCCGGCGACTAACAGGGTCCAGATCAGCTGAGCGCTTCCCGCGTCGGGTTTCGACATATCTGAAACCATGATAGCGGGTGGATCGGCTCCAGGGAAATGTGTCCGGCCCGACCTGGCGGGAAATTTTCACCGACCTCTCTGACTTCCCCATGGAACAAAGCGACTGGCAAGACCTCCGAGCCCACTGGAAGCGCCTGGCGGGCCCCACCGCGGCCGCTTCGGTCTACTCGGTCGCCGACGGTGGCAGGGGGGCGGGGGCTCTCGAAGATCTCGTGAAGGAGCGGCTGAGCCGGGCACGCGAGGCGTTTCCGCGCGTGGTGGCCGAGTGGGAGGACCGTTGGCACGGCGACCTGGCTCAGGCCGCGCCCGGGCGCAGGCGGGACTGGGCGGCCGGCCGGATGGCGCTCCTGCGGGTGTTCGAGGAGCTTTCGGAGACGCTGAGAACCGGCCCTGAGCCCCGAAGCGAGGCTCATTCCCTGCCCTTCAGTCTCACGCACTCCGGTGGGCAAGCCCTGGCCCTGGGTTCGACTTGGAGCGAGGGGCTGTTGGGGGTGGGGGTGGACCTGGAGACGGCAGGGCGCATGATCAGCCCGCGCCTCGCCGTTCGCCTGGTGGCGGATCCGGAGGAGGCGGCGCTCGTTCAGGCCACGGTAACGGGCGCGCGGGAGCCGGAGGAAGCTCTCGGTGCGCTCGATCTCTGGGTGCTGAAGGAGGCGGCCTACAAGGCGCAGCCCGCCTCGCGCGGCACGACGCTTCCTCAGTACATGCTTCGCGCGTGGAGCTGGGAGCGGCCAGGACAGTGGGGCCTCGCTCGGCTCCAGGGCCCGCGCCCCGAGGTTCGGTTCGAGGCCGCGCTGGGGCGTCTTCAAGGGTGGGTGGTGGCCTTGGCGGTGGCCCGAACCGGCGGGATCCGGTAGCCTCTGGCCATGCCTCTGGCTTCGCCCGTCCTCGAAAAGCTCCGGTCGTGGCTGAGCCGCGAGCTTCCAGTCTCCGTTCTGGTCGTGGCCGGGGTTTCCTTCGTCCTGCGCCTGGCCTACGCGCCATTCGTGGAGTTTGGCTGGGATTCGCGCGAGATCTACGCCCTGGGCGCGCGCGTCTACTTCGACGGCGACGTTTCCACCACCGGCGCGCGCATCGTGTACTCGGGCACGCGCCTGCCGGGGAGCCTGCAGGCCCTGCTCGCGGCCCTGCCCCTCCCGCTTTCCGGGGGGGAACCCTGGGGCGAAATGCTCTTCATGGCGCTTCTGAACTTCCTCTCGGCCCTGCTGCTTTTCCGGGTGTACCGGCGCGTATTTCCCCGCTTTCAGCCGGGCGCGCTCGCGCTGCTCACGATGGTCGCGCCCTGGACCATTCTCTTCACCACCTTTTGGAACCCCTCGTACCTCCCGCTCATCGCTTGCGCCTTCCTCCTGGGTCTGATCCGGCTGTTTCGCGATGCTGGCAGCTTCTGGGGGATCTTTTGGGTGGCTCTCTGCGTGCCCGTGATCCTCCAGCTGCACATGAGCTTCGTGGTCTTCGCGGCCATCGCGGTGGGAGCGCTCTGGATGGGGTGGCCGACGCGGCCGAATTGGGGCGGGCTCGTGGCGGGCGCGATTCTGGGATCGGTCACGCTCCTGCCTCGCCTGCTCGAGGTGATGAACGCTCCCGCGGACCCCGGCGGGAAGGGGTTCCTCCTTTCGAATGTGGTTTTCCGCTGGGCGCGGTTCCTTGATCTTCCGGGATATTTCCTGCGCTACTTCAGCTTCCCCACGGGCGAGACCTTCCGGTTCCTGGGCCTGGGCTCGGGCTTCGGAGGCGCGGTAACGGTGCTGAACGGCGCGCCCTGGCTTTGGCCGCTTTTCGTGCTGGGAATGGCGGTTTCGGCGGGGATGATCTGGATGTCTCTGCGGTTCTGCTTCTGGGACGCGCGCAACCGGAGCCTGTTCATGGACGCGCTCCTGCGGCGGCGCGCGCTCTCGCCCGACGAGAAGCTCCGGCTCACGGTCTTCGTTACGCCGCTCCTCACGGGCTTTCTCTTTCTGTTTTCCATCAAAGCGCCCTCGGCCCACACCTTCTGGTCGCTCATGCCTTTCTCCTTCTATCCGGTGCTGCTGGGAATTCAGGAGGGAAGGCTCGGGGTCTGGCTCGGGGGCGGGCGAGCCACCCGGGGACTCGCGATCTACGCGGCGGTGGCGCTGACCTACTCCGTCTGGGGAAACCTGCTTTGCCCGCGCACGGACTACGCCACCACCCACCGGCTGGCCGAGCAGCACTATCCGGCCGTGGTGCCCGAGGTGGAGAAAAGCCGGTACCGCGACGGCGTACGGGTGATCTACTGGGCGAAGGACCGGCGGGCGGGCATCGTACGTCGACCTCTGCGGCCAGGTAAACCAGAGCTGAGATACTAGATGGTTTCGCGGTACAGGTGTGAAACGCCCTTCGTTGAAGCGATTGACTAATTTGTTCTGGCGTTTGTGATATTCAAATGATCATTTGACTCCGCTGGGGGCCCGCGTTAGCGTTTGCTGATGAGTGCAGCAAAACGCCCCGATTCGGCTTCTTCTGAGAGCGGGGCGCATTCCTCGAGCGGCCCCGAGGCCACACGACAGGCCTTGCTCAAGGCCGGAACCGAGCTCTTCGCCAAACATGGATTCGACGGCGCCTCCGTGAAGGAGATCGCCGATCGAGCGGGCGTGAACGTAAGCCTGGTGAGCTATCACTTCGGCGGGAAAGAGGGGCTCTACCGCGCGGCGCTCGATCAGCACGGGCAGGCCAAGCTCGAGATGGCCACGCGCATTCTGAAGGTCCCAGCAAATCCTGAAGAGTTTCGACTTCGGCTCCGCATGTTCATCGAGGAGATCCTCCACGACTTCGAACATCAGGAGTGCGTGATGCGCATGATCCACCGGGATGTGGAGATGGATCTGCCCGTCGTGCAGGAGGTCTTCAAGGAGCGATTCCTCAAGATCTTCGAAACGCTGACGAAGTTTTTTAAGGTGGGCGAGGACAAGGGCTGGTTTCACGACGGCGTCGACCAGGAGCTCGCGGCGGGCATGCTCATCGGCATGGTTCAGCATCAGATGCGCTCGGATCACCTCAATCATCGGTTCTTTGGCAGAAGCATCAAGGACGGGAAGTATCGCCAGAAGGTGATCGACCAGATCCTGGGCCTCTTTCTTCGCGGTTTGCTGCGCGGAGAGGAAGGTCCGAGGTCATCCCGGGGAGGCAGCAAATGATCATGAACAGACGAGACCGGCAGACCTTGTTCTTCTCGGGAGTGGCGGCGGCGGTACTTGCGGCGATCCTGGGCAGTGCCTCGCGTGCGAACGCAGCCGAAGCGCTTGGGCTGGAGGGATTTCTCAGGCAGGTCGAAGCGGGCAACGACGGCCTCAAGGGCGCGAGAGCCAGCGCCGAGGGTGGAATCAGCCGCTCGGAGGAGGGCGACCTCCAGTTCATGCCCTATCTGAGCCTCTCTGCGCAGTACTCCGGCGACTCGCGCGAGACGCTTTCGCCTTCGTTCCTGGGTACCGAGACGGTGACGAAGACCTACACGCTCGGCATCAGCCAGCTCACCCCCATCGGACTTTCGGCAAAGCTCGGTTATACCCTCAGCACCACCGCGCTCGATGGAGTGAGCCCGGCGCTCGTGCCGCAGTCGTCCTACAGCGACGCGCGTCCCACGCTGGAGCTCAGCTTCCCGATCTGGCGGAATCTCTTCGGCTCGGAGAACCGGGCGAATCGCGACCTCGTGAACGCCCAGGCTGAGGCCGCCGGGCATGGCGCGCGCTTCGAGTCCGTACAGATTCTTTCGCAGGCCGAGACGGCGTACTGGAGGTTGGCGGCCGCGCGCGAGACCGTAACGACCCAGAGCGAGGCTCTTGAGGCCTCACTGCGCGTTCGCAACTGGAACTCGGACCGAGTGAAACGCCAGCTCGCCGATGAGGCCGAACTGCTCCAGGCCGAAGCGGCGCTCGCCGCGCGCAGAATGGAGCTCCAGAGCGCAAAGGACGAGGAGCATGCATCGGCGCGCGCATTCAATTCCTTCCGCGGTCAGGAAGGGGAGTTCGTGCCGGAATCGCTCGGTCTCCCGGACGCTCGCGGGCTCGACAAACTCGGGCCGCCGCCGCGCGTGGAAGCGCGAGCCGATGTGCTCGCTGCCCGTGCGAAAGAAAAGATCGCGTCGGCTTCCGCTCGGGTGGGAGCCGAGAAGAACAAGCCCGTGCTCGAAGCTTATGCCACCTTGTCGCGGAACGGCCGCGATGCGAGCTCCAGCGAGGCCGTGGGCGAGAGCTTCGGCGGATCGCATCCCTGGACTGTCGTGGGCGTGCGCTTCGGGATGACCTTCGATGTCTGGGGGGCTGGGCGGGCCCGTTCGGGGTATCATCTCGATCGCGAGGGAGCGCGTTTGAGCTATGAGCGAAAGCTTCAGGAGCAGGCGCGGGACTGGGATGACTTCAGCCGCAAGTTCGACGACGCCCGTCGCCGAGCGACGCTGGCCTTCGCGTTAGAGGAGGCGCAGCGCCGGAAGCTCGAGCACGAGCGCGACCGCCTCCGCAGAGGACGCACCACCACTTTCCAGGTCCTGATCTTCGAACAGGACTACGCCAACGCCCGGCTGTCGCGGATTCGCGCCCAGTCGGAGGCTCTCACCACGCTCGCTCAACTCAAGACCTTCTCTGAAGGGGGTGCCCTGTGAACCTTCCTGAGCTTTCCATCAAACGCCCCATCTTCGTCTCCTGCATCGTGGTGCTGACTTTGGTGCTGGGCTACATGTCGCTGAGGAAGCTCCCAGTGGATCTCTTTCCTGATGTCACCTTTCCGGTCGTGACGGTGAACACGCCCTATCCAGGAGCAGGTCCGGCCGAGGTCGAGACGCTGGTTTCGAAAGTGATCGAGGAGGAGATGAGCACCCTTCCGGGGATCAAGACCCTGCGCTCCATCAACCGCGAGAGCCTGAGCGTGGTGGTGGCCGAATTCACGCTTGAGACGGACGTGAAGTACGCTGAACAGCAGACGCGCGACCGAGTAGCCTCCTCGCGTCTGAAGCTCCCCGACGACATTGATGAGCCCACCATCCGCAGAATCGACCCGGCCGATCAGCCCATCCTGATTTTGGCCGTTTCGGGTGATCTCAAACCCGCCGAGATGTTCGACCTCGCCGACGAGGATCTCAAGAATCGCATCGAGCAGGTGCCACAGGTTGGGCTCGTGGACGTGATCGGGGGGCGGAAGCGTGAGATCCAAGTGCACCTGGACCGAGAAAAGCTTAAGTCTCACGAAGTCTCTGCCACGCAGGTTTCGGCGCGCCTTTCGGCGGCCGGGCATAACATCCCGGCAGGAAAGGTGGACCAGGGCGGAATCGAGACGGTGTTCCGTACTCTGGGCGAGTTTAAGTCGCTGGGCGACGTCAAAAAAACCATCGTGAACTTCTTTGGAAACGACGTTCCAGTGACGGTGGCCGACGTGGCCGAGGTCACCGACGGGCTTCAGGAAGAGAAGGCGCGGTCGTACGTGAACAGCAAGCAGGCCGTGTTCCTCATGGTCTTCCGTCAGAGCGGCGCCAACACCGTGGCCGTGTCCGACTCGGTTCGAGCGCGCGTTGCCAAGGTGAACGAGGACATGAAGTCTCGTCCGGGCAACATCCACATGGAAGTGGTGAGGGACACGTCGAAGTTCATCCGCGCCAACCTCGTCGACGTGAAAGAGTCGATCATGATCGGGATCGCTCTCACGATCTTCGTCGTGTACTTCTTTCTCGGAAGCGGCCGCTCCACCATCATTACGGGCCTCGCGATCCCGAACTCGCTGATCGGCGCCTTCCTGCTGATGTCGCTCGCGGGTTTCAGCATCAACATCATGAGCCTATTGGCCCTGAGCCTCGCGGTGGGCCTTCTGATCGACGACGCCATCGTCGTTCGAGAGAATATCTTCCGGCACATCGAAAAGGGCGTCCCGCCCCGCAAGGCGGCTCTTGAGGGCACTCAGGAGGTCACGCTGGCTGTGATCGCCACCACCCTCACGGTGCTCGCAGTCTTCGGGCCCATCGGGTTCCTGAAAGGCGTCGTTGGGCAGTTCTTCAAGCAGTTCGGGCTGACCGTGTGTTTCGCGATGGTGATCTCGCTCTTCGACGCTCTCGCAGTCGCGCCGATGCTCTCCGCCTACCTGGCCGGGGGCGGTCACGGTCCGACGAAAAGCAAGGGCCTCTGGGGCCGCACGATGGGTCGAGCCGTCACGGCCTTCGATCGCGTGCAAACCCGGCTTGAGGATTTTTACGAGCGCGTGCTCAGGAAGACGCTGAAGCATCCCGGGCTGACACTTCTGGGCGCTGCTGGCCTCTTCGGCTTGAGTATCGTGGCCGCAGCATTCGTACCGAAGTCCTTCCTGCCGGCGCAAGACGCGGGCGAGTTTGCGGTGTCCCTGGAGATGGATCCGGGCACGAGCCTCGCCGCGATGGACGAGGTCGCGCGCAAAGCCGACGGCATCATCCGCTCGAATGCCGAGGTTGAGCAAAGCGTGCTCTTCGTGGGCTCGCGCGAAGGCAACTCCGCCGTCTCCACCTTTTACGTGAACCTGGTGCCCTCGAAGAAGCGCAAGCTCAACACATCCCAGCTGAAGGATCGCATCCGTGAGCAGCTCAAACCCTTCGCCTTCGCGCGGCCGGTGGTGAAGGACGTCGACTTCTCGGGCGCGGGCCAGCGTCCTTTCAACCTCTCGGTCAACGGGCAGAACCTCGCCGAGATCGAGACCGTGGCGAACGAGCTCGTGAAGCGGCTGGAGAAGCACGCGGCTCTGAAGGACGTCGAAATGGACTACCGCTCTGGGAAGCCGGAGTACCAGGTGGTCGTGGACAACCGCAGGGCTGAGCAGTTTGGGGTTTCCACCCTGACGGCCGGGGCCGAGCTTCGCTCCTTGATCGAGGGGGCCACCCCTGCCGTGTTCCGCCAGGACGGCCGCGAGTACGACATCCGCGTGCGCCT
>JADZFF010000056.1 GCA_020850015.1 Bdellovibrionales bacterium | reverse complement strand
CCCCATGAGCGCACCCTCCACGGCCACCCGGATTCGACTGAACCCCAGCTTCTGGCGCCACCGCTCCTGCGTGCCTTTTTCCGAGGACATCGTGCCCTCCAGCCTTTTCCTCAGAAACCGCCATTACCTCGTGGTGGACATCGAGACCCAGAACCTCGTGCAGGACGTCGGGGGCTGGGACCACGTCGACAAGCTCAAGATCTCCGTGGCCTGCGCCTACGACTCCAAGGACGGCCAGTACAAGTCCTACCTGGAGCATCAGATCCCGGAACTGATCGAGCTCTGCTCGCAGCGCCTCGTGGTGGGCTACAACATCCGGGGATTCGATCTCCTGGTGCTCAAGGCCTACGGCCTGGACCCGGCGGGCCTCGACGTGTTCGACATCATGTACGACCTGGAAACGCTCACCCGCCAACGCTTCCTGAAGCTCGAATACGTGGCCCGCGGAAGCCTGGGCACGGGCAAGAGCGCGGACGGCCTGCAGGCCGTGGAGTGGTGGAAACAGGGCGAGGTGCAGAAAATCATCGAGTACTGCCTGCAGGACGTGAAGGTCACGCAGGACGTCTTCCAATACGGGCGCCAGAACGGCTTCGTGAAGATCCAGCGCTCAGAGGATGCCGCCAAGGCGACCTCCGTGCCGGTGAGCTGGAATTAGACTCCAGCTTCCTTCTTGTCCTTGCAACGGAAGGCCTTGATGGGGGGCTTTCCCATCTTTTGGTCGCGCCCGCTGCGGAAGAGGCGGTACTCCCGCCCTTCTTCCAGGTGCTCACAGGCCTTGCCCACCTCGGCCGCGGGCACCCCATACCTCCTGCCCTGAGGGTCGTAGAAATAGATCTGGAGGGCAGACGGGCGAACTCCGCCCGCCTGGATGCAGGCCTCGCGGGACTGTCCCACCAGCATATCGCAGGGATTCTGCGGCTCGTGCACCACCCCAGCCCCCATCAGAAATGCCGCCAACCCAATGATGACAAAGGAATTCCGCTTCACCCCTCCAGTCTAACACAGCGGGGGCGGGGCCTCCGAAATCACGACATAACTTATAACGCTACACCGCAGTCAGGCATTGATAGTCTGGTTTTACTTTCCCATACGCAATCCCTGGCCAAGGATGGCCAACTTCACGCCCCCCCAAACCCCTCAGCAGACAGCCCCAGGCAATCCCAGATAAAATGGCGAGACCGATGAAACCCTCTCGTCTGATGCCATGGCTGCTCCTGCTCCCCGCCTTCGCCCTCGCCCATGAATCGCGCGAGCTCGTGATCGTGGGCATCAACGACTTCCACGGCGCGCTCGTGCCCGCGGTGGGCCGCGCTAAGGATCTGGGCGGCGAGGTGGAGGTTCAGCAGGGCGGCGCGGCCTGGATGGCGGCGGCCGTGGAACGGCTCCGTGAACGCCACGGCAAACGCCTCGTCGTGCTCGACGGCGGCGACGAGTTCCAGGGCACGCTCGAGAGCAACCTGAAGCAGGGCGCGCCGGTGGTGGAGTTTTTCAACGCCTTGGGGGTCACGGCCGCCGCGATCGGGAACCATGAGTTCGACTACGGCCCGGCGAACCCGCCCTTTGTGCACCTCGTGGCCCGCCTCAAGGAGGCGCACTACCCCTACCTGGCCGTGAACATCGTGGAGAGGGCCACGGGCAAGGCCCCGGCCTGGCCCAATGTCGCCCCGAGCGCACTCATCGACGCCGGGGGCGTAAAGGTGGGCCTGATCGGCGTGACCACCGAGTCCACCCCCACCACCACACGGGGCGAGTTCGTGTCCACGCTTCGTTTCGTGAACCCGCGAGAGGGCGTGCTGCGCGAGTCGGCGGCGCTCCGGAAGAAAGGCGCGAAGTTCGTCGTCGTGGTGGCCCATGCGGGGCTTGAGTGCAACGAGGGCGCGGCGGAGTTCGGGCTCTACGCGCACCGCGTGTGGGAGCCCAGCACGCGCCAGGCCCCCTGCGGGATGGACGAGGAGATCCCGCGCCTGCTCGCGGCGTTGCCGCAGGGAACGCTCGACGCCGTGGTGGCCGGGCACACGCACCAGATCGCGCACCACTGGGTGAAAGGCGTGCCCGTGATCCAGGCCGCATCCGTGGGGCGCTACCTCAACGTGCTGACCCTGAAGCTGGGCGCGGACGGGCGCCCCGACCCGGCAGCGGCCCGCATCGAGGGGCCGATTCCCGTATGCCCGAAGGTCTTCGCCAAACAGGGCGGCTGCAACGCGCGCTCGCCCGAGCCCGCGGGCGGGCGGGGGCCGCTCGTGGAGCCTGAGCTTTTGGGCCGCAAGCTCAAGCCGCATCCCGAGGTGCAGAAGGTCGTGGACCGGGCGCTGAGCGCCACTGCCGAGCTCCGCGCCCGCGTGGTGGGCCGGCTGGCCCGGCCCATGTTCCACGTGCGCGAGCGTGAATCCGAGATGATGAACCTGATCGCAGACGCCATCCGCGCAAAGGCAAAAGCCGACTTCGGCCTCGTGAACCCCGGGGGCGTGCGCATCCCGAAATGGGAGTCGGGCGAGCTCACCTTTGGCGATGTTTACCGGGCCCTCCCCTTCGAAAACCTGATCTCCACGGCACGGCTCAGGGGCGCGGACCTCACGCGGCTTCTGGCCCGCGCGAACGACGGGCAGAAGGGCTACTTCGGCACCTCGGGGCTGATCGTGGAGATGCTCCGCGGCGGTTACGCCTCCGATGCCGCGGATGTGCGCCTGAAGCGCTGGCCGGGCGGCGAGGCGCTGGACCCAAAAAAAATCTACACCCTCGCCACCTTCGACTTCCTCGTGAAGGGCGGAGACGGTCTGGGCGCGATCTTCGGCAAGCTCCCGCCGGGAGCCGTGCAGGTCGACGGCGCGGGCGACGCGCGAGCGGCGCTCGTGGAGCACCTGGGCGCGTCGCTGGCCGAAGGCGCGGCCCTGAATGCCGAGAGAGCGCCGCTCGTGGACCCGAAGCGCCCGCGGCTCGTGCTGAAGCGCTGAGGGCGCCGGGGGCGGCCCGCCCTGCCTGGCCCGCCAGGCTGGATTTTCGGCCCTGCATCGGCCAAGATGGCCCCCGTATGAAAATGACCCAGATGATCGGCCGGCAGATCAAGGATCCCCCCCGCGACGCGCAGACACAGTCGCACATCTTCCTCATTCGCGGCGCCTACGCCCGGATGACCTCCCAGGGGATCTACTCGCTCCTGCCGCTCGGGTTCCGCGTCTGCGCCAAGATCGAGACGATCATCCGCGAGGAGATGAACCGCATCGAGGGCCAGGAGGTGCTGATGCCGGTGGTGCTGCCCCGCGAGCTCTGGGAAGAGAGCGGCCGCTACCAGGGCGTGGACGAGACGCTCCTGCGCTTCAAGGACCGCAATGGCAAGGACATGCTCCTCGGCATGACTCACGAGGAGGCCGTGGTGCACCTGGCCCGTACCGAGGCCAACTCCTACAAGCAGCTCCCCTTCATGCTCTATCAGATCCAGACCAAGTACCGCGACGAAGCGCGCCCGCGCGCGGGCCTGATCCGCTGCCGCGAGTTCACGATGAAAGACGCCTACTCCTTCCACGCGGACGCGGAGTCGCTCGACGCGTACTACGACCGCGCGCACGAGGCCTACGAGCGCATCTTCCGCCGTGTGGGCATGCGCCATGTGGTGTCGATCCAGTCCGACACGGGCATGATGGGCGGCACGGGCGCGCATGAGTTCATGGCCGTGGCCGACTGCGGGGAAGACACGATCTTCCTGTCGCAGGACGGGAAGTACCAGGCCAACCGCGAAGTGGCGACGACGGGCCTGAAGTTCACGAAATCCGCCGAGCAGGCGCTCACAAAGGTGCACACACCCGCGAAGAAGACGATCGAGGAAGTGGCCGAGTTCCTGAAAGTGCCCACCTCGCAGACCGGCAAGGCCGTGTTCTACGTCATGCCAGACGACTCCAAGGGCGCGCGCCCCGGCTCGCAAAAGCTTGTGTTCGCGGTGATCCGCGGCGACATCGAGGTCAACGAGGTGAAGCTCAAGAATCACCTCAGAACCTCGCAGCTCATGTTCGCGAACGACGAGCAGATCCGGGCGGCGGGCTCCGTGCCCGGCTATGCCTCGCCGATCGGCATCGATCCGGCGAAGGTGCGCATCGTCTTCGATCGCTCCGCCGCCGAGAGCTCGAACCTGGTGGTGGGCGCGAACGAGGCCGATCAGCACTACACGGGCTTCAACTTCCCGCGTGATCTGGGCGCGGCCGCCTCGAAGGTGGAGATCACCGACATCGCCACCGCCCGCGAGGGCGACCCCGATCCCGTGACCGGGCAGCCGCTCCAGATGAAGCGCGGGATCGAGGTCGGCAACATCTTCAAGCTCGGCACCAAATACAGCGCCGCCATGGCCTGCACCTTCCTGGATCCGAACGGCAAGGCGAAGCCCATGATCATGGGCTGCTACGGCATCGGTGTGGGCCGCGCCATGGCCTCGGTGATGGAGCAGGCCTCAGACAAGTACGGCCCCATCTGGCCGATGTCGATCGCGCCCTACCAGGTGCATGTGCTGGGGCTAAACCTCAACACGCCCGAGGTGAAGGCCGCAACCGACCACCTCTACAAGCAGCTCCTGGAGCTCGGCGTGGAGGTGCTTTACGACGATCGCAACGAAAAGGCCGGCCCCGCCTTCAACGACGCGGATCTCATCGGCGCCCCCCTGCGTGTCGTGATCTCGCCGAAGACGCTCGCCGAAGGCAATCGCGCCGAGTTCAAGACCCGCGACGGCTCCGAGAAGGACATGAAGGAGCTCTCAGGCCTGGCTGAGTGGCTCGCCGAGCGCGTGCGCACGGAGCTCAAGAAATACGCGTAGCGCGCGGGAGCGGGGGCTCACGCAGGAACGGGCGATTTCACCAGTAACTCTGGTGTTCTGATCAGAACTGAGCCGAGCCCCTGCTTCGCCTGCGCAGGTACTCGATCAACCCCGCCGGATCGTCGGTGACGATGCCGTCCACGCCGTTCGCGAGAAGCGTATCCCACTCCTCGGGCGTGTTCGCCGTCCACGGAATCACGGCCTGACCCAAGGCCTGCAGGGCGCGCACGAACAACCTCCCCGCCCGGCCACGCGCGAGCGCGAACGGCGGCGAGATCACGCGCCGGGCCTCCACGCCTTCGGCCCTGAGCGCGCGTCTGGCGGCCCAGGCGTAGCGCGGGTCGAAGCTCTGGATCACCACCCGGTCCAGGAAACCGGCCTCGCGGATCACCGCGATCACGGGGGGCACCATGCGCGAGGGGCGCGGCACGCCACCGCCGGTCTTGATCTCGATGTGAACGCCCACGCGCGCCGCCTGCGCGAGCGGCGACTGTCTTACGAGCGAGAACACCTCGCTCAGGGTCGGAACCTTCGTGCGAGGCACGGCCTGCTGGCCCGGGAACTCGGGATTCGTGAGGCTCCCGCAGTCGTAGCTCTGAAGCTCCTCGAGCCGCAGGCGCGAAATCCTCAAGCCCGCGGCGGCCGGCGCACCCTCGGCGTCGAGGCAGCGCGTGGGGCTCAGCTCCGGATCGTGGTGCACCACCACCGTGCCGTCGGCCGTGAGCCTGACGTCGAGCTCCAGGTAGTCGGCCCCCACCTCCAGCGCGTGCTGGAAGGCCGGCAACGAGTTTTCCGGAAAGGCCGCCCGGGCGCCCCGGTGGCCGTGAACCTCGATGGGCGCGGCCCCCGCCGGAGCCGCGATCAAAACCAGCAAGGCACCCCATGCAAAACGCGTCGTTACATTCCCCATGAGCTCGATGCTAACCCTTCGAAGCGCCCCTCGACCCTTATATTGGACCTTGGAAGCATGGGTCCCGCCCGACCCACTGGGCGGCCTCCTGGCCAGACGCTATCCTGAAAGCATCCGTGTAGGGGCATGGCTTGATCTCGGGGGACCTCATGCTTGATCGACTTCATTCGACCGTTCGCATCGCTTTCACCGCCGCCGCGATTTCGTGGTTAGTGTCTCCGGCAGCGCTGGCCACGAACTTCTGCATCGTTAACGGAGGCAACGCGGCCTACAATCGCTACTTCGAGTCCGGCCTGGGCAACGGACTTCCGGGTCCGGTTCAACGCCACTGCCGCGAACAGGCAAGCTTCGGGGGCTGCTTCCGCCCGCATGCCGACGGCTGCTACTACGAAAGCGACGCCTGCCCGGGCGGCAAGTGTTACGGCCTGAACGTGGGCGTGTTCGGCCCCTGCGGAGACGTCTCGACGGAATCCCAGACCCAGTTCGAGTTCACTGCGAGCTTCCACAATTGCGAGGCCTCGGGCCGTGACCTGCAACGGATCCGGATGGACGGCGTGGACGCCTGGGGCGCGAATTTCTCGAACGCGAACCTCGAGGGAGCGAGCTTCCGCGAGACCGACGTGCGCATGATGAATCTCGAGAACGCACGCGTCCGGAATGCCGCCTTCCACAACGCGGTCGCATGCAACCTGAACGGCAGCAACACTGAGTCGCAGTGGCCCACCTTCTCCGGCGCCAAGATCACGGATACCACGAGCGGCCTTTTCCGGTGCCGACGCGATGACGGAAGTTTCGTGACCCGAGTCAGATCCACCTGCAGGCTCGTGCTCGATCACAAGGCAGTCTGGTCCGAGAGCCAGGGAGACGACGGGTCGGAGCGGCGCGCTCAGTGCGTGCTCGAGTCCTCGCGGAAGTCAGCGGGCGGGCCCGACGCCCGAAGCATCGGCGGCGACGACGCCGTAAACCGGAGACTGCCGGCCGCGGGCGGAACCCCTCTCCCAGGCGAAGACGGCTCTGGTCGCAGCGATTGAGGGTCCGCCGGGTGGCCCGCGGCTCAACTCGTCGGACTCAATTCGGCAGAGTGGCCAGGGCGGCGCAGGCCCGGGCCGAAGGAAGCTCGCCGACCTTCTTGAAACTCCCCGAGCCCGTGCTCCGATAGACCTCCTGCCGGACGCTTGAAGCGATCGAAACCAGCCCGCCCGCAACCCAGACCGCGGACCCACTTACGATCGCCGCGGCATCCTTGAGGGCGATGGGAAGGAGATTTCCAAGATCAGTGCTTCCGCCACTCTTGTACTCGATCACGGACCTCCGCACGACGTCCGAGCCATCCAAGCCTCCGATCACCCAGGCGCTCTCTCCAAAGTCCGCCCATGCCGCATGGGTTCGGGCCGCGGCCAGCGCCTGATCAGCGGCACTCCAAGTTGACCACACAGAATTGAAGATCTCCGCGGATGCCATCGCCCCTCCTCCGAGGATGCTCTCCCCACCCGCGATCACGGGAACCCCTGAAAGCGTGAATCCCACGCCGAATACACGGTTCGTAGCGGCACTCGCGCTCGGGGACCAGGCGCCTCCGGTGGTTAAATCCATCGAGGCGAGCGGCGACGGGGCCGCGTCATGCCCGCCCGCTGCGTAGAGCACCCCTCCCGCCGCGATCAGCGCGTGCCCAGCCCGCGCGGTAGTGAGACTCCCCTCCGTGCGCCAGGTTTTCCCATCGGCCGATGACCAGACCGTGTCGTAGGCGTTCTGGACCGCGTCTCGGCCGCCTGCGTACCAAATTCGGCCCTGAAATCTCGCGGCTCGGCCGCAGAAGCGAGAGAACGGAAGCTCGCCCCATGCCTCCCAGGTTTCGCCGTCCAGGCTCCTCAAAACCTGATTTGTAGCGGTGCCATCGGAGATCATGCCCCCCATGAGAAAAAAAATCTCGCCCTCGGGTTCGTGATCCAGGATCCCCTGACCGCAGGACACGACCGCAAACGCCACGAGCAAGAAGCCGAGGGCCCCGAGGGGGGAACCAGATCGGGTCAGGCCCCCACCCACCACACGATCGCGGTGAGGATCCGGAAGCCCACCACCACCGACACCACGGCCCCAGCGGCCACGGAAAGCGTGAAAAGCGTCATTTTCACCGGGTCATGGAGGATCTTCTCGAGGGGGTTCGTCATATGGACCGACTGTAGCTGCGGAGCGGGCGGCTTTCAAGGTACACTCGCAAGTAGGCGCGGCTGCCCCGGCAGGGCGGCCCCAGGGATGGGCCTCATATGACGGACAGTACCAGTCAGAATTCCGCCACCAGCGTGCTCCAGAGCGTCGACCAGACGATCCGGAGCTCCTTCGACCGGAATCGGCGGCTCCTGAGCTTTGAGGAGTACCTGGCCCTGGTGGCCGAGCACCCCGAGGGGCAGCTCCGGGGCTCCGCCCAGTACCTGCTCGACCTGATGGAGCACTACGGCAAAACCGAGGTGGTGCCGCCCGGGCTCACCGCCCGTGAGATCGACTCGGCCCTCTACCGCTTCCACCTCTTCGACGAGCCCGTGGACGGCATCGCCCCCCGGGTGGTGGGCCAGGAGGCCGCGCAGACGGCCATCTACCAGACCCTTCAGTCCTTCACGCGCCAGGGCCACAACAACAAGCTCGTGCTCCTGCACGGGCCGAATGGGAGTGCCAAGAGCACGCTCGTGCACGCGCTCATGAACGCGCAGGAGCGCTACTCGCGCGAAGACGCCGGCGCCGTGTACAGCTACACCTGGGTGTTCCCGCTCGAACGCGAGCTCAAGGGAGCGCTCGGCCTTCAGCAGGGCTATACCTCCAAGAACGACAAGCTCGAGACTTACGCGCGCCTTCCGGACGAGGCCGTGGCCGCCCGAGTGCCCTGCGAGGTGCGCGACCATCCTTTGCTGCTCGTGCCACGCGAGCACCGGCTCGAGGTGCTCCAGGGTCTGATCGGGCGCGAGAAGGGCGCCGCCGCCTGCGAGCGCCTGCCCGTGTACCTCTCCAAGGGCGATCTCTGCCACCGCTGCCGGCTGGTGTTCGACGCGCTGATGAACTCCAACGGGGGCGACTACCGCAAGGTGCTCAAGCACGTGCAGGTGGAGCGTTTCTTCTTCTCGCGCCGCTACCGCAAGGGGCTCACCACCATCGAGCCGCAGATGCACGTCGACGCGCACTACAACCAACTCACGCTCGACAAGAACATCTCCTCGCTCCCGCCTTCGCTGCAGAGCCTGAATTTCTTCTCGCTGAGCGGCGACCTCGTGGACGGCAATCGCGGGGTCGTGGAGTACAGCGACCTCCTGAAACGCCCGCTCGACGCCTTCAAGTACCTGCTCACGGCCTGCGAAACGGGCTCCGTGAACGTGGGCTCGAGCATCATCCACATGGACCTCGTGATGCTGGGCTCATCGAACGAGCTTCAGCTCGACGCCTTCAAGGAGATGCCGGACTTCTCGAGCTTCAAGGCGCGCATCCGCCTGATCCGCGTGCCCTACCTGCTCTCCACGAGCCAGGAGGAGGAGATCTACCGGCTCATGGCGCCGCAGATCCAGGGCGAGAAGCACGTGGCCCCGCACGTGGCCTGGGTGCTCGCGCTCTGGGCCGTGCTCACGCGACTCAAGAAACCGAACTCCATCAACTACCCCCCCAACGTGAGCCACGTGATCTCGCACCTGAACCCGCTCCAGAAGGCGAAGCTCTACGACACGGGCGAGATGCCCTCGGCGCTCTCGCCGGACGAACGCAAGCTCCTGCGCTCCAATCTGCGCCGCCTTCGCGACGAGTACATCAACATTCCCTACTACGAGGGCCGGATGGGCGCCTCGGTGCGCGAGCTCAAGACGCTGCTCATGGACGCCGCGCACCTGCCGGAGTTCAAGTGCTTGAGCCCCTTGGCCGTGTTCCGGCAGCTCGAGGACTTCGTGAAGCGCGTGAGCGAGTACGACTTCCTGAAGCAGGAGGTGAAAGACAGCTACCACGACGCCCACGAGTTCATCACCGTGGTGCGCGAGGCCTACCTCGACCGCGTGGACCGCGAGGTACGCGACGCCATCGGCCTCTACGAGGTGAAGCAGTGGGAAGAGTTCATGCGCAAGTACGTGCAGAACGTATCGGCGCTTCTCAAGAAGGAGAAGATCCGCAACCCTTCCACCGGCCAGGCCCACGACCCCGATCGGAGCCTGATCCAGGAGTTCGAGCAGATCGTTTCGGCTCCAAAGGCCGAGGCCGAGCTCGCCGCCTTCCGGAGCAACGTGATCTCGCAGGTGGGCGCCTGGTCGCTCGATCACTCTGGTAAAGAGGTCGTCTACAGCAAGGTGTTCCCCGAGTACTGGCAGCGCCTTGAACGGCACTACTACGAGAGCCAGAAGGCCCTGCTCACCAAGATGCACGACGCCGTGCTGGTGTACGGCACCGAGCAGCACGACGACGCCAGCGAGGGCGGTCAGCTCGCCCACAAGACGGTGAAGAACATGCAGGCACGCCAAGGCTACTGCGAGCACTGCGCCCAGGAAGTGATCACCTTCCTCATGCAGAAGCGCTATTGAGAATTAGACTGAACTTGTCAGTCAATCTCCTTTGAGGTAAGGTCCGGCCCCATGTCGGTCCGGCCCTCCTTCACGAAACGCCCCTTGCTGAGCCTTGCCCTGGCGGGAGCGCTCATTCTTATGCTCGACCTCTCTCAGTCCCAGGCCTCGGGCGGGGATGACGACGACGGCCCCGGCGGCGCGGACATCAGCGGGGACTGCCTCCCTCCTCTGGCTCGTGAGGACCACGGTCCCGTGGAGATCTGCGCGGAGAGCGACGCATGGGGCGGGATTCGGCTCCAGGTTCGTGCGCGGAGCCTCACCGATCGACCGGAGTCGCTCGCGGTGAAGCCCCCCCTGCCCTCCGAAGACGGCACTGCCTACCTGAACCGAATGCTGGACGACACCGTCGGCCCCGAGGCGAACATCCGCCGCCTCCTGCACGACCGGCCATTGCTCGATCAGGGCTGGTTCCCCTCGGCCCCAATCCGGCTTCCCCAGATCCCGGGCGCCTGCATCCAAACCCTCGGAATCGAGGTGCAGCGCCGCGTGTGTGGAGGCGGCCTCGGCCCCCTGCAGATCCGGCGCGTCCTCCGGCCCGAGGTGGCGGCCCGGGTTGGCGTGGAAGATTGGGCCGCGCTCAGAATCGAGGCCGCGCTGATT
Source organism: Bdellovibrionales bacterium (assembly GCA_020850015.1). GTDB lineage: Bacteria > Bdellovibrionota > UBA1018 > UBA1018 > JADZFF01 > JADZFF01. The sequence continues at coordinate 10,419 of JADZFF010000056.1, read as the reverse complement.
CGCTCCGAGCTCCCGGGCGAACCTGATCAGCCGGTGGACCCGGGTGACCCCGAGGATCCCTTGCCTCCACCGCCCATCAACTGGGTGCTTGAGCTCCTGACCGCCCCGATCAATCCCTGAACGCGCGCGTGAAGTCGATCGAGAGGAAATGCACCGCCTCGGCAGGCCGGGTAGTGCGCACGATTTCCTTGGCCTGTGACACAAAGTCGTTCAGGAGCTTGTAGATCCGGGTGCGATCCTCCTCGCTCACGGAGAGAACCGAGGAGTAGCGGAAGTCGTCGGCCAACGGCGAGCCCAAGGCGTCGAGCGCCTTGAGCCTCAGGTTGGCGTGGTGGCGCGCAAGCTGTGGCGCGTCCTTCTCGAGATGAATTCGCGCCTGCCCGGGCAGCCATTTCCCGCCCGCCTGCTTCACGAGCCCCGCGTGCAGGAGGAACTCCAGAATCTCGGCCACGCGCTGGGGTCGGAGCCCCAAGCGGCGCGCCACGGCCTGCCGATCCCGCAGCCCGGGCACGGTGAGGCTCGCGTGCACGGCCGCGATATCCCATCGGCTGAAGTAAACGCCCTGCTGGTCTTCGCCGAGCACGGGCCGCTCGGACTCCTTGCGCCGGTAGGCCGTCTGGCGCTCCACCTCCCGCTGCACCATGCGCGATAGGCGCGCCCTGAGCTTGGGAGTTCCGGCCCTCGTCAGCTGGACGAGAAGCAGGAAGAACTCCCCTTCCTCGGGCCCATGCGCGCAGAACTCATTAACGCCTTCGGCCTGCTCCAGGCTGAAGTGCGCGTTCCCGTTCAACACCTGCGTGACGTATCCCGTCTGGCAGCCCGCCGCGCGCGCCAGCGCCGAGCGCGTGGCCGAGCGGGCCTTCAGCAGCTCCCGAAGGTAGACCTTGTAGTCCCGGTGGTCCCAAAGCGTCTCCTGCCTCGCCATGTTTCAGGAATCGGTCATTCCTGGGCTTTAGTAAAACTAAACTTTTTCATTTACCTTTAAGAAGACAAACGTAGTGCGAGGCGTCATGATCTGGCAGATTCCCTCTCAGAAAAGGAGCCCCCAAACCATGAAACCCTCAATTCGGACCCTGTTGTTGTCGTCCCTGCTGGCGCTCGGCGCCCTACCCCACGCGGCTCTCGCCGCGCAATACGAGTACCATCCGCAGAGCGCGATGCGACTCGGACACGCCTTCGACCCGAAGCGTCCCTTCGACGATCGTGCGGATCGGCCCTGCTTTAAGTGGAAAGGGGCCAAGGCCGGAGAGCACGCACTCCTCACGGGCGACGAGCCAGCGGGGGCCCAAGGGCAGGTGAGCTTCGAGATCCTCGAGGCCCGCACCCGCTCCGAGCTTCAGAAGGCGCTCAAGATGTCGGCCGGCCTCTCGGCCCGATTCACCTTCATGAAGGGCACTGCGAACTTCGAGCATGAGAAGACGCTCCGCTTCGACGAACGCACGCTGACCTACGTCTTCGCCGGCTCGCGGGTGTTCCCGGAGCTCCACCAGAAGGGGCAGCTCGCGCTGAACCTCAAAGGCCGCTACCTGCTCGCGAAGGCCAAGCGCGCGAAACGCCCGGACCAGTTTCTCGACGCCTGCGGGCGCGAGGTCGTCTCAAGTGTGCAGCGTGGAACCTCGATCGCGGTGGTCTACCACATCGAAACATCGACGGCGGAGCATGCCGAGCGCATGCGCGCCACGCTCGACCTGAAGTTCAAGTCGGGTTCAGCCTCGTTCTCCCTGGAAAACGAGATGAAGTCCGTGGATGAGCGCTCGCGCATCACGATTTTCGCGATGCAAACCGGCACTGACCGCGTGGACGCGCGCATCCTCGATCTCATTACCCTCCAGCCGGGCGATATCCCCGGCCTCCGCGCCATCGTTCAGGAGTCCATGCAACAGATCACGCTCGAATCGAGCCCGGTGATCCAGCTCGGCACCCAGTCTGTGGCTTCGATCTCCAAGGTTCAAGCCGCCTTCGGCTCGGAGGCCCTCGCCGAGTTCGGAGCCATCGACCGCGAACTGGCCGCCCTCCAGGACCGCTACCTCCTGATCGAGAACCGCATCGAGCTGCTGGACGCCCTCACGGCCCAGGTCAACTCCGAGGATCACCTCCCGGACGCACTCGACCGGATCGCGGCCGACCGCGACGGGCTCGTGCAGGTGCGCTCACAGGTGCTCGAGCGGGCCTCGACCTGCTTGGCGGCCGACCTCGCTAAGGAGTGCTTGGGTGAGATGCCCCGGCTCCCCCTCTTCGAGCCCAGCCGCTACGTCCGGAATTTCGCGCAGTTCCTGGGCTGGCAGGTGAGCTACCGCGGGATTGGGGTGGAACACGATCCCGCGCCCGTACGCTGGAAGGGAACCGGCTTCGCCGTGCCGCGTGTGTTCTTCAAGAACGCCCACCTACTCAGCCGAGCCATCCTCTACCGCGGCTCCACTCCCGTGGCGCTCCTGGGGTATCGCGATCTCCTGGCCATCAATGAAGCCCGCGGAGACTTCTCCCGGTACTTCGAAGAAACGGCCTCGTTCCACTGGCAATGGTGCTGGCAGAACGACCCCTGCGCCGAGTGGAGCAAGGGTTGGGCGACTGGCGCCGTGATCAACGCCACGAAGAACAACCGGTACCGCGTGTTGATCTTCGCCACCGACGGGGCCGAGCGGGCCGTCGAGTTCGGGGGGCCGCAGGGCTAAGGGGGCTATGCCCCCCCGAACCCTGAAGGGGCGGCTTCCGAAGGGGGGGCCGCCCCTTGCCTTTCCAGCCCCAGCCACGATACTGACCGTCTGAGTCAGGCATGAACACCTCCACCGAATCCCAGTACACGCCTCATCAGCTGATCCTTACCCACACCGTGGGCGCGGATATGGCCGGGGAGCGCCTGGATGCGTTCCTGAAGGCCCTTTACCGCAAGCGTTCGCGCGAAAGCCTGAAAGAGGCCATCTTCGAAGGCCGCGTGACCCTGGTGCGCCCGCAAAGCCCGCACCTCTCGGCGGGCAAGGCCAAACCCAGCACGGTGCTGCTCGAGGGCGACGTGGTCCGCATCGTGGTCGTGCGGCGGGCCGAGCCCGCGGTGAACCTCGATTACCGCGTGGTTTACGAGGACGAGGTGCTTCTCGTCGTCGACAAACCAGCCGGCCTTCCGGTGCACCCGGCCGGAAGCTACTTCTTCAACACGCTGCTCGTGCACCTGCGCACGCGGGGCTACCGCGACTCGCTCGACTCGGGCCGCGAGTACTTCCTCGCCCACCGCATTGACCGCGAGACCAGCGGGCTCCTTCTTTTGGCCAAGAACGCCGTGGCCTGTGAGGCGCTCACGGAGCAATTCCGGAACCGGGTCACCAGGAAGCGATACCTGGCCGTGGTGCACGGACGAGTGGAAGCCGACACGTTTGCTGTCAATGCCCCCATAGGCAAGGATCAGGGCTCCAGAGTGAAGTTGAAGATGGCCGTGGTGCCTGAAGGCGAGGGAGGCTTGACCGCCCTGACGGAGTGCCGAGTGTTGCGGCGCGAGGCAGGCTACTCGCTTGTGGAGTGTCTGCCGAAAACGGGCCGCCAGCACCAGATCCGCGTGCATCTCGCGTCCGCTGGTCACCCACTCGTGGGCGACAAGCTCTACAGCATCTCGGATGAGGAGGCCTCCCGCTTTTACGACCAGCCGTTCCGGTTGGCGATACGGCCCACGCGGGACTCCCTGACGCACACCTCGGGTGACGGCTTGAATGAGCCGCCCGTCTATGCGCCGCGATTCGTGTCGCCCGAGGTTCGCGCGAAACTCGTTCTCGATCGCCACGCCCTTCACAACGCGGGGATCGGATTCCAACACCCAACGACGAGAGAAGACCTTTGGTTCGAGAGCCCCCTCCCGCAGGAACTCGAACGCCTTTTCTCATGAGCTTCAGCGCGGTCCAGGAATGAAGCACAGGAAGAAGGGCAGGCCGACCCTCTCAGCACGCACGCTGGAGGCTCGAAGAAGGAAAGCGGTCCGGATGGCGGTAGTCGCCGGCATCAAGCAGCACGCGGTCGCCGCGGCCCTCGGGGTCTCGCCCCGCACTTTACGCAAGTGGCTCCACTCCTACCGCCGGGGTGGAGCACGGGGGCTCAAACGGCGCCCCATTCCTGGACGCCCCTCGCGTCTTTCACCGGCCGAGGCCAGACGCCTCACTCGACTTCTCAAGCGCAACCCGAGAGCTCTCGGATTTCCCACCGATCGCTGGACGCGCTTGACGCTTCGGGAGCTCATCTTTCGGGAATTCAACGCCTGCTACCGCATCGACCACATCCCGCATCTCATCATTCGCATCACGGGCAAGAAGGTCTCACAACTTCCCTGAGATCCCAGAAGACCCACGAGCGGCCTTACAGGCCCTTCTTTTTCACACCTTCATTCGTGTTTTTTGATGCGACATGTACATTTTTTTTGCGCACCCCCCAGCACAAAATCGCATTTCCTGTTCTAGAATCACTCTGGCATGGGCATTCCTGCACTCATCGTTGAGGACGACGATTTCCTCGCGCAGATGTTGTCTAAGGTTCTGACTGACGCCGGATACGACGCCACGGTGGTCAACGATGGGCACGCGGCCACCCAAAGTCTTTCGCTACACCCCGCTCAATTCGTTGTCAGTGACATCCGCATGCCCAAGCTCGACGGCATTCAGCTCCTGCACTGGTGCAAAAAGAACGCTCCAGATTCAAAGGTGATCTTGATGACGGGATTCTCCAACATCATGGAGACCCACGAGGCCGCGGAAATCGGAGCTCACGGATTCCTGGTCAAGCCCTTCAAACGGGAGGAACTGCTAGCCCTTCTCGATCAGCTTGGAGCTCCACCTGGGAAATGCAGACCTGCGCCGGACACCCCAAGAACATCCGCTTCGCCCGAGGCGCCTCATGACTCAACCAACGTCTTCTCCGAGGGCGAAGGAAAGACGGGACAACCCGGCTCGTCGCCCCGAGCCGCACAAACCGACTCCGACTTCTGCAGGTTATCGTTGGAGGATTTTGTCTCCGGGAAAAGGATCCCGTACAGCGTCTGGATTCGGATCTCCGAGTGCCGCTATGTCAAGATCGCTCACGCTAACGAGGAAATCGATCTCCCTCGCATCAAGGCTTACAAAGAGAAAAACGTCGTCCACCTCTACCTCACCAAAGAGGATTTCGTCAGGTATCTCCAGCAAAGCCTCACCATCAGCGCCAACTTGACCAAGTCCGCTCAAATCTCAAAACCCAAACAACTCCATTTCCTCAAGCATGCGGGCGACGTCCTTCAAACTCACGTTTTGATCGAGGGCGTCAACCCAGAATCCTATCGCGCCGCCAAGAACTATGTGAAGGCGGCGATGGAAGTGGTCGGCAGCCGCACGGATCTCATGACTCTCCTCGAGCTTCTCAATCAACACGCTGAATTTCTTTTCGCCCACTCCCTGGGCGTGGCGCTCTACAGCGTCATGATCTGTCAGCAACTGGGCTGGAACTCGGCACCGACCACTCACACGGTCATGCTCTGCGGACTTTTTCACGACATCGGAATGAAGGAAATCGACGCGGGCCTGTTAGGCACCCCAAGAATCATGTTGAACCAGCAACAGCGAAGCATCATTGAATCGCACTGTGCGAGAGGAAGCGATATGATGTCTTCGGTGCAGGAGATTCCGCACGAGATCGCGCAGGTTACGCTTCAACATCATGAAAACTGCATAGGCACGGGGTATCCCAATTTTCTCAAGAAGCTTCAGATCTCCTCTCTCAGCAGACTGATCGCGGTGGCCGACTGCTTCTGCGAATATGCGATACGGAACCCCGATCACCCAAAAGGGATGCATGCGAAGGATGCGTTCCAGCAGATGTCGCAATTCAAGAAATCCGGCCTCGACGCCCAGTTCCTGGCTGCCTTTGAGAAGGCGCTCTTTGGATAAAATGCACTCGATTTCCAAGTCCTCCGATCAGGCCATGTCCTGGGAAGATGGCCAGGCATTCAGGATCTCGCTTTCGCTCTCGTTTTTTTTCGGATTGGCCTGCCTGCTGTACACGGTGTTTTTTCTCCTACTGGGATTCCGCGCTCTCGGATTCTTTGTGGGTTGTTCGGGGCTAGTCTTCGGTGCCCTGCACCTGCTCATTGGGAAGTGGCCACAAACGATTCAGCTCCGCCTGGCGGTTCCTTGCATCGGTGGCACTGTGATCTTGATTCTCGACTATTGCCTGGGCCCTAATGTCTCCGTCGCTCCCTTTTACTGCATCGTGGCCGTCGCGAGCATGTTGGTGAGCGGCACCCATCGACTTCGCCATCACGCGCCTGCATTGGTCTCGGTTCTTGTCCTCTACGGAATCGGCACCTGGGCGCCCCCCTTCCAGCTCGCGCGATTTGCGCTCGATGAATCCCTCCTGATGGCCATGAATACCTCAATCGACCTCGTCTCTCTTGTTCTGGTTGTTCTGATTGTCACTCGGCTGAGAGGGAACATGGCCCAGCTTGTGGTCGAGCGTGAGACCACCGTCGCGGAGCTCGTGGAGCGGAGAGATTTGGAGCGCCTGCTCGTTCAGTACATGACTGACGCCCTCGTGGTCATTGAACCCAATGGGACAGTTTGTTTCACGAACGCGGCACTTCAGAAGCTTCTCGGATATGGCACGGAGGAGATCATGGGCCAGAGAGTGGAGATGCTAATGGACGCCCCGGATCGGCAGAACCACGCCAGGTACATCAAGAGGTACGAGGCGGACCGAAAGCCCCGGGTTGTCGACCAAGGCCCCCGACGCGTGATCGCCCTCCACAAATCAGGATCGCGTGTCCCGATTTCTCTTTCTGTGAATGAGTTCAGCCACGGCTCCTTTCGGCGGTATGTTGGCGTGCTTAGGGATCTTTCGGGAGACGTACGCGTGGAGGAGTCGGCTCGACTGGCGTCGCTGGGGCGGCTTGCAGCGGGAATCGCCCATGAGGTCAATTCTCCGTTGGGCGCGCTGGGACTGGCTATCGAGATGCTCGAGAGTCATCCCCAATCCCCGGACGGCGCAGCACTCCTTGCCCGGATGCGCAAGACAGTCAGTGGCATCGCCTCGACCATCAAAAGCCTGAAGACTCTTTCGCGCGGATCTACGTCGGATCCCCTGGTGCCGTGCACCGCTGCACAACTTCTCGAACCCGTCGTGGCGCTTTGCTCGTCCCGCTGCCGGAAACTCGGCATCGATTTCCGGCTGCCTCAGGGAAAAATCCCCTATGGATTTCTGGGCAGAAGCAATGACGCCTCCCAGATCCTAGCGAATCTGGTGAGCAACGCGATTGACGCGGTCAAGGACCTTGAGCATCCTTGGATCCTCGTTGAACTCGATCAGATGGAGGGCAATTTCTTCGTCCGAGTCACTGACTCCGGCCCAGGCATACCTGAAAGCCTCAGGCCCAGGCTCTTCATCTCGTTTTTCACTACCAAGGCCGTAGGGGCTGGCACTGGTCTTGGCCTCTCGATTTCCCGCGACTTCGCCAGAGCCATGGGCGGAGACCTCTCGCTCGACGAAAACTCCCCTAACACCCGCTTCGTGCTGAAGCTTCAGGCCCACGCGCCATCGAACGACCAGAGCAGCTGAGCCTTCGAATTCCTCAGTCGATTTCGACCTGCAGCCAGCGTCCGTCCGTATCGCTCGGGAAGCGCGCAGGCTGGGCCAGATAATGGGTGACGAGCGCCTCGCGCAGAATGCCCAGGTCCCGCTTGAAGGGCACCCCCTGGAACTCGTCGTAACCCGATCCGCCGTCGGCCAGGAAATCGAAGGTCGCCACCGTGAAGCGCGCGTTCGGTTCGAGGATACCGCCCTGGCGAAGATCGAAGATCACGGCGCCGTTGAGCCGCTCGACCTTGAGCACCTTCGCCCGCGGGTCCATCCCGTTCTCCGCCGCGGAGCAGTCCCGTCGATAGGTCACGCGCAGCCCGCTCTGCATCAGCGCGCTGTAGGCGCCGCAGGTTTTCACGGAGCGGTCGATCAAGCTCATAAGCGTTTCCATGCCCACGGGGCCGATCACCACGCCGTGGTTCGAGAAAGGAAGCACCTCGAAAAACCTCTCGAAGGTCACTTGGCCCGCGGGAATCTCGCGCCGGAGGCCGCCCGTGTTCACGAAGGCGACGTCCACACCGGACATCTGCCGCATCATGTCCGTGACGTGGTTGGCGAGCGGGTTCTCGGATACGCGGTCGCGCCACACCTCACCGTCGGCCGTGCCGAGCACGCGGCGCGCGAGCGTTGCCACCCGCATCCGCTCCTGGCGCACGAGCGCCTGGATCCGCGCGTTGCGCCCCACGGGCTCGCCCTCGTAGGCCACCGTGACGTCGCCCGGCTCCGCTCCCGCGCCGGCCACGACGTCGCAGAACTCGCGAACGAATCCCGCGCAAGCGTCGTGGTACATCGGAATGCCCGCGAAGCCGCGCGTCTGGGCGTCCACCACTTCCCCCGCCACGGGATCCCAGACCAGGTCCGCGCGGCCGAACATCGTGCCTCCCCAGCCCGACTGCATCACCGGCACTCCGGCCACGCGGTCGTTGTGAACGAAATGAGTGTGCCCCGCAGCCACGACGTCCACCACATGCGAGCGAGGGCGCGCGCCCGAGGTATCATAGCCGTAGGCCGCGCCGAGCCGCCTCCAGGAGTTCCCGTACTCGGTCATGAAGCGGGCCATCTCGGAGGCGTCGTCCTCGACCCCCGCGTTCCCCATATGGGCAACGAGCACGAAGATGTCCGCCTTGCCCTCGAGCTCGGCGCGCACGTCGAGGTAGGCGTAGAAGGGGTCGCGGAAGTAGAGGTCCGACACGTTCTCGGCGGTCGTCATCTTCGGCGTGCCCGAGCTCTCAAGCCCGATCATCGCCACCCGCACGCCGGCTACGGTACGGATCACGTAAGGACGGACGAAGTCCGCCCGCACGGCGCGGGCCCAGTCCACGCGGTCCTCAGGGTCGGTACCGCCCTCCTCCACCGGCTGATCCATGTCCACGAGGTAGCCGTGCGGATCGACGAGCGATTCGCGCACGTAGACGTTCGCCGCCACGAGCGGGAAACGCACAAGCCTTCGGATGCGGTTGAGCGCGCCGCGCGGGTCCTGATCCGGGTGCCCGGGAACGACGCGGTCCTGGAGCCAGCCCACGGGGCCGAAGTCGTAATCATGGTTCCCGGGCACGACGGCGTCGTATCCCATTTGATCGAGCGAGCGAAAAACGAGCTCACCCTCGTTGTAGTTGCTGAGCAACGTGCCCTGAAACTGATCGCCGGCATCGACGAGCAGCACGCCCGCGCGGTCCTCTCCGTACTTCTCGGCGATGCCCGAGCGGATCGAGGCCACCGTGCCGGCCCAGAAGTCGAGCCCGCCCGCCTGGCGCCCGCGATGCACGCGCGGCTCCACCTGGCCATGGAGATCGTTGGTCTGAAGAACGGTGATGAGCTTTTTCCCGGGCTCGAGGCGCAACGCGGGTTCCGTGCTCTCCATCGAAAACGCGGCGAAGGAAAGAAGCGCGGCGGCCAGGAGCACTCCGCCTCTCAGGAACCCCTGGGCTCCGCACCGACTCCGCTCGCTCATGATTGATTCCCCCCAAGGAATGGTGGTTCTGCCGAGCCCCTCACGCCACGGGTGGTGTGAATCGGCTCTCCACGGCGTCAGAGCGTGCCGTGGGTGTGGGGTGAACGCAAATGAAAATCCGGTGAGAAAAGCTGCGCGGCGCGCCGACACAGCGCGTGCGCCTCAGTGCGCGTAGGGGATCACTCCAAGGCGGAGGTCGCCCGGCGTCACCACTGCCGCAGGCAGATTCGTCGCGTCGACCACAGAGGGCGTGGGAGTGTCAACCCGGACTTGAACGAGCTGCTCAGTGACCTCACCCGATGAAACGACGTATGCCCAGCGCCCGTTCGGAGTCACGGCCTCGCCCCAGGTGGTGGTCAGGCCCGTCAACGCCACGTCCGCGACGTTTGCGAAACCTGTCCCTCCGAGATCAACCCTTCCGAAGCGCGCCTCTGATCCGTCGAAACCGTGGAGGAGAACCGCCGACTCGCCGGGCAAGGCCATAAGACCGAAGAAGTCGTCGTACCCAGCCAGAGTCGTCATGTTGTACGTGTCAGCCGCCGCCGCGGGAATCGCGCCGTTGGCGCTGAGCTGCCAAGAACCGAGCACGGCGTTACTTGAGACGTCCAAATACGCCGCCACGAGCACCTCGGCGCCCTCGAGAACGGCCAGCCCGGAAAAACTGGCGCCGTCGATCTCGTCCCCTGCTGCCGCTGGGAACACAATGGCCGGTGCCGCCCACAGGGCCAGGCTGGGTGAATCCTCAGAGGAGTCGATCCCCCAAAGGGCCCCAGGGATCTCCGGCGCCACGGCGAGCTTCTGGTAGCCGCCCGCTGTGGTCGACGCCGCATCCCCGAGCGCACCACTTGCAGAGTCGCGCGGAAGATAAACCCTTTCAGGCGCCGAGGGTT
>JADZFF010000055.1 GCA_020850015.1 Bdellovibrionales bacterium | reverse complement strand
CGGACGCGTCGCGCGTCCCGGTCCGCTTCCCGACCTCGCCAGCCGTGGTGGAAATGAACGAGCGTGATGCGCTCCGGCCCCACCACCCGGCGCCCGTACCGACCTATGAGCCAGGCCAGGGCCGTGGAATCCAGGCCCCCGGAACAGCCGATGAGGATATGCGAACTCACTGGAACGCGCGTTCCCTGGGATCTCAGGAACGAGATCAGCCGTCGGATCAGCTTCCCGCCCTCCCGGCCCGGCACGGGATAGGGCTCTCGATTTCGCGTTTCAGACCGCATGCGCCCTTCGGTGTACCGAAGGGCGTGGCCCGATCCAAGCGCCAACCCCACGAGTCCGTTGATCCTCGGGACGATCGGAGGTATGCGTTTGAATCTCTTTTGGGTACGGCTGGGTAGCTCAGATGGTTAGAGCGGCGGATTCATAACCCGCAGGTCGGCAGTTCGATCCTGCCCTCAGCCACCATTTCAGGAGTTCTGTTCAGGCCCGACGCGGCCGCGCTCGGCGCCCCTGCGACGCGAGCGGCGCAAGCCGAAGCTCCAACTCGCGCCTCAGGATGGCGCTCTCATAGGCGTAGAGGTTCTCCAGGACTTCACCCGCCCTCAGGCGGTAGAGGGCGATCAGTTTAACCAGCGCCGGACTCGGCACGGAGCTCCCGTAGTTTCGTTCCCAGTCGGAGATGCTCTGACCGGAGCGCAGGCCCAGATGACGGGCGACATCTGCCTGCGTCAGCCCCGCGCGCAGTCGTGCCGCTTTCAGGTAAGCACCAAAATCCGCTGTCGAGCCCGAATGGGGTCGGCGCCGAGTACCCATAAACGGTGTCACTTTACCTCGCCCGAGCACAGAGGGGAAGCCTGGAGCGAACGGGAACCCCCATGATAGCAATAGCCCATCATGCTCCAGCTCCTTACCCGCACTCGTGGCCCCTCCCCTGCCGAGCTCACGCGCTTCCAGGAGGCGGTTGCGTCCGCTGCGGCCACGCTTTCCGGGCAGGACCTGCCCCTCCAGGCTTTCAGCGATCCTGCCTGTCCGTCCTTCGCGGCTTTGCCGGCCAAAGCGCGCGAAACCTCGCTTCTCTCGGCCGAATGCTACGCCCAGGTGCTAGCCGAGATGGCCGACGCCGCCGAGGACCTCCGCGACTCTCCCCGCCTGCTTTGGAGAATGCTCCGCAAGATGGGCTACATCCCGCGGCCAGACCTCCTGGACAAGATCACCGGCGAAGACGTGGTGGAGATCTACAACGTCCACAACCGCCAGCTTTTCCGGAATCTGAAGTTCTTCGAGTTCTGCAGCTTCGCCTTGGGCGACGTTCTGGGCGCGGATTGGACGCAGGTCACCCGCCGCGACCAGAAGATCAGCCTCGACGCCTTGGCGATGGTCCTCCGGATCAAGACCGGGCTCCTCAGGGACACCCTCTGCGTGGATCACATCCCAGAACACCTGGTGCACGAGCTGGGCGGCGAACGCCGCAGCTACCGAATCCAGTTCCGTTTCGTATCTCCTCTGGGCGGACGGCCCGAGGCTCCGAAGGCCTTCGTGATCGTGCATCGCACGCGTTGGCCCTGAGCCCGGCCCCAGGTGCGCGGCTGAAAGATGGAGCGGGTGATGGGACTTGAACCCACGGCCTCGACCTTGGCAAGGTCGCGCTCTAGCCAACTGAGCTACACCCGCGCACAAACAAACGAAGAGACGCGGTTGTAACCTCGGACTCGCGAGCCGGTCAAAGGAAAACGAGATCGGACCCCGGCGCTGCTCAGGCGGCCAACGGGTTGGCAGCCACGCGCGCCTTTCCGCCCAAACCCAGGCGGTACCGAGTGCTTCTACCGCCTCCCAGCCGCTCGAGCAGGCCCGCCTCCACGGCCTCCTGGATGCGTCGGTTCGCCGACCGCCGAGAGAGCCCAAGCTGATCGGCCACGTCCACCGGGCCAAACTCGCGGCCCAGGAACCGCTCATCGATCTGCCTCATGAACTCCTCGAGCTCGGCGTTCGTGAGAAGCGCGGCGTCTGCCGCGGCCAGCTCCCGCACCTGCGTCACTCGAAGCGTGATCGGGATCTCGGAGCGTAACCAATAGAAACCGTCCTCATGCGCCACGGCGAGCGGGCAGTTTTGGTCCTCGAACCAGCGCCGGAGCCGCATCACCGCCTGATGGATGCGGTCCGGGGCGGTGTGCGGGTTGTAGTACTCGCCCGGGAACACGAGATCGAACAGGTCGCCGATGCGGAAGCGCCGGAAGGGGTCCGAGCCCATCGCTTCGAGCAGCCGCTGAAGCAGCTGCCCCGTCTTGAGTCTGCCCTCGCCCTGGGAGTGCGCCCCGCTCACGACGTCCACTGAATAGCGGGCCTCGCCCGGCTTCAAGGGTCTGGTGGAGAGATACCAGTCGAAATGGACGGGGATGTTCTCCTCGCCGCCCAGTTCCTGAAGCAGAGCGCGCCTGAGCTCAGGAAAGGGCGAACCGAAGTAAAGGCGCAGCAACAGATCGCGATTCTTGCGGATGCGCGCCTCGTGAAGGGCAACCGCGCGGCTCTCTTCCCAGCAGCGGAGCTCCCGCAGCCGGTCCTGCGCCATGTGAACCCGCCTGACGGCGAGCTCGGAGCGCGCCGGGTCCTGGGCCAGCGCGGCCAGCGCGGCCAGGGCCTCCCCCATCGCGATGTGCCGGGGATTGCGGTCGTCCTGGTAGGCGCGCTGAACCGCTGCGACCTCGGCGATGCATGCGGCGTTGTTTCCGCGCACGAGCTCGTTCTCGGCCTTGAAGACGAGCACCATTTGGTGGAGGTAGGCCAGGTTCGTGGGCGAGACCACCTGAAGCACCTCTTCGAGCAGAGCCGCGGCCCGCTCCGGATCCCGGCGCGCGCGAATCAGCGAGGCCGCGAGCTGCACCTTCACCACGGTCGTGCCGCGCCTGGGATTCGTGTTCGGGTGGGTGAGGCAAACCTCAAAGGCGGCGATGGAGCGGTCGAAGTCCCAGAGCTTCTGGTAGATGAGCCCCTGGACGAAGTGAAGCGTGCTGGACCTCTTCGAGCTCTTGCCGCTGAGGAGCTTCTCCGCTTCGCGGTGGGCGCCCAGCTGAGAGAGCGCGCCCGCGTACTCACCCAGCTCATCGTCGGTGGGACGGGCCGGCACCTTTCCGTTGGGCCGCACGTAACGCGCCAGAACCGTGAGCGACAGCTCCGGCAGGTCAGCCCTCCGGCAGCAGTTGGCAAGGTCGGCGGCCACGGCTCGAGGGATCCTGCCGCGCGCCACGATTCGGGTCACTTCCGCCCGGACCTCCGTCAGCTCATGGCGGAACACCGCCTCGGTCAAGGCGGCTATGCGTTTCTCCCAGGACTCTTTCATCGGCCAGCCCCCCGGATTCCAGAATCACCATCCCCCCCGGGACGACGACCCAATACTTGACAGTATTACTACAATGACATAAAAACCTCGGACTAGCTTTGCGAAAGTGGCAGGAATTTAACTGTGCAATTTCAATATTTTAGATCATTTTTTGGGGCCTTTTGCCTGGGCTTGGTGACCCTTCTTGGGAGCACCCAACCCGCTCGAGCCGTCCTGAACGGAATCCTGGTTTCTGACACCACGCTTCCAGCGGTTCGCCGCCTCGGCGTGGGCGGCGGCGGCACCTGCACCGGCACTGTGGTGGGCCCCAGGGCCCTGCTCACGGCAGGCCACTGCGTCAGCGAGGCCGGAACTTCCGGTGGAAAGCCCAATCTTTGGCTGGGCAATCTTCGCGCACGTTCGGCGCGCATGCACCCCAAGTGGGCCGCCGATGCCTCGGACAAATCCGCATACGACGTGGCGCTCGTGAAGTTCGGCGAAGACCTCGGCACCTCCATGCGGCTTTCGGAACGGAATCCGCAGAACGGCGATCCGGTTCGAATCATCGGCTATGGGCTCTCCAGCAGGAACGCCCACCACACCGTGGGCGTGCGGCGCATGGGATCCAACGTGGTGCATGACCTCCTGTGGGGACAGATCGTGGTGAACCGGGCACACACAAACGCGGTATCGGCAGTGCCGCTTCCCGGAGATTCGGGAGGGCCACTCGTGGGCTCGGACGGAAAAGTGCTCGGCGTCTGCTCGAAGCTCGGGCCGGCCCACATGGGCTACGACATGACCACCTACGTGAGTGTCGCTGAGCCCGAGATCCGTCAGTGGCTGCGTGAAGCAGCCGACGACCTCGACATCGCTCTGTCGTCGTTCTGAGCGCTCAATCCGAATCTGCGGGGCGAAGAATGAACCCCTGACCATGCACCGTACCGATCGCATGAGTCGCGCCCGCCATCTTCTTCCGCAGATGCGTGATGTGGGTGTCGACGGTGCGCGCGCCCACCACGGTTTCGGGCCAGATCTCCTTGAGGATCACCTTTCGGTCGTACACGCGGTCGGGATGGCGCATGAAGAACTGCAGGATCTCGAACTCGCGCGAGGTGAGGTGGATCGTGTGCTCGCCGACCGCGACCTCCATGGAGCGCGGATTCAATCGCACGTTGCCCAACTCCAGCAGCTGATCGCTCCCGCCGAGCAACACCGGCTTCCGGAGTGAGAGGCACACCCTCGCCGAGAGTTCCTCCCGCTGGAAGGGCTTGCCGAGATAGTCGTCCGCGCCGGCTTCCAAGCCCTCGATTCGACTCTCCACGTCCGCCCGCGCCGTGACCATGATGATCGGCACCTGCTTGAACGCGGAGTCGGCGCGCAGCCTGCGACAAACCTCCGGACCCGAGATCCCGGTCATCTCCCAGTCCAGGAGAATGAGCTCGGGCACCCGCTCCCGCGCGCGCTCGATCCCCTCCTCGCCGGAGGGGGCCGTGCGCGCCTCATGACCGAGCGAGAGCACGAGCTCCTTCAGGGTGCCGAGCGTATCGGGGTTGTCGTCGATGATCAGAACCTGGGCCACTTCATTTTCCTCGTACCCACCGCTTCAGGCGGCCTTTTCCTCGGTGCCCCGGAGGGCTTCGATCGCGTCCCGGACGCCCTGGCTCTCCGACATGCGCGCCAGGAGGGCCATCAGATCCCGCGGCGGAAAAGGTTTCACCACGGCGGCGTCGATCATCCCCCGGATCTCGGTGACGACTCCGGCGTCGAAGGCTCCGCTCATCGCCACGATGGGCGTGAAGTGGTTCAGGTCGGTCTTGTTCCTGCGAACCTGCTGAACGAGGCGCGCTCCCCGCTCGGTGCCCAGGAACATGTCCACCACCATGCAAAGAAACCGCTGATTCGCCGCGAGCTGAACCGCCCGCGAGAGGGAGTGGGCCACCAAGGGCTGGTAGCCGTGGGCCGTGAGCGTCTCCGCCAGTATTGCGGCGTTCTGCACGTCGTCGTCCACGACCAAGACGGTTCGGTCCTTGCCCTTGGGCGAGAATACGCCCGGGGATGGATCCAAGCCTTGAGCCTTTATGATTCTAGGAGCCATAACGCCGCCACCTCCGTTTAAGGGTGAGATGAGGCCAACCCACGTGCCGCAACTATGACTCCGATTCTAGCAGCCTGGTTGAGGAGGGGCCGTTAAGAATGCGAGAAGCTGAGATCAACTTTGATTACCAGGTATTACGTCATGCCAACTCTCTCTATTTCGGCTCGCGGGACTCGAGAAAAGGCAAAATTCCTAAGGAATTATGCCCTTGATCGCGCCTTCAAGCCTCCAGGCCGAAGCACCAACAGAAGCGGGACGGCGGTGAAAACCACCACGATCAAAGCGCCCGCGGGCATGTCGAGCCAATAGCTCAGGCTCATCCCCAGCACCGAGAGCGTGAAGCCCAATGCCCATCCCAACCAGAGCCGGGGCCCCACGCCGTCGTGGAAGAGCGCGCTCGTGACCGAGGGCACGATCAGGAACGCGAACACCAGCAGCACTCCGGCCACGTGCACCGAGCTCGTGATGATCACGCCGAACAAGGCGTAGAAAAGGAAGTCCCACTTCCAGCTCTGCTTCCTGCCGAAGCTTTGTGCGATGAATTCCTTCCGGAATACGTAGTGCACCACCGACACCGCCGAGTAGATGAGCGCCACCTTGAGCACGTCCGCCCAGGTCACCCAGAGCAGCTCGCCCACGAGCGCGCTTTTGATGTGCTCGGCCCCGTGGCTGATCTTGTCTACGCCCAGCACCACCGCCGCCGAGGCGAAGGCGTACAGGATGCCGATCACGGCTTCCTGGGAGATCTTGTCCTTCCGGCGGTTCGCGAACGAGAGGAAAACGGCCGCCACGAGCGTGGAGACCAGGGAGATCCCGTAAGACATCGGATGATCGTGATCGTAGCCCAGCACATACGCGCCCACGGTACCGAGGGCCGCCACCTGCGCCAGCGACAGATCCACGAAGATCACCCCCCGGGCCAGAACATGGATGCCCAGGTAGCAGTGGATCCCGACCAGGATCAGGCACATCACGAAGGGGGCCGCGAGGAACGTCAACACCTGGCTCATGGCCGCGCCCCCTTCGCCTTCGCACCGCAGGACTCAACGCCCTTCACAATGGCTTCGATGAGCGCGAAGTAGTCGTTTACACCCTTCACCGCGCCCACCTCGGTGGGCACGGTCTCGGCGAAGGCGCCCGGAGCCTCCTTCCTCACCCGCTCGGCTGCGCCCGGCTCGAAGAAGCTCTCCGTGAGAAGACAGGGGATCCGGCGCTCGCGCACGAGGTTGATCACGGAGAGCAGGTGCTTCGCCGAGGGCGGGACTCCGGGCTTGGGCTCAAGTTCGGCGGCCCGCTTCACCCCGAACCGATCGAGGAAGTACGAGAGGGTGCGATGATAGGTCACCACTTCCATCACTCCCGATCCCTTCATCCGCTCGGTCCAGCCCTTCATGCGCGCGTCGACGTCGGCTGCGAACCGCGCTGCGCCCGCGCTGTATGCACCCGCGCCCGCGGGGTCGAGCTTCGCGAGGCGCTCCGCGATCGCGCGGGCCGCCTTCACCGCCCTGAGCGGATCCAGGTGGAAGTGCGGGTTACCGAAGGGGTGGATGTCGCCCTCGGATCGGTCGACCCTGCCCCCCGCAGGCACCTCCACGCGCTCCACGGCCAGTCCCGCCTCCAGGTACCCCGGTTGCCCCTCCTGGATCGAGGGGTTCCGCGAGCCCCGTACGATATTCCCGATCCACCCGATCTCGAGGTCCAGCCCCTGGATCACAAGGAGGTCGGCGTCGCGCGCCCTCACCATGAAGCTCGGTTTCGCCTCCACGAAGTGCGGGTCCTGGGAGCCCTTCGTGAAGCTCTCCACCTTCACGCGCTCTCCCCCCACCCGCTCCGTGAGGTCACGGAGCGTCTGGGTGGTGGTGAGCACGTTCAACCGGGCAGAGGCGGCAGACGGGCCCGCCCAGAAGGCGGCCAAGCCGAGAAGCCACAGAATCCGTGATGCGTTTGCTGCGTACATGTTCACCCCCTCAATACGCGTGGGCCGGATGCGCGCCGATACTGACGTTGAGCTGAAGACTCAGAGCCATGTCCTCGGAGCGAGTGACGTCGTACTGCGCGCGAAGTGCGCTGTATTCACTGAACACGTAGCCCACGAGCGCCTAATAGCGGGTTTCGGCGACGGCCAAATCACCGGTCATGCCCAGCACCTCGCCGCGGGCCTGCACCCACCAGGGTTTCGCGAACTGATACTGAGCCCAGAGCGCGAGCCCGTCCCGGTTCTGGCCGGCGCTCTCGTCGAGACGCAGGTACTCGCCCGTGAGCGAGAATGAGCCCTCCGGCGAGTAGCGCCACTTTCCGGTCAGGGCCGCCGACAGCACGGACTTCTCGGTGCCGAAGCCACGCCCGTAAGCCAGCACGAGGTCGAGCGTGGAGTCGTCGCTCAGCTCCCAGAGGTTCCTCCACGAGGCGAGCCCAGCTTGCCGATCGGAGTCCGAGCCGTCGGCGAAGAGCACGCCTTCCGAGCTCGTGAACACCTGAAGCGTGAGCTCGGAGAACCAGGAGGGTGGAAGGAGCACCGCGCCCGAAAGGCCCGGGGCGTTCAGCCCCTCGTGACCGAGCAGCTCGTGGTGCACCATCGGCGCGTCGATGAAGGGATACGCATGGGTGTGAAGCGTGTTGTGGCGCCCCAGGGCCGCGTAGAACTTGCCCGCCTTCAGCGTGACACCTGGCAGCGAGAGCGTCTCGACAATCACCTCCTCGGGCTCCAGGTGATACTCGCCGTCTTCGGCATGCATCGCGAGCACGGCGTCGCCGCGGAAGTTCGTGTCGATGTTGGAGGTGAAACGGAGCTCCACCTCCTGGAGACCAAAGCCCGTCGCAACGTCTTCGAGCAGTTCGGGCTCGCCCCTCTGAAGCAGCCCCTGTCCCAGGATCAGGGCGTTCAGGCTGACATCGGGGTTGGTGCCGCTGGCGGCGGAAGCCGAAGGCGAGGTGAGGATGAAGGACAGGGCGGCGAAAGCGCCGAAAAGTTTCTGGGGATTCATGAAGGCTCCTCTCCCGATAGGCTCGGGAGCTTATGGGTGGGACTTCGAAAAGGCGACCTAAAGACCTGAGAGCGAGGACTCAGGCCGCGGGTGGGGCGCGCGAGGGGGGCCGGCAATAGGGCCGCGCCGACGATACCCGGGGGCCAGGCGGTGCGTGATCGGCGATCTGGGGCGGGGCCGGTTCAATCCCCATCGGCCCGGTCGAGGGTTCAGCGCCCGAACTCAGCGAAGGCGTGCAAAGCGAGCACTCCACGGCCGGCGCCAGCTCGTCGGAATGGGCGTGCGCAAGCGCCGCCGACTGCGCGGCCAGAATCGGCGCGCAGACCAGGAGCAGCAGGAGTGCGACGAGAAGGCGTTTCAATCGCAGGCAGCCTATCGTCGCAGGCCCACTCTCGTCAACATGAGGCCTCAGTGGGGGGCGGCCGGGTGCTTGCGCGTGACGCGCACGCGGATGATCCTCGCGCCCGAAACGTCGCCGACCTGAAGCTCGTAGGCCCCGATGATCACCGAGTCGCCCTTCTTCGGCGTGCGCCCCAGGCGGTTGAACACCACGCCGCTCAGGGTATCGCCCCGCTCCGCATGAAGCTCCCAGCCCGTCTCGCGGTTGAAATCGTGCACCAGCACTCGGCCCAGGACATCGTAGGTCTGATCCGTGATCTTGAGGATCTGCATGAGCTCCTCGCCGTCGAACTCGTCGCGGATCTCGCCCACGATCTCCTCAAGGATGTCTTCCTGGGTCACCACGCCGAGCGTGACTCCGAACTCGTCCTTCACGACGGCCATCTGGTTGAAGGCCTTCTGCATGTCAGCGAGAAGCGTGAGGATGGGCATGCGGCCGGGCACGCGCATCAGGGGCTTGATGATGGAGCGCACGTCGTTGTTGCCGGCGTGCACGATCGCCACGAGGTCCTTGAAGTGAACGAGCCCCAGGACCTTCTCGAGCGAGCCCTCGTACACGGGCACGCGCGTGAAACGGTCCGCGAGCATCTTCTCCAGGATCTCCTTGGCCGGGGTTTCCACCGAATAGGCGGTGATCTCCGCGCGCGGGATCATGATGTCCTCGACGTGAAGCTCGGCGGCTTTCGCGGCCGAGCCGATGATGGAAAGCGGCCCCCCCGAACCCGGATGCCGCTTGATCTCCCGCGCCAGCCTCAAAATCGCTTCCGCAGACCCGAGCTCCTCCTCCCGCTTTCCCATGATCTTGTGAATCATCGGGTCGACGAACTTCTCGAAGATCAGATGCAGCGGCCAGGAGAGCTTGTGCACCAGGTAGAGCGGCAGAGCCACCGCGTAGCCCACTTTCTTCGGGCTGCTCGCGGCCATCGCTTTCGGCAGGATTTCCCCGAAGATGAGCGTCACCAGAGTGGCTACCGCCGTGGCCACGCCCAGCGCGGCCTCCGCGCTGAAATAGTGCATCGCCAGGGCCGAAAAGGCCGCAGCCGTGAAGGTGTTCACGATATTGTTGCCGATGAGGATGGTGACGAGCAACCGAGAGGAGGAGCGGATCAGCTCGCGCGCGGCCACTTCGCCCGGTCGGGCCTTCTTTTTGATGTCCCGCTCGACCTCATCCGGCTTCAGGCGGAGAAGCGAGGTCTCCGAGGCGGAGAAGAAGGCCGAAAGAAATACGGCGAAGGCGATGGCGGCGAGGATGAGTTGAAGGTCCATGGCGTGAGAAGACCTGAGGATACCCGATTCGCCCGGACATTCCCAATCGTCAAACAATGCAACGCGCTTACGCTGTGCCCCAGAAGGCCTTGGAGTACCTCCCGCGCTCCTCGCCTAGGCCTTTCAGCCTGCGGCGATCTCGAGGAACCGCAGTCCCTCGCCGTCGGGGTTCCCGGGGAAGTGCGCCTACATGGGAGCGATGATCAGGCGTCTCATAGCGTCGTCCGAGGTGCCCATGAGCAGGATCTCCACCTGATGCTCGTAAAGATCGGCGCTGTTCTCCGAGAGGTGGGATCATATCACGGCACGACGAAGAGGAATTGCGGGGCATTCAGCGCGTCGTCGCCCAGGATCCCCACGTAGGCCAGGCTGGGATCGAGCTCGACGAGGAAGTGAAAGGCGGCCTCCGCGACGAGCAGGTTGCCGTTCGCGCGCTCCGCGATCCCGGTGGGCGCCACCAGGATCGTGGCGTTGGCATAGGTGGCCGTATAAGCGCCGAGATCCGAAGGATAGATGCGCACGGTATCCGTGGTGCCACTCCACGTGGCGGCGATGCTTCCGTCGGAAAGCTCCAGGCAATCCATCGCGTCGGTGGTCGCTGGGATTCCGGAGGTCGTGCTGCCGCTCTGGACGCCGGCATCGGAGTAGGTTCGCACCACGTCCGCGGAGCTCGAGCAGTGCACGAATCCGCCGAGTGAGAGGGGCCGCATCCCCTGCCCGCCCGCCTGAAGCGCCATGGGCCATCCACCGGACACCACGCGCGTGCCGTCCGAGTTGAATCGCTCCACGTTGTTCGTCTCCACCACGAGCAGGTCGCCGCTCACGAGCTGGGCGAGGCCGCGCAGCGTGCCCGCCAGGTTCGGGTTCGAGATGAGCGTGCGCACGTCGCCGGTATCGGAGGCGACGGCCACCACGCGGTCCACGCCATCCACGGAAACCAAGATCTCCTCCGTCTCGGCCATCCACGCCAATCCCGTGACGGTTTCGGCGAAGTTGTCCACGTCGTAGACCACGGCCTTGAACGACCCATCCGGATTCAGCGCAACGACCACATCGCTGCCCCCGTTGGACACGACGATATCGCCGCTCTCCACAAGCGGGCCTGCATCCGTGCTACCGCCCCCCTCCTCGAGGGAAGGTGGAGCGCACGAAATCGTGGCGCACTGCATGATCACCATGCAGACGCCCCAGATCGAGCTCCGACTGAATGAACGGCACCTCACCTCTCACGTTTCGTGAATCTTCAGGGAAACCTGAAGGAAACTTTAAGACACCTCCTGCATTCCGCCGAAAGGCAGAGAGGATGGGAGTGTACCGAGCCCCGCCACGTCCGCTGTTCCGCTGCCTGGCCGCCCTGGGCCTGCTGGGGATGGCTGCGTCCGCCACCCCGGCCCAGGCCCTTTTCTCCAAGGACAAGGCTCTGCCCATCGTTCAGGTAGGCACCTCCTTCTACGGGGGCCCGGACCGCGGCAGCCTCTCCGGGATGCAGGGCTTCCACGGCCTCCTCCGGGCGCTGCCCAAACGCGGCCTGCTCCGGTGGACATTGGCCGTGGAGTTCGACTACGGAACGGGAGCGGTGAAGGTATCGGGCGACGACTACGCGGCCGACCTCTTCGGCGGCGGCGTTTTGACAGGGGTGCAGTTTCACCCTTTCTACGAAGGACGGGTGCTCCCCTATCTCTCGCTTGAAGGGCTTCTGGGCTGGCACCTGCTCCGGCTGGGCGGCGCCACGGGTTCCACGGAGCCGATCTCGAGCGGCATCACCTACGGCGCGGTGATCTCCGCCGGAGCGGATCTTCGGCTGGGCTCGCTCCAGGGAAACGCCCTTCGGTTGGAAACCGGGGCCATCCTGGGCTGGAGCGACCTCGCGGGTGTGAGCGGCTTCCGCATCACGGGTTTTCGCATCTCGATCGGGATCGTCTGGGACTGAGCGAAACCGAGGCTCAGAGGTTCCACTCGAAAGTCACGCACAGGGGTACGTGGTCGGAGAGCTTGCGCCACTGCGGGCCATCCAGGGCGCTTGCCGCTACCACGCGCAGGCCGCGCGAATACACGCGGTCCAACCGGAAGGCCGGCAGGATTGCGGGAAAGGTGCGGACGTGGCCGCCGCTCAGGCTGAGAAAGGCTTCCTCCAGCCCGAGGCCTTCACGCAGGGGCTCCGTGCATTTCTCCCGCCAGTCGTTGAAATCCCCGGTGAGCACGCCCGGGCCCCCGTCGGCCCAGCGCGCCCGCAGCTCCTCGACGATGCGCGCTCTCTGGCGCTCGCGGCCCCACTCCGTGAGATCGAGGTGAACGGTGGCCAGGCGGAGCAGGCCGCGGCCGGGCACCACCACCTCCGCCCAGAGCAGGCCCCGCCGCTCCAGGCGATGGTTGCTGAGATCGACGTTCCCGTGACCCTGGATCGGGAAGCGGCTCATCAGCGCGTTCCCGTGATGCCCCTCGGGATAGAGCGCGTTTTTCCCGTAAGCGTAATGCGGCCAAACCTCGTCCGCGAGGAACTCGAGCTGGGAGGTCCGGGGCCAACCCGCCACGCGCTCCCGGTGCCTGGAGTTCTCGCCGCTCACTTCCTGAAGCATGACGACATCCGCCCCCACTTCGCGGATCCCGGCCCGGATGCGATCAAGCAGGAAGCCGAAGCCCGGCAGCCCGAAACCCTTGTGAATGTTGTAGGAGAGCACCCGGAACTTCACGGACACAGTATAGCGCGTGAGGGGCCCGATCAGAGGCCGATCAGAGAAAGTTGCGCACCAGGAGCGCGAGCCATCCCAGCGCCCGGCGCAACCGGCCCTGACGGGCCCAGCCTTCCAGCCGGATCTCACGGGCACGCGAAAGATCCGCTTCGAAGCTCCGTTCGAGCGCGAGCACCGAAGGAGCCTGATTCAGCACGACATCCAGCTCCAGATCGTGCCTGAGACTCCGCTGGTTGAGGTTGCTCGAACCCACCAGGGCCCAGCCGTCGGCCAGGATGGATTTTGCGTGCAGCACGCCCGGCAGGTACTCGTAGATCCGCACTCCGCACCGCAGCAGCGAGGCGTAAAACTGGGAGGAGGCCCAGCTCACCAGCGCCACGTCCGAAGGCCCCGGCAAGAGAATCCGCACGTCCGCTCCGGCGGAGGCGGCCAGCCGCAGGGCGCGAAGCAGGTGAAGGTCGGGAATGAAGTAGGCGTTCGTGATCCAGAGCCTCGTCCTGGCCGAGGCGATCCGCCGCCTGAGGTCGCGCGCGAAATGAATCCGCTTCCTCAGGGTCTCGTTCGATCGCACCGGGCAATTCATCCAGGCGTCGCGCGCCCTTCTGCCCCTGATCCGAAGGGCTGCCGATCGGATCGCGCTTCCGAACCCGAACGACGCCCAACTCCTGTCGAAGATCTCGCTCAGGGCGGAAACACCGGGGCCTTCCACGCGCACGCCCGTGTCGCGCCATTCCGAGCCCCCAGAAGCACGGCTCAGGTGCTCGTCCGTGACGTTCATGCTTCCGATCCAGGCCTCGTAACCGTCGATGAGGCAGAGCTTCCGATGGTTCCTGCGATTGACGTGAGCCAGGGACCTGCCCAGCCAAACCAGCCAGCCCACGACCGGCTTCTCGGCGCGCGCCCGCGCGAAGGGCCACTGCCAGAAATGCCAGGGAGGAGGCCAGAACACCCGGCACTCCACTCCCGCGGACTCGAGCATCGCCGCGTCGTCCCCGCCCCAGAACGGGGAACCCATCCCATCCACCATCAGCTTCACCTTCAGGCCCCGCCGCGCGGCGGCGGCCAATGAAGCCGAAACCCGCGAGGCGAGCGTCCCGCTCTGGTAGATGTAGCTCTCCATGCGGACGCTGACCCGGGCCCGGTCGATGGCCGCGATCAGGTCCCTGAAATAGTCATCGGAGCTGAAAAAGAGCCGCTCGTGAGTCCAAGCGCACGACTCCTCGGCGGGCGCCCGCACGCGAGCTCAGCCCTGGGCGTCGCCGGAGGAAGAGGGTTCCGATTCGGCCACCTGCTGCCGCTCCGTGTTCGCGCCGGGGGAAGGCAGCTTCCGGCCAGGCGGGACGTCCTTTCCCTCAAGCGCCGCGCGGAAAGCCCGAAGCCCCTTGCCCAGGCCCTCACCGAGCTCGGGCAGGCGGCGGCCTCCGAACAGCAATACGATCACACCCAGGATCAAGAGATGGCTTGCGCTCAGTCCGAACATGATTCAGCTCCTCCTCAATCGAAGCACTCCAAAAATCCCCGCGCCCAGCGCGAGAAAAACGCCCACGGCCGCGGCCGCCGAAGCGGGTTCGCGGGTGACGGCGAGAAACACGATTCCTACCAGAAACACGGTTCCGAGCTCGTTGAACAGGCGCAACCTGCCCGGGCCTCCCCAGTTCTCGCCGCGGGAAAGCCGTTTGCGAATCCCGCCGCAGACATGGTGGTAGGCCAAAAGTCCGGTCACGGCCAGTAACTTCACGTGAAGCCATCCCTGGGACCAGGCCTGGGTGAGCCCGGCAAGCCAGAGCCCGAACCCGACCGTCAGGATCGAGGCTGGGAGCCCGATGCCCAGCCAGAGCCGCCGTTCCATCACCTGGAACTGGGCATGCAGGACCCCCCGCTCGGCCGCCGGTTTGGAAAGAGCCTCCGAGTGGTAGATGAACAGGCGCACGCCATAGAGCAGCGCTGCAAACCAGCTCACGAAGCTCACCACGTGGAGCGCCTTGACGACCAGAATCATGCCCGCAGACTTATCACCGTTGCTGAGAGGGGTAAATGAGGCCGGCCGCGGAGCAGCTGAAGGCGGGAGAGGTGTGGTGCCCCACGAGGAGCGCCCGCTCGTATTGGAGCAGAAGCTCGCGCCCCAGAAGCCGGCTCAACCGCTCCTTGAGGATGTCGTCGACCGAGGGGCGGCCCGAAAGAAAGTACCCAGGCTCAGGCAGGTGGATCGCGCGGCTGAGGCTCGCTCGGTAGAGCTCGTGGAAATCCACCCCCCAGACCTGGTCCCGCAGGTCCCAGAGCCAATCCAGGATCTCCGCGGCCTGCCGACGGGGCTCCTCTCCCTGACAGGCCGCCCGATCGGGGATCGCGGCCTGGGTTGCGCTGTGCAGGGTGGACAGATGCCCGGAGAGCGATCCAGGTCCGCCCGGGCCGAAATGGATGAAGGGAGAGGGAATGGCCACCATCGGCACCTTGCCGTGGACGGCGTAGAGCTCGCCCAGGTTGTTGAGACGGAAGAGGCTCTTGAAGCAGTCGCTCCCCGCGATGGCGTCGAGGCGCTCGCGGAAGCCCGGCTGGCTGTCGATGAGGGTCTTGGGGACCATGTTCTGGGCGCGGGGAAGCACGGCGCCCCAGCGGTCCAAGAGCATCGGCTGGAAGGCCGAGAGCCGGGCGTTCGCCCGCGTGTTGATGGGCCCCTGCGTATCCAGCATGTGCTCGCAGTAACCTTCGGACTTGATCTGGCTGCAGAGCTGGGCCGCCTGCTTCGCCGGAATCAGGTCGTCGCTCGAGTGCGAGCCCGTGAGATGGTTCCACCAGCCGTAGTTGCCCGCCTCTCCGGTGAAGAGATCCTCGCAGCCGCGCCGGCGCCCGCACTGGGTCATGCGTTTGAAGAGCACCTCCTGAG
Source organism: Bdellovibrionales bacterium (assembly GCA_020850015.1). Classification (GTDB taxonomy): domain Bacteria; phylum Bdellovibrionota; class UBA1018; order UBA1018; family JADZFF01; genus JADZFF01. The sequence continues at coordinate 5,543 of JADZFF010000055.1, read as the reverse complement.
CCCGCTCGACGGAGGAGGTCAGCCACTCGTCCGTGCAGAAACTCGAGAGCACGCAGACACGGTCCATTGCCACGTTGCTGCCGCAGACCCCGTCCTCCTCCGGCCCCAGGGTTTCGATATCGTTGTGGTCCACCCGGTTGTTCGCGTCGGTGGAATGGAAGACCTCGTGCACGAAGGTATGGACCACGCCCGAGTACGTCGAGCCCCGGGTTGCGGGTTTCCCCTCTTTCGTCTTGTAGGTTTCGGTGTAGCTGCCGCCGCGTCCGGCCAGGATGCCGAAGAGCGTGGGACGGACGATCTCGAAGTGGTCCTCGCCGTGACTGATCGCCGCAAAGTCGATGTCAGCGAGGTCCGCTGGGTCGACGCAGGTGACCTTCATCGCGCGCGCGCGCGCCCGCCACTGTTGAAGATAGGGAGCGAGCGCCGAGTAACGGCCATGGCAGTCGGTGATCTCCGCGAAGGCGTCCGAGACCCAATCCCGCAGCCGCTGCTTCACCAGGGCAGGATCCGCGATCCGGCGGGCGGCAAGAGAAAGGCAATCGGGATGGATACGCGTGCCCTCCGCTGTCACGAGCCAGCCCCCCGAGGAGCCGGCGGCCGGGCCGCGAACTGCACCCTGAGGCGCCCCCGCCCCCGGCATCCAGGCCCAGGCGGCCACGCAACTCAAAGCCGTGAGGGCCCACCAAAGAGCGGCCGAGCGGACCAAGGGACGAACCATCATTCGCAATCTCCCAACGCGAGCTGAGGAAGAGCAAGAGCGATGCCGGACATCTCCCTGCAGTCATTGGTAAAAAATCGCCAATTTGGACCCTGAGCCGTCCAAATCCTGGTCAGGCTCAGGCGGACTTGGACAACGGAAGCGGGGGCAGGCGAAGCTCCCAGCGGGACTCGCCCCGTTCGAGGTCCTGGGAAACCTCGAAAGTCCCCTCGTGGCACTGCGCGGCCTCGCGAGCGAGCTCGAAGGCCTCGCTCGGCCCCTCGGAGGCGGGAAGGCAGATCCGGAAACCCCGGGGAAGGGGCTCGAGTCTCACCCATCGTGCGGCCTGCCGGCTCTGGGTCTGAGCGAGCGCCTGGGTCAGGAGGCCGAACAGGGCCGTCACGAGAGTCCCCGCACGAGCGAGCACCCAGGTCTCTTCAGTTGAGTCGGAAGCCGGCTCCTTCAGCTCCACACCCGCGGCAGCGAACCGGTTCCGCGAGAGCGCCAGCGCATCCGCCAGCACGCTTCTCAGGTCCACGGGCTCCGGCGCCGCGGAGCTGAGCGGCTCGATGCGGGCGAGCGCACGCACCTCGGCTCCGAGGGCACGCAGACCGGATCTCAGCTCGTCGGCCAGCGCCGACAGCGACTGGGCCGACTCCCCCCGTTCGAGACGAAGGGCCAACTCCTCGGCCCGCTCGGAGGCCCCGGCCAGGGGCGGGCCCAGCCGGCGCGCCCAGCCCGCCGCGAGGTCCGCGAACAGCCGCACCTGCGCCTGAAGGGCGGCGCGGCGATCCCGGAGCGCTCGCAGCGATTCCAACGTCCGCTCCACGGTCACGTCCACCCCGAAAACCACCACCGCGCCCCGCTCCGCCCAAGGGACGAGCGTGAGCTGAAACTCGTAGTCGCCTGGCCGCACATGGTAAATCCGCGGGCGGCCGCGCCGGAGCGTGGCTTCGACTCTCTCGCTCCACTTGCGGGGAATGGGCGCCCCCGGTCGGATGCCGCAGGCCTCGAGGATGGGAGCCGCCGGCGCGTTGGCCTCGATGAGACTGCCCTCCTTCGAAAGCACGAGCACCGGCGAAGGGCAGAGCGCGGCCATGCCCGCGCTGGCGGAATCGGCGGCTTTCGTCATTTTCTTGGCTTTACTGGCAACCAAGGGCACTCCCCCTCTCCTTCCGCATCGGCGCCCCGTGATAGAGCTAAAGCGATGCCCCGACGCCGCACCTCGCCACCCTCACGCCAGCTCCTGTTCCTGCTCCTGGGCTGGCTGAGCCTCACGCTCGGGTTCATCGGGATCTTCCTGCCTCTGCTTCCCACCGTGCCCTTCGTGATCCTCGCGGCGTTTTTTTTCTCCAAGGGCTCGGAGCGCTGGCACGAGTGGCTCATTCGGCATCCCCGATATGGGAAACCCATCCGCCAGTGGCGCGAACAGGGCGTGATCCCGCTGCGCGCGAAGATCGCCTCCACGGCGATGATGGCGGGCTCGGCCCTGATGCTCGGGTTCTCGGGGCAGATCCCCGCCTGGGCGCGCATCGCCGCCGGCACCTGCCTGGCGGGCACCAGCGCCTTCGTCTGGAGCCGCCCTTCCCGCCCGAAAAAGTTATGATACTCTCGGCTTCATGACGAAACCCCGCGCCTTCCGCAGTGTCCTGATCCCCACCCTTGTCCTCCTGCTTGCCGCCGCCACTCATGCCGACGAAGCAAAGAAGGAAATGGAGAAAGAGAAGAAGCCGAAGAAATCGGGCGACGTGGCCGTGATCCACACCTCGATGGGCAAGATCGAGCTGAAACTCTTCCCTGACGCCGCCCCGAAGACGGTGGAAAACTTCGTCGGCCTCGCGAAGGGCTCGAAGGAGTGGACGGATGCGGGCGGCAAGAAGTCCAAGAAGCCCCTGTACAGCGGGACGATATTCCACCGCGTGATCCCCGGATTCATGATCCAGGGCGGCGATCCGGAGGGCACTGGCCGCGGGGGCCCGGGTTACCAGTTCGAGGACGAGTTCTCCTCGGGCAAGGCATTCGACAAACCCGGCATCCTGGCCATGGCCAACGCGGGCCCGGCCACGAACGGCTCGCAGTTCTTCATCACGGTCGCGCCCACGGGTTGGCTCACCGGCAAGCACACCATCTTCGGCGAGGTGACGAAGGGGATGGACGTCGTGGACAAGATCGCGAACGCGCCCACGGGCCCGATGAACCGCCCGGAAAAAGAGATCAAGATCGAGAAGATCGAGATCCGCTGAGCACGGTGGCCCGCGCCAGCTGGCGCCTTGCGGACGGACTCATGCGGCGGTGGGTGAAACTCAGCACGCTCCTGTTCAGCGTCCTGGCCTCCAGTTCCCATGCCGCGCCCCCCATTCTCCCCTACGACACCCGCTCGCTGGGGTACTCAGGATGGAGCGACTCCGTGCGCGGCGACATCCCGCATGTCGGCATGGCCGGCGCGATGGTGGGGCTCTGCCCTTCTTTCGTGAGCTGCCTGGACAATCCCGCTGGCCTCGCCATGACGCTCGCGCACCCGGGGATCCAGATCACGGGAAACGTCGTCTACGACGGCGACCTCCAGGAGTATGGTTCGGCGCTCGAGGCCTCGATGGTGGGCGCCACGATGTCGCGATACCCCTGGGGACTGGGGCTCGGCTGGTGGGAGCCCCACCGCGAGGGCCAGAAGTACCGTCATCCCACCACAGGAGAGACCTTCCACGCGGAGGTCATGGTGCGGGAGTTCCACCTCTCCCTCGGGCGCGTGTTTCTCAGGAATCGGCTGTCCGTGGGGCTCACGCTCACGCTGGGATACGGCCGCAGCACCCTGAATTTCGCCGACGAATCGGCGTTCGACGACACCGAGGCCACCGCCACCGGGCTTTCCGCGGGGATCGGGCTCCAGTACCGGCTCCCCCGGCGGTGGATCCTGGGGTGGAGCTACCATTTGCCCAGCCTGCTCGATCCTGAGAGCTCGGCGCCCGATGACCCCGGCGTCGCGCGCTTTCACCGCGCGCTCCATGTGCCCTTTCGCCTTTCCTTCGGCGCAGGCTACATCCCGAACCGCTTCTTCCAGCTCGGCTTCGGCTTCTACTACATCGGCCCGGTGGAGGACGCGGCCTACCTCCGGGACGAAGTGGAGCTCGGCACGAAGATGAATCTCCAACCCAGGATCGGCGCCTCCTACCAGTTTCTCGACTACCGCGAGCTCGACGCCACGATCCGGCTCGGCACCTACCTGGAGATCTCGCGCTCAGAAGTCGCGGATTCCCGCGCGCACTTCACCACCGGCTTCGAAGTGAACCCCTGGGTGCTCACCTTCGGCTGGGGGCTGGACATCGCCCCCCGCTACCGCAACTACCTCGTTTCCGCCGGGATCGACGTCTTCGACCTCTTCGTGAAGCTCGATCTCCTGCCCCGCGAGTATCACCCCCCCCGCGCCGGTTTCATGCCGCCGATCGGCCGGCTCTCCGAGGACGGGCTCCCCCGGCCGCTCGTGGAAAAGTGGAGGGAGCGCGCCTCAACGGACATACTCGAGGAAAGCGGCAAGATCCCCGGAAGACTCGGGAAAAAAATCAAAGGCGTGCCGGGCGAGCTGAAGGACTTCGGCGGCGATATCTTGGACGTGGTCGGAGACGGACTGGAGGCAGTGGGAGACGCCGTTACGGGCGCAGACGAACCGGAGCCTTCCGCTCAGGGCAAGGCCCCTCAGGCCAAAACCCAGCCGAAAAAGACGCCCAAGCCGAAGAAAAAGAAGAAAAAAAACCCGGCGCCAGCTGCGACGCCGGGCCCGTCATAGGCCGGCGCTCACGACCTCCACGAGCGCGGCCACGTCGAGCCGTCCGCAGCGCACTCTTGTGAGATGCTTCGGCACGGCAGTTCCGCAAAGAAGCTCACCGACCCCATCGGGCGTCAGCGTGGAATCGAGCGAGAGCGCGAGCGCCACGGCGCCCGCCACGTGCGGCGTGGCCATCGAGGTACCCGAGAGCTCTCCCCAACGGCTCCGGGGCAGCGTGCTTCGGATCAGGGTACCCGGGGCCGCCACGAGCACGGTCGCGTCCCCGGTGTTCGAGAAGCTGCTGATGCGATCAGCCGCGTCAGTCGAAGCCACGGCCACTACCCCGGCATAAGCGGCCGGGAAGGATGGCGACGCATCGATATCGCGCGATTCGTTGCCGGCCGCGGCGACAAAGCTCACCCCGGCGGCCCGAGCATCGGCGATCGCCTCCTCGAGATACGTGGAGCGCCCCGCTCCGCCCCAGGAGGCCGAGATCACGTTCGCGCCCATGGCCACGGCATAGCGCACGGCCCGCACGGCATCCAGCGTGTCGCCGAAGCCCGCCGCACCGAGAAATTTCAAGGGCATGATTCGCACCTGCGGGGCCACGCCCACGATCCCGATCGTGTTCCGGCGCGCGCCGATCACGCCCGCGCAGTGCGTGCCGTGCCCGTTGTCGTCGCGCGCGTCGCCGCGGTCGGCGAAAAAATCGTAACCGTAGACGTCGTCGACGTAACCGTTCCCGTCGTCGTCGACTCCCCGCAGGCCGAAGCGCTCGGCCGCGTTGAACCAGATCGACTCCTTGAGGTCGGGATGCTCGATATCCACGCCGGTGTCGATCACGGCTACCACGATCTCGGAGGAACCTTCGGTGGTTTCCCAGGCCTGCTCGGTACCGATGATTCTGTGCGCGTAGTCCAGCCGCTCCGCCGGGATCGGCGTGGGTTTCACGGGCTTGGGCTTCGGGCGGCGTGGGCGCGAGGAACCAAAGCTCGTCGTGTACACATGGTTGGGCTCGCACAGCGTCTCGGCGCAGACGCTCTCCTGCTCGGAGGCCTCCACCTTCACGAGCTTCCCCTTCACGCG
>JADZFF010000054.1 GCA_020850015.1 Bdellovibrionales bacterium | reverse complement strand
TCGCCCGAGCCCAAAAGCTCGTACACCTTCGGGTCGTCGTACCGGATGCGCTCGATGGTGAAGCTGGCATCGGCGCCACCCCCCATGCGGATGAGCTTCACGGCGTTGTCGATCACGGTCAGCGTCTTCAGCCCCAGGAAGTCGAACTTCACGAGCCCGATCTTCTCAGCGTAGTCCTTGTCGAACTGGGTCACCGGGGCGCCGTCCGCGCCCATGTAGAGGGCGCAGTACTCCACCACCGGCTTCTCGGTGATGATCACGCCCGCGGCGTGAACGCCCGGGTTACGCGACAGGCCCTCGAGCGCGAGCGCGTACTCCATGAGCTTCGCGATCTTGCGATCGGAGGCCATGAGCTCGCGGATCCGCGGCTCCTGCTCGAGCGCATCCTTGAGCTTGATGTTGAGCTCTTCCGGGATGAGCTTCGTGACCTGATCGGTTTCGGCGAAGCTCATGCCGAGCACGCGCCCCACGTCCTTCACGGCCGCGCGCGCCTGGAGCTTCCCGAAGGTGATAATTTGGCAAACATTCTGCGAGCCATACTTGCGGCCCACGTAGTCGATCACCTCGCCCCGCCGGTCCTGGCAGAAGTCGACGTCGAAATCCGGCATCGACACGCGCTCGGGATTGATGAAGCGCTCGAAGAGCAGGTTGAACGGGATCGGATCGATGTCGGTGATCCCGAGCGACCAGGCCACGAGCGAGCCCGCGCCGGAGCCCCGCCCCGGGCCCACGGGGATGTCGTTCATTTTCGCCCAAGCGATGTAATCCGCCACGACGAGGAAGTAGCCGGAGAATCCCGTGCGCAGGATCATCTCGGTCTCGTAGCTCAGGCGATCCTCATATCCTTTACGTCTCGTCTCCCAGTCGGGCTGTGCGCGAAGCGCATCGAAGTTCTGATCCGCCAGCCGTTTTTCGAGCCCGAGCTTCGACTGATCCCTGAAGTAGGCCTCGAGATCAAAGGAGTCCGTGGGCGCCACGCCGTCCGGGCGAAAGCTCGGCAGGTGGTAGATGGGGCGGCCCTTCTCGTCCGTGAACTTGAACTCCACGTCGCACTTCGCCGCGATCTCCACGGTGGCGTCGCAGGCCCCCGGGAACCGCTCGAAGCGTTCGCGCATCAGGGCCGGCGGCTTGAGCCAGAACTCGCTCGGCACCAGGCTCTTGGGGCGGTCGATGTCGAGGTTCTTGTTGTACTCGATGCACTGGAGCACTTCCTGCGCCTCAGCTTCCGAGGGCTCCAGGTAGTGGCAGTTCGCCGTGGCCACGCACTTCACGCCGAGCTTCGCACCCAGGGCGAAGAGCGCCTGGTTCACGTGCTCCTGTTCCGGAATCCCCGAGTCCACGAGCTCGAGGTAGAAGTCCTCGCCGAACTGGTTCTTGAACCAGCGCGCGCTGTCTTCCGCGCCGGCTTCGTCGCCCTTCAGGATTCTGAACGCGAACTCACTGCGAAGGCAGCCGCTGAGAGCCACCAGACCCTCGCCGTACTCCGCCAGAAGAGCGTGGTCCACGAGCGCGCGCGGCCCCGTGGGCTGCCCCTTCTGCACGGGCGGAGCCTCGGTGTAGGCGCGGGAAACCATCCGACAGAGGTTCTGATACCCGCGCAGATCCTTGCAGAGGAGGACCAGATGGAAAAAGTAGGGTGAATAGGCCTGAGCACCGCCCTGCGCGCCGATTGCCGAGGCCGCCTTCGGAGCGAAGGCACCGAAACGCCCCTCCGGCGCGAAGAGCACCTCGCAGCCGATGATCGGACGAATCCCCGCCCCTCTGCAGGCTCCGTAGAAGTCCACCGCGCCGAAGAGATTGTTCGAGTCGGTGATGGCCACGGAGCTCATTCCGAGCTCCTGAACCCGCTTCACCAGCGGTTTGATCCGAATCGTCCCCTCGAGGAGGCTGTAGTGGGTGTGGACGTGAAGATGGACGAAGTCCGTCGATGCGGTTTCGGGCTGCGGCTCGGACATGGATTCGCGGTATTACCGCGAACCCGCCACCACGGCTAGGTGGGGCGCGTGAAGCAGGCCGACATAACGCGGCTTCCCGAAATACTGCCCCAAGTCATAGACGAGAAATTTCTGCCCGGGGAGCGGAATGGGCGTCTCCGAGTCGATAGAAGCCACCACCTGACGGCCGTCGGGAAGCTGCAGGCTCACCCCCTGCAAGCAGAAGAGCCAGGAAAAGAAGTCGGTACCGGCCTCGGGTGGATCGGTAACGACGGCCTGAGCCAGCGGGCGCCCCTTCGTGAGGCTGCTCCAGCCCTTGCGATAGAGAAGGGTGAGCTTTCCGCCGCCGTTCATGAGCGCGAGTAGCAGCACGATCAGGGGCAAGAGGCAGAGACCCGCTCCAAGAATCATGCGCTCGCGAAACTGCGCGCATTGCTTCGTCTGGAAATCGTTGATCTCGCGCCCCGGCCAGCACACCTCTGGGAAGTTCCAGGCGTAGGAAAGCACGCGATGGTAGTGATTCCGGGCCACCGTCGGGGGCCACCAGCTCTCCACCCAAGCCACCTCCTCGCCGAGGTACTCCACCCCGTTAGGCGTCTCCACGCGCGAAGCGAAGGGCGGCACCTTCGCCGCGATGCCGACACCGAAGAACCCGACGATCAGCAGGGGGCTCACCACGAGCGCCCACCGCGGGTAGAAGCGCAGGCGAGGCACAATTGAAAAGGGCTGGAGGGCCACGTCTCCGGATCGGCGGAATCCCACCGGAGCTTGAGACTGACCTCCTTCCCTCCGCTATTCCCACTCGATGGTGGCGGGGGGTTTGGAGCTGACGTCGTAAACCACGCGGTTCACGCCCCTCACCTCGTTGCAGATCCGGGTAGAGATACGTGCCAGGACGTCGTGGGGGAATCGGTACCAGTCGGCCGTCATGCCGTCGGTGGAGGTTACGGCCCGGAGAGCCACGACGTGGTCGTGCGTGCGACCGTCGCCCTGGACGCCCACGGACCGAATGGGCAGGAACACCGCGAAGGCCTGCCAGATCTCGGAGTAGAGCCCGGCCTCCCTGATCCCCTGAATGAACACCTCGTCCACTCGCTGAAGGATATCGATGGCCTCGGGCGTGACGTCGCCGATGATACGCACGGCGAGCCCAGGGCCCGGGAACGGGTGGCGGGCCAGGAACTCCTCGGGCACACCGAGCTCCTTGCCCATGCGCCTCACCTCGTCCTTGAAGAGATCGCGGAGCGGCTCGATGAGCGTGAACTTGAGGTCCTTCGGCAGGCCCCCCACGTTGTGGTGGGACTTGATCGTATGGGAGTGCTTCTTGCCCGGGATCGCCGGGCCATCAGAGGGGGCCGGGCTCGACTCGATGACATCCGGATAGAGCGTGCCCTGCACCAGGAAGCGCGGAGTCTTGCCCATCTTCTTCCCGATGCGATCTGCCGCCTCGTCGAACACGGAGATGAACTCGGAGCCGATGATCTTCCGTTTCTTCTCGGGGTCGGCCACGCCGGCCAGCTTGCCCAGGACCCGCGCGGAGGCGTCCACCGTTTCCACCGGAAGATGCAGCTTCTCGCGGAACATCGTGTTCACGCGTTCGCGCTCCTGGAAGCGCAGCAGGCCGTGATCCACGAACACGCAGTGGAGGCGGTCGCCCAGCGCCTTGTGCACGAGCACGGCCGCCACGGCCGAATCCACGCCGCCCGAAAGCGCGCAAAGCGCGTGCTCGCCCGGGGGCACGAGGTCGCGGATGCGCTCCACCTGCTCCTCGATCACGGAGCCCATGGTCCAGTCGGGGCGGATGCCCGCGATGTCGAGCAGAAACGCGCGAAGGAGCTCCATGCCACGCTCGGTGTGCGTGACCTCGGGGTGGAACTGCAGGCCGTAAAGCCCGAGCTCCGGGGCCTCCGCAGCGGCCACGGCACCGGCGGCGCTTTTCGCGGCCAAGCGGAAGCCCTTGGGGAGCTCGGCGCTTTCATCCCCGTGGCTCATCCAGGCCGAGAACTTCGGCCGTCCGCTGAAGAGCCGCGAGCCCGACTCCGGGTGCACGTCCATCTTGCCGTACTCGCGCTTCTCGGCGCGGTCGACCTTGCCGCCGAGATCCCGCACCAGAAGCTGCATGCCGTAACAGACGCCGAGCGTGGGGAGCTTCGTGCGCCTCTGCTCCTCCAGGAATCCCGCCGGCAGAGTCGGCGCGCCAGCGTCGTAGACCGAGCTCGGCCCGCCCGAGAGAATCACGGCCTTTGGATCAAGTTCCTGAATCCGCGCGAGTGACGCATCTCCGGAGAGCACCCGCGAATAGATCCCGAGCTCCCGCACCCGCCGCGCGATGAGCTGCGTGTACTGCGAGCCGTAATCCAGGATCACCACGGTGGAATGCTTGCGGGCGGTCACGGCTCTTGGGCCCTCCTCTGGGCTGCTTCGTACGTCAGGACTGCAGGCGGTAGTTCGGGGCTTCCTTGGTCACCATCACGTCGTGCGGGTGGCTCTCAGTGAGGCCCGCGTTCGAGATCCGGATGAACCTGGCGGTCTTGTGGAGCGTGGGCACGTCTGCCGTGCCGCAGTAGCCCATGCCGGCGCGCAACCCGCCCAGCAGCTGCTGGATATTGAAGCTCAGGCTCCCGCGGTAGGGCACTCGGCCCTCGATGCCTTCCGGCACGAGTTTGCCCATGTCTTCCACCTCGGACTGGAAGTAGCGATCCCTCGCGCCCGACCCATGAGTCATGGCGCCGAGCGACCCCATGCCGCGATACATCTTGTAGGAGCGCCCCTGGAACAGCACGATCTCACCGGGAGCCTCGTCGGTGCCCGCGAAGAGCGAGCCGATCATGCAGCTCCCCGCACCCGCCGCGATAGCCTTCGTCACGTCGCCGCTGTACTTCACGCCCCCGTCGGCGATGACCGGAATCCCCTTCGGAGCGCAGGCGCGCACGGCCTCGGACACCGCGTAGAGCTGCGGCACGCCGATCCCGGCGATGATGCGCGTGGTGCAGATCGAGCCCGGCCCCATGCCCACTTTCACGGCGTCGGCCCCGGCTTCCACGAGCGCCTTCGCGCCATCGAAGGTAGCCACATTTCCGCCGATCACGTCCACGCGGTCGCCGAAGCGCTTCTTCACGGCCGCAATGGCCTCAAGCACGCCTTTCGAATGCCCGTGAGCGCTATCCACCACGAGCACGTCCACGCCGGCCTCCACGAGCGCGGCCGAGCGAAGCATTCCCTCGCTGCCCACCCCCACCGCGGCGCCGACGATCAGGCGGCCGTACTTGTCTTTGTTGGCATGCGGGTAGGCCCGCTGCTTCTCGATGTCTTTGATCGTGATCAGCCCCTTGAGGTAGCCCTTGGCGTCCACCACCGGGAGCTTCTCCACCCGCTTCTCTTTGAGGATGCCCTTCGCCTGCTCGAGCGTGGTGCCCTCGGGAGCCGTGTAGAGCGGTGCCGAGGTCATGCGGTCGCGGACCTTCTGAACCACGTTCTCCTCGAAGCGCAGATCGCGGTTGGTGAGGATGCCCACGAGCTTGAGGCCACCCGCCTCCTTCGTGGTCACCGGCACGCCCGAGATCTTGTAACGGCGCATGAGCTCCATCGCCTGGCCGATCGACGCGTCCGGGTCGATGGTGATCGGGTCGAGGATCATCCCCCACTCGCTCTTCTTCACCTTCTCCACCTCGAAGGCCTGCTCGGCGACGGTGAGGTTCTTGTGGATGAAGCCCAGCCCCCCCTCCTGCGCCATCACGATCGCGGTCTTGCTCTCAGTGACGGTGTCCATGGCCGCCGAGACGAGCGGGATATGCATGGCGATTCGCTTCGTGAGCCGCGTCTGCAAGCTCACGTCAGCGGGGAGAATCTCGGAGTAGCCTGGCAGCAGAAGGAGATCATCGAAAGTAAAAGCTTCACCGACGACGTTCATTCCAAATCCTCCTCGTCCAAGTAGGGAACTTCCAGATCCTGGTCATCGCCCCCGTGGCGTTTGGGGCCGCGAAGGAAGGAGCGGTACTCCTCCGCATCCTTCACGTAGTTCTCAGCGCTCTTTTTCAGGAATGCGAGCTCCTCGTCCGTGAGCGGGCGCACGGCCTTGGCCGGCGATCCGAGAATGAGATGCTTCGGCGGGAAGGTCTTGCCCTCGGTGACGAGGGCCCCGGCGCCGATCACGGAGTCGTCCGGAATCACGGCCTTGTCCATCACCGTGGCGCGCATGCCCACGAGCACGCGGCTACCCACCGTGCAGCCATGGAGCATCACATGGTGCCCCACCGTCACGTCGTCGCCGATCGTGAGCGGGCAGGTCCTGCGGGTGACGTGAAGCATCGTCATGTCCTGGATGTTGGTGCGCGCGCCGATCTTGATCCAGTTCACGTCGCCGCGGGCCACCACCTGGAACCACAGGCTCGACTGCGGGCCGATCTCCACCTCGCCGATCAGGTCCGCGGAGGGCGCCACGAAGGCCGTTTCGTGGATCCGAGGCCACTTGCCGTGGTGCGGAATGATCACGCGCTCGATCCCTCGGAAACGTCACTCAGCAGGTTGCCGGTGAGCGCGATCGGAGAGGAATCCGTGATCTCGACCTCGAGGAATCTGCCCGTCAGCGAGCGCGGAGCGCCCGCGCGGAAATTCACCACGCGGTTGCATCCAGTGCGGCCGGTCCACACGCGGAGGCCGCGACTCTCGCCCTCGCGAAGCATCAGATCGTTCTTCGCAGAACCTTCCACGAGCACCTCGTACCTGCGGCCCACGCGCTCGGCGTAGCGTCTCTCGGAAATCAGCTTCTGGTGGGCCAGAAGCTGATTCAAGCGGCGGTTCTTGACCTCGTCCGGCACGTCGTCCGGCAGCTTCGCGGCGCGAGTTCCGGGGCGCGGCGAGTAGGCGAAGGCGAACACAGTGTCGTACTGGACGCGATCGAGGAGCTTCAGCGTCTCCTCGAACTCTTCTTCCGTCTCCGTGGGGAACCCCACGATCAGATCAGTGCCCAGGCCCACGTCCGGATTGAGCGCCTTCAGGCGGTCCATCTGCGCGATATAGGACTCGATCTTGTGCTTGCGGCCCATCTTCGAGAGCACACGGTCGGAGCCGCTCTGTACGGGCAGATGGAGGTGGGGGGCGAGGCGGGCGACGCCGCCCTCGGATGGGGGCGCGTAACACTCCAGGAGCTGATCACTGAAATCGAGCGGGTGACTCGATGTGAAACGGATGCGTTTGAGCTCCGCTAGCCTGGGATCGGCGTCCATCGCGCGCAGGAGCATCGGGAAGGTCTCTTCGCCCTCCTCGGGGCCCACGCGGCCGATGGGGCCGACGAGCGCGCGGGGCTCCAGCCCCAGCTTGTTGGGATTCCCTTTGCCAAAGGAGTTCACGTTCTGGCCGAGCAGCGTCACCTCGCGCACGCCCTGCCCCACGAGCTTCGCCAGGTCGTCGAGCACCTCGGAGATCGTGCGCGATTTCTCGCGGCCCCGCGTGAACGGCACGATGCAGTAGGTGCAGTACTTGTCGCAGCCCTTCATGATGTTCACGAAGGCCTGGGCCTGGCCCGGAAGCGCGCGCGTCTCGGTGGAGTAGTCGTCGCGGCGGTCGAAGTCGGCGTAGACGGAGTGGCGCTCGCCCTGCTGCACACGGCTCACGATCTCGGGGATCTGGTCGATAGCGTCCGGGCCGAAGACGAAGTCGAGGTAAGGGGCCCGCCTGAAGATCGTGCCCTTCTCCATCTGACCCACGCAGCCGCCCAGGCCCAGGAGGGGCTTGCGACCCGCGGTTACGAAGTCCTGATAGGTGCCCAGGGTCGACACGGCCTTGTGCACGGCCTTGTCGCGGACGGAGCAGCCGTTGATGAGGATGAGATCGGCCTGCTCCACGGCCTCAGCCGCTTCCATGCCGCTGTCGCGGAGGAGCGAGCACATGCGCTCGGTGTCCGCCACATTCATCTGGCAGCCGAAGGTTTTGATAAAGAATCGCCCTCGGTTAGCCTGAGGCCGGACCGTGGTTTCTGGCGTCGGATCGCTCATGGATTGATGAAACGGATTACCACACCTGAGCAGGGCGCTCCAGCTCTGACTCGGGGCGGCAACCTCTCTCGCTTAATTGGACTTTTTGAGTCTGGAATTGGCGAGCCGCAGCAGTACCTCAGGGTCGGTGCCTTCTTCCGGACAGTGCGCCACACCCGCCTCCAGGGAGTGCCCCAGAATCTCGGAAATGCGCTCCAAGAGCCGAGGTGAATCCTGGCTCTTGCAGTCGTCGAGCACCAGGGCCACCTTCCCCGCGCCCTCCAGGGCGTAAACCGCGTCGGAGGCACGGAACAGCGCCCTTCGGAGCCGCCCTTGAAAGGCGCTGGCCTCCTCCCCGCGGGGAACCGCGACCAGCGCCACAGCGAGGCTCGCGAGCCCATGAGAGCTCTCGTAGGCACGGGACTGAAGCACGGCCTTCACGCCTTCCTCGCTCTCGAGCCGCGGCAAGCGAAGCTCCAGCCGCACCTGCGTCCCGGAGCGCGCCGCCTTGAATTCGCCGCCATGGAGCCGCAGGATCTCCATCACCAGGAGGAATTCGCTTCCCAGACCTTCCCGGGTCCGAGTCAGGAAGTCGCGCTCGCTTCTCACCGTCCCGGCGAAAGCCGACACCGGCGAAACCACGCCGCCCTGGAACCCCGCGCGCGCCTGGGTCCAATCCGTCTCCCACTCCTCTTCTGCTGAGGGCGGGAGCGTGAAGCTCACGTTGAGGTGGGAGGCGTCGGCCTCGAAATGCACCTTCGACCCCGGCTCTGCCCTTTCCAGAAGGATCTCGAGCGCGAGATCCACGGCCCGCGACAGCTTTTGGGGATCACCCAGAAGCGGCGAGGCCTGGGCCTCCTTCGCTGAGACGGCGTCGACCGTGAAGGTCAGCCGGCGATCGTTCAGGCGCGGCTCCAGGGCTCCGATCCTGAGGACCGCCAAGCGCGCGAAATCAACCTCCTTCAGCCGCGCCCTGAAGGCGCCCGACTCGATCGCAGCGAGATCAAGAAGCGAGGACAGCGCGTGGTGAAGCTTCTGCGCGTTGTTTCGCGCCATCGACACCAGTTCGGGCAACGGAAGCTCTCCGGCGTGCCCCGGATCCGCCGCATCTTGAAGGAGAGAAAGGGCGTTCAGGATCCCCATGAGCGGCGTGCGAAGCTCATGGGAGATCAGCGAGAGCAGGTTCGACTGGAAGGCGCGGAACAGTTCCTCGTCATGGGGGGAGAGGCGGTTCCCGGCGCGGTGGCCGACGGCGAGCCCTTCCCCAAACGGCGCGCTCTCCGCGGCTGAGGGTTTCCTAGCCTGCTTTTTTCCCGGACCGGAGCGGGGCGATTTGGGACTCATCGACCACCTCGATCCGCACGAGCCAGGACTCCAAGGGATCCTCGGCCAGAACCAGGGGATCGTCGAGCACGGCGGCGTTCACGGCACTGACCGTGCCCTCCACCGGACAGGCCCATTCGTAGCTTCCCGTAGAACCTCCGCACGAGAACAGGATATCACCGCTCTCGAGCGACTCGCCTTCCTCCGGCAGCGAAACCTCCTCGGGTTCGCCCAGCTCGGAGATCGCCGCTCCCGTCATGCCGAGCGTGAGCGTTCCGCCCGCCCAGTGCCACCAAATCCGGCCCTGATCCGTCTCGCCTGAGTGTTCCGCGGGGTTCGACATGACTTTGACCTTATGGGCTAAGGGAAAGCAGCGTCAATGAAGCATTGCATGAGAAATTGCCGCTTCGCATCACCGTGATGCGGGATTGTTTTTTGCGGTGCGCTGGCGCCCCATGCTAGGCCGGGTGGACCACTTGAAAGGGGATCTACCGTGACACTGAATCGCCGCACCACGCTCCAGACTCTTTTTGCCCTGACGCTTGCGTCCTCGTTCCTGCTCGGAGGCTGCCGCAAGGTGGAGGAGCTCAACGAGGCCGTCACCATGAAGCTCGACCCCTCGCTGAACAGGGCCGAAAAGAGCCTTCTTCGCCAGGACGTGCTGCGCCTGATGCGCTACGAGCTCGGCGGCACCCCGGGCCGCTGGTTCGCCCCGGTGTTCGGCGGCAACTCGGGCGCGCACGCCCTGAGATTCCTCGATGCCCGCGTGAACTACCTTCTCTCAGAGCGCGTGAAGTTCGATTCACGACTGAAGCTCCTGTCGTCGGGTTTCTTCGGCGAGGAGCGTGAAGTCGTGACGATGGCCCAGAATGTGGGCACGGTGGTCTACTTCGTCGCCGCGATCGACCAGATCCAGAACAACCTTCCTCGCCCGCGCGTCGGGTTCCAGATCGGCAACTCCAAGATCCCCGTCCAGGGACCGCGCATCGGCATCATTCAGCTCGGCGCCGGCTACTCGCCCGACCGCGACACCCCGACCCGCATCGGCACTCTGATCCATGAGGCCCGCCACTCGGATTGCTCGCGCCGCCCGTCGAACGCCGAGTTCCAACAGCTCATCAACGGAAACACTGCCGCGGTCGGCTTCTGCGGAAACCTGCACGGGATCTGCCCGGCCGGCCACGCCTTCGCCGGCTACGCCGCCTGCGACGACCACGCCTGGGGCTCTTACGCCGTGGAAGGCGTGTTCCAGTCGGAGGTGGCTCGCCGCTGCATCTCCTGCACGGAGCGCGAACGTCAGAGCGCGGCCATGAGCGCCGCCGACTCGTTCTCGCGTGTGCGCAGGCTCGACGCCCTGCTGGCTGGAACGCTCGGCGCACCGGTGATGACCACCTTCGACCAGAATCTCACCGCCGACATGAAGAAGCTCCTGAAGCGCCTCCGCAAGGAGCGCATGGCCGAGGGCAA
Source organism: Bdellovibrionales bacterium (assembly GCA_020850015.1). Classification (GTDB taxonomy): domain Bacteria; phylum Bdellovibrionota; class UBA1018; order UBA1018; family JADZFF01; genus JADZFF01. The sequence goes on along the minus strand of JADZFF010000054.1, from coordinate 42,726 downwards.
AAACGCCGAAGCCGAGGTGGAAGCCTCAGCCGAAGAGCTCTGATCCTGAGCTAGAACTTGCCGATTTCGACGGTGGCGGGCTGAGCAGAGGCGAGCTGCTCGGCCCCGGCCATCACCTTCTGCGCAAGCTCAGTGAAGGCCCGCGCGCTCTCGCTTTCGGGTTTCGCCACGACCACGGGGCGACCCAGGTCGCCGCCTTCGCGCACCGCGATCTCGATCGGCACGCGGGCCAGGAGCTCGGTGGAGAACTTCGTCTTCAGGATCTCGCCGCCGCCCTTGCCGAAGATCTCGTACTTCTCGCCGTGGGCGCAGATGAAGTAGCTCATGTTCTCCACGACGCCCATCACCGGCACGCGGACCTGGCTCCACATGCGCCAGGCGCGCCGCACGTCCTGCATGGCCACCTCCTGGGGCGTGGTCACCATCACGGCGCCCGTGATCGGAAGGAGCTGCGAGAGCGAGATCTGCACGTCGCCCGTGCCGGGCGGGAAGTCGATCACGAGGTAGTCGAGCTCGCCCCAGTTCACGTTCTTCGCGAACTGCGTGAGCAGGTTGTGCAGCATGGGCCCGCGCCACACCACGGGCTGATCGGGCTCCACGAGGAAGCCCATCGACATCACCTTCACGCCCTGGGCGGTGGGCGGTATGAACTCTTCGCCGCCCGTGGGCGTCTTCTGGATCTTGGGCTCCTCGGTCACTCCCATCATGATGGGCATGTTCGGCCCCATGATGTCGGCGTCCATCAGGCCCACGCGTTTCCCAGCCGCGGCGAGCGCGCAGGCCAGGTTCGCGGAAACGGTGCTCTTCCCTACCCCTCCCTTGCCGCTCGAGACGGCGATGATGTGGCGGACTCCCGGAAGACCGGGCGCTTTTGGCTGCATCTGAGGCATGGAGGTTCCCATGCCCGGAGGTTTAGCACTGGTCGGGTTCGTCCGCCAGTTTAGCCTCCTCGGCCAGAATCTCGCGCACCTCGAACTCGCAGCCGCCGCAGCCGGTCGAGGCGTGGGTACAGGCGCGGATGGCCTGGAGGGTTCGGTTACCGGCGCGGATCTCGGCGATGATGCGGGATCGCGGCACGTTGTGGCAGAAGCACACGGTGCGATCGGGCTCAGGCTGTTGGGGCGGTTCGTCAGGCATGGATCGGCGGACCTCAGAACATCAGGTTCATGCCCAGGCGGACCATGAACCTGCGGTTGGGCTCCTGGAACGCCGATGTACTCAGCTCCTCGGCGTAGCTCTGAGCCACGAAATCCAGCAGCCACAGGTTCAGGCCCACCCCGTAGGTCAGGTAAACCTGGTGCACGCCAGCGTAGAGCCGCAGCACGGGAAACCGAAGCTCAGCCCCGATGTGGTTCTTGAGCTTCCAGTCCTCGTCCTGCGTGATGTTCGAGAAGTCGTAGGCCACGGTGAGCTTGGCGGAACCCATGTCGTACTCGCCCGCTGCCCCGACGGTCCAGTTGGACTCGGCGTCGGTGGCAAGCCCCCCGAAGTGCGTGTTGCCCGCGTCCACGAGCGACGAGGCCACCGACCAGCTGAACTTCCGGCTGACGCGGCGGCGGTGAAACACACCCACATCCGCCCCCAACGCGAACTCGAAGTTGCCGATGATCCCGTTCAGCCCCGCCTGGCCGTTCTGCGAGGCGGCGATCAGCTCGGCGGTCGGCAAGCGGTAGTACCCCCCCCTTCGCCACATCACCTTCACCGCGGCGCCGAGATAGGACTCGCCGCTAGAGCGACGACCGCGACGGCGTTGGAGCGGCAGGGCCACGGCCGCCTGGGCGCCCATGGTGGTCTGCTGCCCGAGAGTTACCTGAGGCAAAGCGGAGTTCTTCGCATACAAGGCGCTCTGGCCGTCGAGGAGCAGACCCGCGCCGAAGCCGGGCGCGACAAAAGTCGGGGAGACCTGCGCGCGGCCGAACACGTTTCGGCCCAGGAGCTGGTTCAAGGTGCTCGGCGAGAAATCCGTGGCGATCCCCAGAACCGCGGGCCCGTCGGTGATCAGGTTCCCGGCCAGCTCCACGTCCGCCACGGCGTAGTTCAGCCGGGTGTCCTCGGCGGCGCCCACGAGCGCAGGATTGAGCCAGAACCCGGTGGCCGGATCATCCGCCACGGCGATGCCCGCGCCGCCCATGGCCTGCACGCGCCCGCCGCGGAACATGTGGTGGATCTCGCCCTGAGCAGGCTCGGGAGCGAGCGCCGCGCAAGCCATCGCCGCCAGGGAAACGATCCACGCGTGCCTCAGGTTTCGCATCAGGGTCCGTCCAGCCAGCCGAGCGCGGCGTCGTCGTTTACGAATCTCACCAACCCCGCGGCCGCGCAGCGGGCCCGGGGATCCGTCGCGCAGGTCAGCCGCCCGAGCAGAGGATAGGGGCAGACTCCCCCGCAATCGTTGAAGGCGCAAGGCGCGTCCACCACGTTGTTCAGGGAGTCCACGCCTCGGCAGCCCCGGTCGCAGGCGTCATCGATGGCGGCGCTGAACTGGGTGGACGCGGCCTGGAGCTGCGCCGCGGTCGAGGCCGGGAAAAGATCCGCGGCCTCGTCGATCCCGTCGAAGAAACTCACCACGGCGCCCGCGTAGGCGCAGCCCGTCTCGTTCACGACTCCGCCCGCGATCCAAGGCAGGTCGGCGAGCTTCCGGTAGCTCAGGGGCGAGGGGCTTCCGTGGCGGTTGTGAGTCGCGCCCATGACCGCCATCGCCACCATCGTCATGTACTGGTTGGAGTCGGGGGTGCGATGCACGGCCCGGAGCGCCCCCGAATTGTAGTCGTCGCTTATCTCGCGTTTCTGGGAATCGGGCACCGCGACCCCATCCTCGACCGCGGCCTGGACGGCGTCGAAAGCGAACCAGGACGACTCGAGGATGTTGTCCGTGGAAACCGAGGGGAACAGACGCGTGCTGAACTCCCAGAAGGCGTTCCCAACGAGATTGCCCGTCTGGAACTCCTCCACGAGATCGAAGTAGTTGATCCCGGCCGAGCATCCGTATGCCGAGGCCCTGAGCATGCGCACCTCGTTGTCGGTATCGGAGCTGTCGTAGAGGGGGTCGATGACCTCGATCGCGGCCGCGCAGTCGCCCTCCGTCAGGAGCCGGTTCACGAGATCGAGCTTCCCCCGCTTGTCGAGCTCGCCTGACTGGGTGCAGGCGGAGCCGAAGACCGCGGCGGTCAGAAGGAAGAAAAGGACGAGCGGATGCGGGCGCCGATCAGGCGCCCTTTCCCCCATCCCTGCTCTGAAGAAATCGGACAATCCGAAGGCATCCTTCCTGGAGCGACCGTTCATCTGTGGCAAAGCTGATGCGGACCGAGGAATCCTCTCCGAAAGGGCCTCCCGGAACCACCGCCACCCCCGCCTCCCTCAGGAGAGTCTCCGCGAACTTCACGGATCCTTCTCCCGGGCGCAGGTAGGCCCGCACGCCGAGGAACGCGTAAAACGCCCCCAGCGGACGGCATATCTCCATTTTGCCGCATGCGGCGAGGGACTCCAAGACCAGGTCGCGCCGGCGGCGGTAAGTGGCCTCATTGGCTAGGAAATAGCTCTCGGGTAGGTCCAGGGCGGCACAGGCTGCCCACTGCGCCACGGAATTGATGCCCGAGGTGCTCTGACCCTGGATGTTGGCAAGCTTGTCAGTGAGCGGGGCCGCAGCCACCGACCAGCCCACGCGCCAGCCCGTCATGGCCGCGCTCTTGGACATCCCGTTCACCGTGACCACGCGGTCCTGCAGCTCCGGAGCCGCGGAAAGGAACGAGCAGAAAGGCACGCGGTCGAGCGCGATCCGATCGTAGATCTCGTCGCTGATCACCCAGACGTGCCGACCTTCAGGATGCTTCTCGAGAACCTCGGCCAGAGCGCGGAACTGCTCGCGCGTATACATCCCGCCCGTCGGGTTCGACGGCGAGTTGAGCACGAGCGCCTTCGTGCGGGGGGTGAGCGCCGAGGCAAGCTGATCCGGCATCATCACGTAGCCATCGGCGAGGCGCGTCTTCACGATCCTGGCCTCCCCCCCGGAGAACTTCGCCATCTCAGGATAGCTCAGCCAGAAAGGGGCCGGCACGATCACCTCGTCTCCCGGATTCAGGATCGCCTGGAATACGTTGAAGAGGGCCTGCTTGCCGCCGTTCGTGACGACGACGTCCGCCGCCCGCCAGGGCCGGCGCGCCGCGACCTCGGGCTGCTGAAGGTTCGTTTTTCTCGCCACGCGCTCGCGAAGCTCGAGGATACCGGTCACCGCGGTGTACCGATTTTTCCCCTGAGCGCCCGCGGTCTCCACCGCGGCCTTCACCGCGAGCTCGTGCACGGGAAAGTCGGGCTCCCCGGCCGTGAGGTTCACGAGGTCGGCGCCGTCCGCCTGGAGGCGCTTCACGAGCGCGTTCAGTCCCAGCGTCACGCTCTCCTGGAGCTCCTTCGCGCGCGTGGAGAGGCCCGGCCCCGATGCGCTCATGCCGATCCTCCGCCCGGCGCCAGCTCGCCGCGGGCCACCTTGTCGCGAAGCCGCTTCACTACCTCGGCGGGAACGTAGCTTGAGATGTCGCCCCCGTAGAGGAAGAGTTCCTTGATCATCGTCGAGCTCACGAAATAGACGCTCTGGGAGCTCATCATGAACACGGTCTCGACCTCCGGATTGAGCTGCTTGTTCATGGACGCCATCATGAACTCGTACTCGAAGTCGCTGGCCGCCCTGAGGCCGCGGATCACCGAGCGGATCCCGTTCGACCGGGCGTAGTCCATGATCAACCCCGAGGTCATCTCCACTTTGACGTTTTTCCTGCCCGCCACGACCTCGCGGATCACCTCCACCCTTTCCTCCGGTGTGAAGAGCGAGGCCTTGCGCCCGCTGCCCGCGACCACGATCGTCACCTCGGAACAGAGGTTCAGCGCCCGATCCAGGATATCGAGATGGCCTACGGTGATGGGGTCGAAGGATCCCGGGTAGATGGCTCTGAGCATGAAGATCCCTTCGCGTAGAGGGTCGACCAGCTCTCACCATAAATTTTCTCGCGGATTTTGACAAGGAACGGAGTGCGCTCGGGAAGCTGCCGGAGCGCCTCGCCCCGCGCGCGCCCCTCCTTCGCGCTCCACTCCAGGATCAGCCTCCCGTCCTCGTCCAGGAGGCGGTCCCAGGGAAGATCCTTGAGCAGCTTCTCCTCCCAGAGCTCGGCGTAGGGCGGATCCGCGAATACCAGATCGAAGGGCCCGAGATCGAGCACCGTGGCCTGCGCCCGCGGAAGCGGCTCCGCAACCACCCTCACCCGATCTTCCACGCCCAGGTCGGCCGCGTTCCGGCGGATCGCCTTCAGGGCCGGGGCCGCCGGCTCGACGAACACGACGGAGGCCGCGCCCCGCGAGAGCGCCTCATAGCCCAGCGAACCCGAGCCCGCGAACAGATCGAGCACGCGAGCGCCCTCTACCCTGCCTTGGAGGACGTTGAAAACAGCGGCTCGGAGGCGCGCATGGGTAGGACGGGTGCGAAGATCGGGGGGCGTGTGGAGGTTCCGGCCGCGGAACTCACCGGCGGTGATGCGGATCATGGCGAACGGCACGTTGGCTCATCGGAGCCTGAAAGGAAAGCGGGATCAGGCCGCGGCGCGGCCGGTCTTCACCGGGATGCGGAACTCGGTGCCGTCGGAGAGTTTCACGACCAGGGCGTCTCCCGTCATCGCGAGCTCGACGTCCTGCTCTCCGCCCTCGAAGCGCAGCTTCAGCGTCATCGCCCCCGTCACGGAGAGCGTCAACGAGCCTTCCTGCGCGGCACCCGGGGGCGCCTCCGTCCGTTTCATGGCTGTCATGGGCTTCTCCTTCTTGACGCTGATCTGATCCACGATCTTCGAAACCTCGTCCTCCACCTCTTCGAGGGCCCCTGAGTCGTCAGCCAGGCTCGCCTCCAGGTCGGCGTCGAGCAGACTCGCACCCGTGGCGGGAGCCTCCTCCTCGAGGCCCACCAAGGTGTCCTCGAGCGATGCGTCGTCGGAAGAACCGTGGAAATCCGCCATCGTGGTTTCGAGAATCGGCTCTTCCGCATCGTCCGACGGCGTCGGCACCGATTTCAGCGCCGGGCGAGGGCGCGGCGCGGCTGCGGCCGGCGGGGGAGCTTTTCGGGTGGCCTCGGTGGCCTCCTCGGAGGCCATCTCCTCCTGTAGCTCCTCGATGTCGTTCATGATCTGTTCGAGCTCGTCTGCGGTGTCCTGTTCAAGAGCGGCCGCGTGCTGAGCTGCACCTTTGGGCTGTGCCGACATAAGTCCTTGGTCTCCCCAACCTTCTGTCTCTTCGGACTCTCAAAGAAAACTTTGAGCCCTGCGATCAAAGAACTCCTTTGGGGGGTCAGATTTCGGCCCAGCGCACTGACCTCCGAGCGTCAACTTTTCGCCTCGCATCAAGTCCTTTGAACTTAAACGAACTTTTTTGCACAAGCCCTCGCCCCAAGGAATTGCGGGCCGGCCCTGGCTCGCCTGGGGTATCACTGTGGGTCCGTTTGTCGTTGCACCGGGGGACAGGCACCACTTGAAGATCTCTTCCTTTTTCATCAGCTCCGAGCTGAAACCGCAGGGTACGGTCGACCTGGACGTCGCCGCTTGGCTGGCGGGCCCTCCGCCGGCTGAGCCCGCTCCAACGGAAAGAGACGTTCTGGCCTCCCTGCTTCTCCAGCCCGAGGAAATGGCCTCACCGTCGGCGCTCACCTCGGGCCAAGGCTCGGATCTCCGTCGCGCGCTTGAAACGAACTTCCCCGCCTCTCAGCCTCCTCCCGCCGCCTCGATCATCCAGCTCGTGGCCGCGCACCCGGATTCGGCGCATTCGCCCGGCCTTGCCGCCCATCTTCCCGACGTCGCCGCCCTCTGCCGGCGCATCACCGACGAGCTTCGCGCGGGTCTGGCTTGCCTGCTCTCGTTGAATCCCAGCCGTCGCGATGCCCTGTCGAGGCACTTGGACGCGCTCGCGGGCATCCCCCCGCAACCCCATCCCACCGGTGATCGCGGCTATGAGGCCGGCGGGCTCCGGCGCTGGGTGGAACAGACCCGCACCGCTCCCCAGGAACGCGCGCTCGACACCTTCGTCGAGGAGGTGGCTCTGACCTGCCTGGGCCAGGCCATGCTCCTGAAATCCTGGTCCGACCGAGGGGTGCGTCCCTGGACCAGGACCGACCTGGGGCGCCTGAACTGGACCCTGAGCGCTAGCCTCAAGCCTTTCGTGCCGCTGCATCGGGAGTGCTGGCAGCTGACACGGCCCAACCTCTACTCCTGGTACAACCCTCCGGCGACGCTCCAGGAGGAGATCTGGGAAACCTTGCGCCGCTGGGACCTCAGCGACGCCGTGCCGTCGCTCCTGACGGGGCTCCTGCGCGCGGGCCGGCGACATGCCCCGGCGCTGCCCGAGATCCGGGGTTACGACCTCCGCTTCTACTGTTCCGTCTGGGAGAAGCTCGGCCACTTCGCCCAGCGTTCGGACTCGGCCGCCTTGGTTCCCGAGCGGCATGCCTTCAGCCCGACCCTCCGGGACGGGGCCTTCGTGCGTACCGGCCCGGCCGAGCTCCAGTGGCATGGAACCGAAGCCTATCCCTTCCAACTCTTGGCGGCCGAGATGGCCGAGCTCTGGAAGGGCCCGAAGGTCCCGCCCCTCTGGATGACGGGCACAGGGCTCGATGCACACTCGCGCGAGCAGCTCGCTCTGCGCTTGGGGGCGCCGAAACCCTCGCCCGTGGCGCGCATCGCGGAACGTGAGAACTGCGAGTTGGGGTTCGTGCTCGAGGAGCGCCCCGTGCGGGCAAGTGAGCGCGGCGCGGACTCCGCGGCCCTTCGGGAGGAGCTTGACCGGCTTCCCTACTTCAAGCCCCTGCGATCTGACCGGGTCAGCCTGGGCAGCCTCCAAGCCTGCGTGACCCTGACCAAGCTTCGCCCGGGCGGTCTGCTCTGGTGGGCGCGGGAAGCGCCTCTCACGCGCGACGACGGTCAGGAGATCCTGCGGTTCCTGCTCGACCGCTCCACCCTGCTCTGCGAGTGGGATCTTTCCGCCGCGACTCATACGCTCCCCGTGAAAATCCCCCTGTTCCCGCGCTACCTCTATGCCTTCCGGCGCGAGCCGCGAACGGATCTGCGCCGCGCGCACCGTCCCCAGCGCGTGCGCGTGGAGGGCGAGATCCGGAGCCACGCCGAAGTGCCGCGCCTGCTCGAGGAAGCGTTCTCGGCCTACCGGCCGGATTCGCGGGTCACGGCAGGCGAGCGGGCGGGGCTCGCCTTCTTGCTCGAACCCAGGGAAGGGGCGCAGCCGCCTCGGCCCGGCACCCGCAGCTCGGTCGGGCAGGGACAGTGGCGCATTCATCATCAGGTGGCGCCGCAGGCGCAGCAGGAGTGGAGCGAGCACTGGCCCGATGCCGCGAGCCAGGACACTCTCGTCCGCCTGGAAGGCCTCAGGGGCCGCTCCGTTCCGCTCGGCCAGCTGATCGCCGTGCGCCCAGTGACGACCAAGGAGAGCCAAAGTCTGCAGGAGCGGGGTTGGTCGCGCGCGGGGATGACGAAACAGACTGTCGTCCTGTGCTCGGGCAAGGGCGCCGCGAGCGAGCGCGAGCTGCGCGCGGTTCCTGCGGACGCGGCGGCGGCGGACCTCAAAGGCGAGTTCCTCCTCATGTGCCCCGACGCCTCCTGGGTGGCGCCGATCGCGGCCTTCCTGGAAAGCGCGCCGGTACGCGAATGGTTCGATCATTTCTGCGAGCGCCGCAAGGGCCAGTGGCTGCTGAGCGAACAGACCGTGAAGGTCATCCCGCTCCCGCGCGCCCTGGTGGACGCGCTCCAGGGAACGGACGCCTCGATCCCGGCGGAGTGGGAGCGCCGGGCCGAGCAAATCCCATTCTCGCCGGGCGAGGCGGCGGCCGCGCTCGATTCCAGCACCGCGGGCCCCGTCCGAGCGCGCGTGTTCACCCGGGCGGCGCGGGCCCTGGCTGAGCTGAAAGCCTCACAGGCTCGGCTCCTCGGCATGGTGGCCGCGGACGGCCGGATCCACTGGCGCGAGTTCATGAGGATCCTGCCCCGCTCGGAGAAAGTGAGCTTTCAGCTGCATCCTTCGCTTCGAATGAGCGGCTCGCTCCCGCCACACCTCCCGATCGAGGAGATCCAGCCCCTGAAACGCCCGGCGCGGGGCGTGCTCCTGGCCACCGAGGGAGGGCTCAATCTCTGCGTCACGAGCGAGGACGCCTTTCTGATGGAGCTCCTGTGCGGTCAGTTGGAAGGACTGGAACACCCCACCTGGAACGAGCTCACGCGGGTGGTGGAACTTCCCCGGCAGGCGGACGTCGCTCAGTCCACGGCCAACGACATCCTTCGGTCCCACCAGGAGCAGCTCCAGAGGATCCGAGAGCTTCAGGACCTCACCTCGGCCGCCGCGGCGTTCTGATGGGCTACCTTCGCAGGTACAGGCCACGCCCGCAGCTTGGGGATTCCCAGTAGATCTCCGTATGAACGACGCGCACGCGAAGGCCCCGGACCCCGCCGCCTTGAGTTTTGAGAGTACGCCCTCGGCCCTCGTCTACCTGGCCAAGGCGTTCCTTCCTCCTTCGCGCCGCCCGCTTCTTCAGGTCCGAGGTCCGCGAATCCAGGCCACCTGGAGTGGATACCGCGCACCTCCCGCCGACCTCGAGCACTTCAGCCAGCTCGCCTTTCTGGCGTCGGAACGGAACCTGCCAGCGCTGTTTCTTCAATCCGTGGCGATCAGGATCAACATGGTGATTCTGTGCCATCCCGCGTTCCCCGTGCGCATCTGGAACGTCCTGCAGATCCGGAACCGAATCAGCCTGCTCGCCGAAATTCCCAAGGGGGCTCCGCTGAACCTCCAGGCCGCGGTGCTGGCCTACCGGGCCGTGGAGAAAGGACTTGAGATCGATGTCCGCACGGCGGCGACGGCGGACGGGGGCCTGGTCTTCGAGTCCCTCAATACCTTTTTCGCCCGCGGGCGCTTCGGTACTCCCCAGCCGGCCTCGGATGCGGCCCGATCGCCTCGGGTCCAGGGCGAGGTTCGCGCCGTTCACCGCATGCCCAACGACGGGGGCTGGCGCTTCGGCGGGATCACCGGCGATTACAACGGCATTCACCTGTCGAACACCTACGCGAGAGTCTTCGGGTTTCGCGGCGCAACGCTGCACCCTCAACGCGTGGTCGGGCTGGCGCTCTCGCGGCTCCCGAACCTCCAGACGGATGCTCCTCACCGAATGGACGTCTGGCTGAAGGGCTCCGTCCCCTACGGCGCGGAGGTGCGGGTGCGCTCCGAAGACGACACCGAAGGCCGGACCACGCTCGGCGCCTTCGTCGGTGGGGATCCCCGCCCCGCCATCGTCGTCCTGCATGCCCCGCGCGGATAGCCCCCTGCGTCTCCTCGGCCACGGTCGAACCCGACCCACTGTTTCTCGGTGCCCCGCGGGCCTAAACTATAACGGATATGCACCGACGCCTGCATCTGTGCGCACTGGCGGGGCTCGCGGGCTTCACGGCGACCCTCGCGGGCGGCTGCATCGCCTTCAACCGCCCCGCTGAAACGGAAGGCCTGGTAGGGGGCGGGGGCACGGCGTACGTCGACCTCGGCCCCCCGGCCGCTGACCACTTCGAGATCGTCTCGGGCGACAACCAATCCAAGCAGATCGGGCTGTGGCTCGACTCGCCGCTCGTCGTGCGCGTGGTGGACCAGTACGGCGACCCGGTGGCGGGGCATTCGGTGCTGTTTTCAGTGGCGGCCGGAGACGCCACGATCCGCGCCTCCGAGTCCATCGACGTGACCGACGCGAGCGGCCTGGCCTCCGTGAACGTGCGCGGCGGCATCTCGGCGCCCCGCTCGCGCGTGGTGGTGCGCTCGCTCACCGAGGGTGAACTTCCGGATCTGGCGGCCACCGGTGACGAAGTCGCGCGACTGCGGGTCAACTCGGTCGTCAACCCGGCGGCCACCGGCACCTTCTCGGGCCACGCGGCCATCATGGAGCTTCCGGACTCCCACTCCTACGAAACGCTGTTTGTCGCCGACTTCAACAAAGATACATTTCCGGACTATGTTTTTTCCGGCCCGAACTACCAGGACCTGTGGCTCAGGCTCTCGACCGGGGCGGCGACCTTCGCGCCGGACCAGTACTACGACAATGCCGACGGAATCGAATACCTGGCGGACGAGCACGGCAATGGGGTCGTGGCCGACGTCGACGGCGACACCTACCTCGACCTTGTGTTGGGATTCCGTTACCCGCATCAGGTCGCGATTCTCCACTACAACAGCGCTACCGACGTCTTTGATCCACCCGTGACCTACGACGCTTACCCCTTGGATTCGGACATCAACATCAGGGCGATCGGAGCGGGCGACTTGGACGGCGACACCTACCCCGAGGTGATCGTGGCCTACGGCCGGCTGGCCGGCGCCACCAATGTCTCGATCGGCGTGCTGTACAACAACTTCGGCGCGACCCCCGGCGCGTTTGGCAACCTCACGACCGTGGCGGGCTCGCCGGTGTTTGACCTCATCCGCGTGGGCGAGTTCGACAACGCCAACGGCGTGGACGTCGCGGCGGTCAACACCGACGGCACGGCCACGGACTTCTCGATCTTCTGGAACACCGGCGCCGGAGCCCTGGGCGCGCCCCAAAGCGTCGCGCTGCCGAGCGCCCCGTATGGCCTCGCCGCCGGCGACCTCGACGAGGACAACCTCACCGACTTCGCGGTCGCTTTCTACGACGCGAACAACCTGCGTGTGTATCTGCAAAACGGCGGCTTGCACGTGTTCGCGGAGGCGGGGGGCAGTCCCTACTCCTGCTGGATGTGCCAGGGCGTGGAGATCGCGCAGTTCAGGTTTGACGCGCCCGTGCACCTCGACGTGCTCGGTTACCGCGAAGGGGGCGCTGGGATGGTGGTGCTGGAAGGGGACGGGTCCGGGGTGCTTGTGGACAACGCGCTCGGAAAACATTTTCCAGAGTATTGGTCCCAAGGAAGCCGCCGCCGCATCTATGACCGCAACGGGGACGGGCTCATGGACATCGCGCTCCTGGGCCCCGGCGGCCTCAACTGGTTCATGGACGTCACGGGGGCCGCGGATTTCGAGTCCGACGGAATCTCCTCATCGTTCATGTTCACCGTGGGCGTGAATCCCTACCGGGCTCTCGCCGCGGACTTCGACGGCGACGATCACGTCGACGTGGCCGTCGTCGACCAGGCCAACGGCGACGTCGAAGTTTATCCCGGCAACGGCGCCGGCGCCTTTGGGGCCGCGGTGGTCTCTGCCCTCGCCGACCTGGACCTCGATGACGTGGCCGTCTTCGACTTCGACGGCGACGACGACCTGGATCTCGCGATGGCCTCCAGCTCCGCGAACGCGATCCGCCTCCTCGAGAACAACGGTTCGGGCTCCTTCAGTCTGCACTCCACGATCGCTCTGAGCGCGCCCGAGACCATCTCCGCGGCGGATATGGACGGCGACGGCGACGTCGACCTGCTGCGTCCGGGGCAGAACTCCGTCGCCCCCGCGTTGTTGCTCAACGACGGCGCGGGCGGGTTCAGCGAGGCGGTCGGGGTCCTCCCGGGCGGGATGCTGGTCACCTCGGACAACGGCTACGCGGCCCTTTGCGATCTCACCGGAAACGGGCTTCCGGACATCGCGCTCATCCACGATCTATGGGCCACGCCCAACCTCGAGGTCTTTCCCAACCAGGGCGGCCTCGCGTTTGGGGCGGCGCTCGCAGGCGCGGGCGGGCGCGCGGGGCTGCATCGGATGCCCGTCTGCGCGGACTTCGACAACGACGGCGACTTCGACATCGGCTCGGTGGACCCTTACGCCGGGAACGGGTTTTTGGTCTACCTCAACGACGGCACGGGCGTGCTCGACGACGGATCCAACTTCCTGCTCACCCAGCCCCTTCGCGGCACGGACCACCCGGCCCTGGGTGATTTCAACGGCGACGGGCTCGTGGACCTGGGGCTTTGGTCGCAGGAGACGGAGCTCGTGATCCACCCCAACGGCGGGGCGGGGTTCTTGGGGTTTGGCGATACCGTCACCTACCCTCTTCCGCTCCAGTGGGGCGGCCAGCCGCTCAAGGACGCGACCACGACCCCGACGGCCGACGTCAACGAGGACGGCCGCGTCGACATCATCCTGCTCGACGCTTACAACGGCAATATCTCGATTCTGACGGGGAACTGAGGCAGATATCATGAAATCCAAAATGCAGACCCGAGTATTGCTCCAGACCGTCCTCGCCGTCGGCCTTCTCGCGGCTCTCACCGGAGGGTGCAAGGCGCTTCAGGGAGGAGTGCTGCGCGCGCCCACAACGGGGAACGCCATCCCGAACGCCGGCCCGAACGCCCCTGAAGAAGAGCCCCCCAGCGAGCCGCCCTATGCGGGCGCCGGCCCGCGCCCCGAGAACGTCACAAGCGCGATTGGCACCAACCACCACTTTTTCGACAGCTGGACGGCGGAGTGGCTGTTCGTGGACCAGTTCATGAAGTCCCGCCGCTGGATCCCGCACGGATGTAGCGGGGCGTGGGACTCCGGCGCCGCGCTCACCCTGAGCGACGACGGGTGGGTGCTCAACGCCCCGGCGGGCGTTTGTCCCGGCACCATCCTCATGGACAACCCCGGCTATCCCTCCAACGCCACCTATGTGGTGCTCTGGGAAGGCGAGGGCACCTTGAGTGTGGAGTGGGATGCGAGCGGTCACGCCGCGGGCTCGGCCTCGGTGACGCGCTCGGGGGACGAATTTACTTCCGCCGGGGCCGGTCCCCACCGGGCCACGTTCCACGTCAATAGCGCGAACTCGGGCATCCACCTGGTGATCCGCGCGTTTTCGCGTGCCCTGCCCGTGCGCAACATCCGTGTGCTCATGCCGGGCGGAGTCTGCGGCGCCTCGCCCGAGGCTCTCGATCCCTTCCGCCCCTGCGCCACCGCGCGAGGAGGCTCGGGGAGCTGCGACGCCGGGCAGACTTGCCAGGATTTCGAGCAGGTCCACTTCAATCGCTTCGCGGACCCTCTCTCGACGGCGCAGAACCCCAAGGTCCTGTTCCACCCGCAGTCTGTCTCGCGAATGCGTGGCTATCGCGCGCATCGCTTCATGGACTGGATGGCCACCAATCATTCGCCCGTGGAGCATTGGTCGGATCGCAACCTCCTCACGGAGCAAACCTTCGCCGACGATCGGGGCATCAACTACGAGGTACTCGTGGCGTTCGCCAACTTCATGGGTTCCGACGCCTGGTTCTGCATGCCTCACCGGGCCGACAACGACTTCATGACCCGGTTCGCGGAGCTGGTGCGCGACGGGCTGCAGTCGAGTCTCAAGGCCTATGTGGAGTACAGCAACGAGCATTGGAACGGGATGTTCGACGTGCACGACTACGCTCGAGCTCAGGGCGAGGCGCTCGGATTGGGTACGGAATGGACCGCCACGTCCCGCTTCTACAGCCGCCGCGCGGTCCAGATGGCGGATCTATGGGCCAGCGTGTTCGCGGGCCAGAGCGAGCGCATCGTGCGCGTGTTTGGCGGGCAATCGGCTAACCTGGGGGTGGCCACGGGGGCTCTGGACTACAACGGCGCCTCCGCGCACTTTGACGCGCTGGCCATCGCGCCCTACTTTGGGATGGCCGAGGGAACGGACCCCACGGGGATGTCGCTGGAGCAGTTGTTCACGCACCTGCGGGACGTGGGAATTCCCGACACGATGGCCGGAGTGAGCGCCCACGTCAGCGACGCGGCGGCACGTAACCTGCGGGTGATCGCCTACGAGGGCGGACAGCACCTCTGGGATGCCCGCGCGGAGGTCCTGTTCCGCAACGCCAACCGCGACGCCCGCATGGGCCAGCTCTACCGCGACTATTTCGCTGCCTGGAAGGCCGCCGGGGGGCGGGAGTTCCTGCACTACGTGCATGTGACCTCCGCGAGCGGGATGGACAATTGGGGCGCGCTGGAAAGCCCCACCCAGACCACGAGCCCCAAGTTCGAGGCGATCCTCGACGAGATCGCCACGCCGTGCGCGTGGCCGGGCTGTGCGCGCTGAGCGCATGAGCCCTGACTGAATGTCGAGTCCTTGGACACGCTCGCTGGCCGCGCCCGTACGGAGATATCCCAGCGTTTGCGAGTAGATGCAGGCGCGCAACACCCTGTGTCATCCTGGCACCACTCCTGCACCCCTCATCTGTACGATGAGTGCCCTGAAGAAATTTTCGCTGAACTGGATCTTGATGGCATCGGCTCTGCCCCTGCTGAGCTGCGGTCCCACGCAGCCCCGGAACGAGCTGCCCGAGGCCGAAAACACCACCTTCCCCCAGAGCATCGTGGACGGACGAGGCAACACTCTCCCCGGGAGCGGCCAGGGCTTGTCGGCGATTCCCAGCGCGGACTTCCAGGTCCTGGCGGGCGGCTACGGCGGCTCTCTGTATTACATGTACGATCAGCAGAGCTACAGTTTCGAGCTCACGACCAAGGCCCACAACGGCGTCGTGTACCCCTATCTGGCCTTCCAATCGGAAGGGCAGCTCGGGAACATCGCTTTCGGCGCCTACCTGCAGGCCGCGCCCTACCCCTACACGCTCGCCTCGGGCGTGACCCATTACATGTTCGCCTCGAACATCCTCCCCGCCGAGCTCGTGGCGAACTGGGTGGGCTCCGAGGTTTCGTTCGGCCTGATCCTCGGCGTGCGCACGCAGCCAAACGGGGCCAAACAATTTGATCCGACACAGTCCGCGATCTACATCATGGATTGTGCTTTTTCCGTAGGCGTCAACTCCTGCTCCAGCCAGTACGACACCCAGATGGCGGGATTCCTGAACGACTTCGGAAAGCGCTGAACCACGCCCCTACCCATATCCCACCGAAGCCCTGGACTCGGACCCATGGCTTCACCCTCACGCCTCAAAATACGAGAAAGGGAGCTGACCTCGCGGTTGGTTCCCTTTTCCCGTTTCGGGCGCTAACCTGTGGTGCATGCGCGAGACTCCCTGGAACCGCCCCGCCCCGCACTCCGGTCACGAGCAGCGCTACCGGAACATCATGGGGCTGCACTCCCTCACCACGGCCTGGCTGAGGGACCTCGATCTCGACGAGACCACGACCGCCTACCAGCTTCGCCGGGTGGCCGCGCCCGAGGTACGCTCGCACCTCGCCAAGCTCGCTGAGCTCACTCGCGGCGGAGCCACTCCCCGCCTGGAAGACCTCGTGGACGCCTCATCCCCGGACGAGTTCCTGCCCCGGCTCGAGTACGCGGTCTGGGCGCTCCAGGCTTGGACCCTCAAGAGCATTCTCGAGCGCACGAGCGAGAGCGAGAGGCCCGCGCTCCGCCAGATCCTGGAGCAGACCTCCTGGAAGACGGGGCGCGCGGCGGCTTCGCGCCGGTGGCCCACTCTTCCGATCGAAGCCGCGGCGGACGCGCGTGGCTTGCTCGCCGCCCTGCGCGACAGCCCCTTCGCCGGGTATCCCGAAGGCCAGTCCCTCCTCACGCTCCGGTGCACCTCAGCGGCGGCCGAGCTCGAACAGCTGGCCTGCCCACACCTGAGTCCGTTTCCCGAGGTGGCCGAGGTGGCCGACGATCTGTGCCGCGCGCATGCGTCCTGGATGCGCGGGTTCGTTTACGGGCTCAACCCGGCCATGGTGCTGGAAGCGGCGCGCCCCCAGGGGAAACGCTGCCAGGTGCGGTTCGCCTCGCTCTAACTAAGTGGCCTCTCAGCCCGGCTCGGGTCCCCCCGGCGGCGTGGGCGGCGGAGGCGCGTCCTCCAGACCAGGCTCGGCCCGTCTCTCAAGCTTCCGATAGATCGTCCGCGAGTTGATCCCGAGCAGGCGCGCGGTCATGTTCTTGTCCCCGTCCGTGGCCTCAAGCGTCTTGCGGATCAGGAGCTCTTCCACCTCGCGAAGGGGCGTGCCGAAGGGCACGACGACCGAGCCCCTCGCGCCGCCGCCCACCGACTCAACCAGCGGGCGGGGAAGGAGGTCGACATCGATCTCGCCTCCCACGCAAAGCACGACCGCGCGCTCCAGGGCGTTCGACAGCTCCCGCACGTTGCCCGGCCAGGTGTGGCGCTTCAGGCAGTCCAGGGCTGCGGAGGCGAGGCTGGGCTCGGGCAGGCGGTGTCGCTCTGCGGCCTCCCGGAGGAATTGGGCCGCGAGCAAGGGGATATCCTCGGCGCGCTCGCGCAGCGGAGGGACGGCGATCGCGATCACCTCTAGGCGGAAAAGCAGGTCCTCGCGGAAGCGTCCCTCCGCCGCGGCCGCCCGCAGATCGCGGTGAGTGGCGGACACGACGCGCACGTCCACCTTGCGGGACTGCGTGGCCCCGAGCCTGCGGATCTCGCGCTCCTGCAAGGCGCGCAGGAGCTTGGCCTGAACCAGGAGCGGGAGATCGCCGATCTCGTCCAGGAAGAGGGTTCCCCCCTCCGCGGCTTCGAAAAGGCCGGGCTTCGCGGATGTGGCTCCGGAGAAGGCGCCCCGTTCGTAGCCGAAGAGCTCCGACTCGATCAGAGTTTCGGGAAGCGCCGCGCAGTTGAGCGCCACGAAGGGGCCGCGCGCGCGCGGGCTGCCGCCGTGAATCCGACGAGCCACCCTCTCCTTCCCGGTTCCGCTCTCACCCGAGATGAGCACCGTGGCCTCGGTGGCCGCGACCTGATCGCAGAGCGCGCGCAGCCGAATCATCGGCTCGGTGCGGCCCAGGAGCTCGCCCCTCGCATCCTGCACGTGCGACGGGCGCGAGCGGCGCAGGGCCGCGCTCACCGCGCCGAGCAGATCCTTCCTTCGGAAAGGCTTCATCAGGAAGTCCACCGCGCCGAGCTTCATCGCGCCCACGGCGTCCTCCACTCTCCCGAAGGCCGTCATGAGGAGCACGGGCATCTCGGGCCGCACGAGCGCCACCGCCTTCAGGAGCTCCATGCCGTCCATGCGGGGCATGCGCAGATCCGTCACCACCAGGTCCGGCGCGGCGTCGCCGCCTGGACGAAGGCGTGCCAGCGCGGCTTCGCCCTCGCCGGCCGTCTCCACGGCGAAGCCCTCCTGCGCGAGGATTCGCGCCGTCGACTCCAACGACTGCGGATCGTCGTCCACCACCAGGATCGTGGCCGGGGGCCTCTGGCTCATACGACCGCCTCGCCTTCCGGTTTCCGCGTTTCCTCGGCCACCGCCGCTCCCGGGATCAGGAGCTCGAAGCAGGCTCCTCCGCCCGGAGATGCGGGCCCGAGCCTCAGATCCCCGCCGTGGTCGGCCAACACTTTTCTGCTGAAGCTCAGCCCGAGCCCCGTGCCCTGGGCTTTCGTCGTGACGAAGGGGCTGAACAGGCGATCGAGGATCGCCGCCGAGACTCCCGGGCCGTTGTCCTGGATCCGCACCCACACGCGGCCGTCTTCGGTATTGCCCAGGCTCCAATCGATGCGGGGCGACTCCACGCCCGCGCCCTCCAGCGCCTCGAGCGCGTTCCGGACGAGATTCCCGAAGGCCTGCTCGAGCAGGTCGCGATCGCCCAGCACCAGGAAACTCGCCGCGCGCTCGAGCCGCCAGTCCACCCGCACGCCGCGCGCCTCGCAGACCGGATAGTAGGTGGCGAGCACCGCTTCGAGCACGTCGCGCAGATCCACGCGGCCACGCGTCCCCTCCGTGAGGCGCGACAGGCGCAGGTAGCTTTGCGTGATCTTCTCCAGGCGGTCCACGCCGGCGAGGATGGATTGGAGCGACTGCCGCGCGCCCCCGGCGGACTCGTTCCCGGAGAGCGCCTCGAGCGCGTACTCGGCCTCGAGCCCGATCGCGTGCAGCGGGTTGCGCACCTCGTGCGCCACCTGCGCCGACATCCTCCCCACGGCGGCGAGGTTCTCGGCAGAGCGGAGCCGGCGCTCCAGGTCGAGCTGATCCGTGAGGTCCTCGAGGGCCAGGATCAGTCCGGCCGATGCCCCCTCCTCGTCGCGCAGCGGCTGAACGCGCCCTCCATACACCCGTTTCTGCTCGCCCAGCCCCGCACGAAGCTCGGTGGGCGCGATCCGGGCCGTCTCATCAAGCGCGGCGGCGCCGATTCCCGCAACAACCGGGGCCAGGCGCTCGTGGTCGGCCAGGCGCGTGCCGATCACCGCCTCGGGGCTCCGCCCGAGGAACTCCGCCGCGAGCGCGTTGCACTGGGTGATGCGGCCCTGAGGATCCGTGGCAATCAGGACGGAGCGGATGCTGCGAAGCACGTTCTCGTTCAACGAACCCATCTCCCGGAGGAGCCGGTTCTGCGCCTCGAGGCGGCCTCTCTGCGTTTCCACGGTTTTCTCGCGCTCCAGGAGCGCGGTCGCCATGCGGTGGAACTCCCTGCCCAGGCCCGAGACCTCGTCCCCCCGGGTCAGAGGAAAAGCCGGCAGGCGGGCCTTGTCCTCTTTGCGCAGCCCGCGCTCGGTAATGTCGCGCGCGAGCCGCGTGAGCTCGGCCAGCGGCCGGAGCGCGCGCTCGCCCAGCCAGAGCAGAAGAAGCGAAAGCACCACCACCACGGCGAGGATCACCTGCAGCCCCGTACGCAGGCCGCTCACGCTCGATTCCGCCGTGGCGAAGCGCCGGCGCAACCCGCGCTCGTACTCGCGCGTGCCCCACTCCACGCGCCGTGCCCAGGAGTCGCCCTGGGCCTTCCACTCCGGATAAAGCCGGGCCGCGGCCTTGAGATCGCCGGCCACGAGCGAGTCGTAAACGGAGCGGGATTTCACCTGCATCGACTCCAGCCCGGCCGCCACCTCGTCCACCCAGCCGTTCCAGCGGTCACGCACCTCGGGGCTTTCCCAACCCTCGGGCTGCGAGAGCATCGAGCGCGCCACCGCGAGCTCGTGCGAGAGCACCTCGACGATCCAGCGGGGCGTGGGCTGGGGGCGCCAGTGCGGGTCCTTCCAGTGCACCGTGCCGAGGCGGCGCTCCATCTCCCGCGCCAGGATGTCCGAGTCCGCCTGGAGTTGCGTCAAGATCCTGCCGAAAGGAATGGCTGTCCGATTGATGGCGTCCAGGGAGTTCCGGACCTCGGTGATCCGAAGGAGGCTCACGGTTGAACCCAAGAGCGAGCAAAGTACCAGAGCCCCCACGGAGGCTAGGATTTTCGCGCGCATAGGCATTCGGCGGGCCATCGCGGCCAGGATACCTCAATGCTTCGACACGAAGTAAGACTTGGCGCGTTAAATGCGATGTTTTCCCAACAGTGCCGCAGTGTTCAGGCTCCTCCCCAGAACTCCGATCAGAAAGGGACGGGGTACGGGATGAACCCAGGCGTTTCTCCATCTTCGACGACTTCAGGGCGCGCGGGACGCAAGCCCAGGGTGGCGTTCGTCGTGGATCGCCGGCTCACCCGCGAGCGGCGGGCCCATCTGAGCGCCGCGCTCACGATTCTGAAACGCACGGCCACGCTCGACGTCTGGGAGACCGAGGAAGAGGAGAACGTCCTCGAAAAACTTTCGGCCAACGTCTACCAGCTCGTGCTCGTGCCCTGGTTCCTGTACCTGAAGTGGACCCGCATCGAGGGTGCCTTCGGACTCGCGCGCGTGGGCGGACCCGTGTTCGCCGGCTACGCGGGGGAACCCCTCGATACGGAATCCCTCCAGGAGATCCCCCCGTACCAGCGGCTGCTGCTGCTGGATCTCTCGCAGGTCACGGCCGCGGAGGCCGCGCACCTGATGCAGGCCCTGTGCGTGGAGCGCGGAAGGACGGGGATCCGCGCGCTCGTCTCCCCGCAAGCGAACGTATACACGGAAAATTGGCCGGCCGGCACGCCGCTCGGGCCGCGGCTCGACGCCCTGTCGTCGATTCCCGAGCTCGGAGAGAACGCCTGGGCCCCGCGGCTCGGCGCGATCCGCGGGGCGCTGGGCGCGCTCTGGAGCCTCGTGTTCGAGGAGGGCCCTGGCAAGGCCGAATCCGCCGGCGCCGTGGGCGTACCCAAAGCCTGCCTCCAGCTCGCGGCCGACTCCCAGACCCTGACCCTGCGCCTTTTCTATTCCCTGAAGGGCAGCCACATCAAGAAGCTCATCGAGGGCTTCTGGCCGAACCGCGAGATCTCGCGCGCTCCGCTCCGCTCGGCCGCGCAGGTGTTGCTGAGGGACGCTGATTTCCTCCGTGTTCAGGCCGTGCAGGAAACTCAGGACGTGGAGATCGTGGCCGGGTTCCTCAAGTCCGCGGCCTCCGAGCTTCCTCCCCGCCACGCGCGCACGCTCTGGATCGAGCCCGTGGCTCCTTCCGACGTGCTCGAGGTGCCCTTCGAGGCCCCAGGGCCGGAGTCCGGCCTCAAGGCCATGCCCGTCCTCGCGCAAACACCGGGCGGCGCGGAGGACGCCGAAACCTCGCGCCGCAAGGACAAGATGCTTCGCGAGGCGATCGACAGGCTGACCGGCCTGAAGCGCCAGCTCCTCGAGCGCGACAAGCTCATCCAGGAGCTGCGCATGGGGGGAGTGAGCACGGCGGCGCCGCCTCCCCCGCCGGACGCAGAGGGCCTGCTGGGCGCCTTCGAGCACCACTACCACGAGGCCGAGCTCGAGCTGCGCGACATCACCGAACGGCTGCGCGCGCTCGAGGCCGGAGCGGCCCCCGCCTCGGACGTGGAGCCCGCGAACCTGAAACGCCGCATGGAAGCGCTCGCCAAGCGCGAAACCGAGTGGATGCGCACGCTCGCGCGCCTGCTCTCGGCCTTCAAGCAGGCACGGGCCGGGAGATCCGCGGGATGATCCCCTCCAAGGACATCGCGGAGTATTTCCCGGCGGAGTTCTCGAAGCTTCGCGTCGACAGCGAGATCCCATTCCACCTGTACCTGTATTTCCCGCAGAACCGGCACCTGATTCTCTGGAAGAACCTCGGCGAGACGCTCAGCGCGGAGTTCCTGGAACGCTATTCCGGCCGGAGCCTGAACCGAATCTGGATCCACAAGTCCGAGAAAGCCGCCTACCTCAGCTACATGGGCCTCAGCGAATCCGAGGCGCCACTTGCGCCCGCACCAGAGGCGCCGAAGGCCGCCGTCGAAGCTCCGTCGCGCCCCGAATCCCCTGCGCCGCCTCCCGCGGCGACGGCGGCGCCAGCCCCCGCGGACACAGGCCCTCTCCCTGTCGAGGCCCCCCCGCCCCGCACCGAGGAGGGGGCTCTCATCGCGGCCACGATGAACGCGCCGGAAGTCCCGCCCGAGGCGAAGAAAGCCGTGGTGGCGCAGATCGCCCAAGGGGTGCTCGAGGAACTGGGCGAGGCCGACAGCGCCCGCGACCAGGTGAAACGCAACGAGAAGGCCCGCGAGATCATCCAGGACGTGCTCGAGGGCACGAGCGCCTCCGCCACCTCTCTCGTGCAGGAGATCTGGAAGATGGCCGACATCGACCCGGATCTGGAGCACTCCGTGAACGTGGCCACCTATGCCGTGGTTTTCGCCATGGCCTTCGGCCGCATCGACCAGGAGCTCGTGGCCGATCTCGCGATGGCCGGGCTGCTGCACGACATCGGACTCTGCCAGGTGGACGGCCGAGCCTCGCGCCGCCCTTGGGTGGAAATGGACGACGCCTCGCACCTCCAGTACCGCGGGCACGTTCCCGCGGGGCTCGCCCTCCTGGCCCGCCACGCTCCGGACGTGCCCGAGCGCGTGCGCGCGATCATCGGGCAGACGCACGAGAAATTCGACGGAAGCGGGTACCCCGAAGGACTGAGGGGCTTCAAGCTCGACGACGTCGCCCAACTCGTGGCCATGTCCGAGTTCGTGGACTCCATCTCGTCCGGCCAATGGGACGGCCAGAGGCGCACGCTCAAGGACGCCCTGCAGATCATCGAGGGTTTCGAACGCAAGCGCAGCTTCCCCGAGTTCTTCAACCCCGAGGTTTTCGCCGAGGTGATGCGCTGGACTAAGAGCGCAACCGACCCCAACGCGCTCTCGGAGGCCGCGCAGGCCGTGGGTCAGCAGGCGAAGCAGGTCGTGGATTCCAAGGCCGCCTGACGGGCTCAGGCCGCGGCCAGGGCGGTGGACAGCCCCACCAGGATCTCGGCGTTCGCGGCCAGGAACGCGTCCGAGGCTTCGCCCGCGTCCACTCCCGTGATCACGACTGCGCCCAGAAGCGCTCCTTCCGGGCTTTTCACGGCCACGGTTTTCTGCTCGCCATCGACGAGCCAAACGGCGGGCTCGCCCCGACTGGCGCGCGAGGTCAGCTCCTGCACGGCCTTCTCGCCCTCGCGATCGCCATCGCCCTCGCAGGCCACCCGAACCCACCCGTTTCCTCTGAGCGCCCAGACTTCGGTGCGAATGCCGCCCAGAGCTGTGCTGAGGTAGCCGCAGTAGCGCCCCGCGGCCCACTTGCAGTCCATGTCCACGCGACTCAGGAGCTCGGAAATGAGAAAGGCCAGCGCCATCGCGCTCAGGCCAGGGCGCGCCGGCGAACCCTTCAGGTCCGAGGCGGCCTGAGTCTTCGCCTTCTCGCGGCTCTCGCCGCCGCGCACGCTCTCGAGCACCGCCCCGATGCCGCTGTTCTGGAGCGAAAGCTCCACCACCTTCATCGCGGCCACGACCCCCTCAGGGAGCTCTGACTCCATCTTGCGCAGCTTCTTGCGGATCACCCCGCCCAGGCCCTGCTCCTGCGGCTTGGCCTCCACGTCCGCGAGCGAGGCCTCGTCGGCGCCGCCGCTTCCGCGAGGCCCGCCTTTGGCACCCGCCTTCGGTAGATTGATCTCAAGGTCGGCTGGCGTTTTGTCCTCGGGCTCCTCCATGCGGTCCACGCTGCCCGCCTTGGGCTGGGCGTCCGCGTACCGGTCCAGCATCTCACGCAGGACCGCGGCGTCATTGCCCCCCTCGTCGGATTCCAGCTCGCCGAGGTAGTCGCGAACCGATTTCGGCAGAGCCGTGAACTCGTCGTAGCGCTTCGGCGAGCGGTCCTGGAAAATCCACTCCTTGCGGTCGTCCGTCAGCTCGGGCGCCCCGCGGCCCTCGTAAAGCCAGTAGACGCGGATCTCCTCGGCGGTGGGGACCTCGCCCTTCGCGAGCGCGGCGATCACGAAGACGAACCATTTGTTGCCGTTCATCTTCTCCATCACGTAATCCCACTCGCCGTCGCGGTCGCCAAAATGGGCGCGTGGGAATCGGAACTCCTTGCGCGCCGGCGCCTCGGGGGCCTCCTTCCCCTTCCCCTTCCCCTTCCCGGGGCCAGCCTTTGAGCCAGAACTCCGCTTGGAGCCGGGGCCGCCCTGGGCCGCCTCCTCGGCGGGCGCTTCCGAGAGCTCCTCGCCCGGTGCGCGCTCTCCGCCTTTTCCCCGCCTGGGCGCTTCTCCTGGTGCGGGCGCCTCATCCACGTAGTCCTCGGCGCCCTCCTTCGTCTCGGGGCCGCCCTTACCGGGCCGCTTTCCGCGCGGGCCCGCGCCCGCACCCGCCTGGCTGAGCTCGGGCCCTTCGTCTTCCGTTCTCTCGCCCTTCGCGGGCGAGGCCCGCTTGCGCCGCGGGCGGGTGTCCCAGAGGCCGGCCTCGCCTTCCTCGGCGTCGTCCTTCTCTTCCGAAGGTTGAACTTCCTCGTTCTCGCGCGAATCGTTCCAGGCCGCGGCCTCCGGGTCGTCGCCCCGCAGGTCGCTGAACTCGCCGCTCGGGCCCTCCGCCTGAGCCACGTAATCCTCGCGGCCCGGAGCCTCCACATCGGGCGAGAGATCGCCCTGCGCGTAATCCGGGCGGGTTTCCGCTCCCTCGAGCAGGAAGTCCTTGCCCTGATCCTTCTGGAGCTCGGAGCGGATCACGCGCTCGAAGGTCTTCAGGATCGCAGGCATGAGCTTCTTCGCGGCCTCGGAATCCTTCGCTACGAGCAGGTGGCCCCCCTCGTCCGTGGCGATCTTCGAACCGTGGTTCTGGCTCTCGTAGTAGAACGCGAGCTCGGGGCGTTTGCCCACGAAGGTCCATCGTTCATCGTGGAACTCGGGCTTGTGCCCCAGGAAGAACCAGGCGCCCTGCTCCTTCAGGAAGGTGGCGTCCTCGGCGTTGTTGGGCACCCACTCGTAGTACTTCTCGTGGGATTCCTCGTCCGAATCGGTTTCCGTTTCCACCCAGCGGCCCACGGTGGGCGCGGGTCCGATCAGCTTCACCATCCAGCGGCCCATCACCTGGCGCGCGCTCCCTCCCATCGCCACCCAGAAATCGCTCTCGATGCCCAGCGGAT
Organism: Bdellovibrionales bacterium; assembly: GCA_020850015.1. Classification (GTDB taxonomy): domain Bacteria; phylum Bdellovibrionota; class UBA1018; order UBA1018; family JADZFF01; genus JADZFF01. Next base: position 17,653 of record JADZFF010000054.1, on the reverse strand, counting down.
CCACGAAGCGCTGGGTCGCCTCGCCCGATCGGCCCTTGCCCCCGGCCTCCTCGGCGCGGCGGTCGCGCCAGGCCGAGCCTGAGCGCTTCTTTCCCGTGGCCGCTTCCTTTTTCGCCGCCTGCTTCGACGCGAGCCTGCGCGCGAGCCTCCCGATGAGCCGCTCGAGCTTCATGAGCAGCGTGCGGGGGCGCGCCGGTTCCTCCACGACCTCGTTGAGCCCGTGTTTGGCGTAGAGCGAGTACAGCGGACGATGCGAGGCCTGCGAGGTCGACACGGCCTTCAGCGTTCCGCGCCTCAGGAACTTTCCGAGCATCTTGAGCAGGCTCACCTGCTTCACCACGGTCTCGCGGTCGCCCATGCAGAGCACGAGCACACCTCCGCCCAGCTGCCGCAGCAGAGGCAAGGCCTCGAGCGTGCTCGCGCAGCTCAGGATTTGCACGTCGTCGCGCTGCTTGAGCTCCTCCACCACTTTGCGCACGAGGTCCGTGGCGGGTTCGACAACCACCACGGGAACCTTGTCAGGCGAAAGTTCTGGAAGCGCGGGTGCCGATGGCACTTCGGACGTACGAGGACCCTCCTCTTCAATTTCCTATCGGAATTCCAGCATTTGAATCTGAAGCGGCCCCGGGCTACCCTGCCTGCGATGGGCGTTGCAGCGTCAAACCGCCGTCAGTGGGTGCCTTGGGCCGTGGCCGCCCTGCTGGCTTTGCTCTGGCACCTTGGCGTGATGATCCTCGGCACGGAATTCGGCGGCTGGCTCCTGCCCGACAGATCTCTGACGCTTCCCATCCCGCTCGAGATGAACTCCGTGAGCCCGGCCGAGCTCAGCCGCCTCAAGAAACAGTGGGAAAAGCGCTCGCTCCTCTCGGGCCTCAACCCGGCGCTCCCCGACGCGAAGGCCCCGGTGGAGGATGCCCGTTATTTTTCTGACCGCGACGTGCGGGTGGAGAAGGAAAGCCGCTCCACTCGGCAGGAAAATCTCCCGCGCCCGGGAGCCGCTGCCCCCCCGGCGACCTCTGCAGCCCAGCAGCCGAAACCCCGGATCGACCAGCTCGGCGTGGCGCTTCCCGTGGGGAGGGGCGCCTTCCGGAGCGGAACCCAGGAGGGCCGCGCGCGGCCCGAGCCCGCCGCCCAGCCCCGCGTGGCTGAACCGGGCGCCGCCCAGTACGTCGACGACGACGAGCTCCCCCAGAGCGGCGAAAACCTGCTCAACACGAAAGGGGTCACATTCTACGGCTTTTTCGCGCGGCTTCGCGAGGGCGTGGCCCCCCTCTGGGAAACCACCATGCGCTCGGCGCTCGATCACGCGTCCATTCCCTCGGGCAATTACACCACCGTCGCGGAGATCACCTTGGACGGCGAGGGCGACGTGCGCGAGGTCAGCTTCATCCAGAGCTCAGGTTACGCCGAGCTCGACGACGTGGTGGACCACACGTTCCGGAAACTCCGCCGATTCCCCCACCCGCCCCGCGAGATCTTCGATCCGGACGGAAAGCTCCGCTTCAGCGTGAAGTTCGAGGTGCGCGTCTCGGGCAGCTCCTTCTCATCAGGGATCCGCCCCATGCGCCGCACGCGCTGAGGGCCGCAGCGTCCACCGCGGGCGCTTGGCTGTGTCCACGCCGACCCTGGTTCTTGAGGCTCGGCTGGCGAATTTGTAACGCGCCATGCTAAACTGAAATTCTGGCCGCCCCTGGGGGGCGCCGGATGCAGACCGTTGGCGATTTTCCCAAGGAGCCCTCGCTCGCATGAGCGGTGCCGCCCGAAAAAAAGATTCCCAAGTGACGGCGAGCCCGCCTGGGGTGGAGCTGTCTCTCCCGCATGAGATCGTATCGCGCGCGGACGGCGAGTTCGTGCCGGTGGTGGCTTCGGCGCTGCTCACCCGCACGGCCTGCCCACACGACGTGCACCTCAGGCTTTCGTCGGGACACTACGTGAAGGTGCTGCGCTCGGGAGACATCCTCACCGAAGAGCAGCTCGCCCGCTACGCCGCCAAGGGCGTGCGCTGGTTCCACGTGCGGCGCGCGGAGCTTGAGCGCGCGCTGAGCGAAGGCGCCTCGCTCGCCGCTGAGGTCCTTCGTGCGTCGCCCTCGTCGGGCCCCGCTCCCACCGCCGGAGCAGCCTTGGAGTCCGTCGCCGCCCACGGAGAGGCGCTGGCCTCGGCGCTTCGGGCCTGCGGCGTGAACGACGCCCAGCTCGCGGAGGCCCATCGTTTTCTCGGCAACGTGGAGCGCGTGGTGAAACGCCTGGATCTGCGCTCCCGCGAGTCGCTCCAGGCATTCTTCGCCGACGCCGCCGCCTGCGAGCACGGAGTGGGCACGGCGTTCGTGGCCGCGCTCGTGTGCGAAGCGATGGGCATCGAAGACCACCTTGCCGTGGAGGTGGTGGGAGTCGCCGCGCTCCTCCACGACATCGGGCTGCACCGCATGCCCGTGGAGGTCCAGACCGAGGACGAGGGCCGCATGCCCGAGTCCCTGCGCGCGCTCTACCGCACGCACCCGGCCGTGGGCGCCGAGCTGCTCCAGGCCGCGGGGCTGGAAACGGCCGTCGTGGAGATCGTGCGCTCGCACCACGAGCGGCGCGACCTTCGGGGCTTCCCCGTGCATTTCGGCGTTTCGCGCGTGAACCGCCTGGGCGAGATCGTGGGCGTGGCCGACGATTTCCACCGCCTGCTCATGACCGGCCTGCCCTCGCCGCTCGCCACGCTCGAGCGCGAGCATCTGCCCGGCTTCTCCCGCGGTCTCGCCGACGCCCTGCGGGACTATTTCTTACACACACTTCGTTGAAGCGTGTCTTCGACGACATCCCCTTCCAGTCGACCGATGTCTGATTGTTTGACTCAGATTTTGCGCAGTGAGACAATGTTAACTGAGCCCTTCTTCAGGCTTTGGGGAATACGGGGAACGGGCTCGTTTGGGGGATTAGATGACTGGCTTCCGATCCAAATCGAATCTGTGTGTTTTGCTCGCGCTCGTGGGTCTCCCTGCCGTCGCGTTGCTGCCGAACAGGGCATTGGCCGCTGCACCTGCCACCCCCCCAGCAACGGATTGCCAAGCTCCTTCGGCAGATGCCCCTAGGGCTCAACGCACCGGCAATGACACCGGACAGTTCGCCCGCGTGCCCTGCACGGTCGAGCCTGCTCAAGTGCGAGGGGTTCCGGGCGGCGCCGCGTGCATGAGCAAAGCCGAACGCACGAACCTCATGAACGGCCACACCGACGGCCTTTGCCAAAGCGCTACCGAGTTTCCGAGTGTCGTAGGCACCGCAGAGGGCATCGCTGAAGGTTGCGGAGGCCTGAATTCCCGCGGCAATCTGAAGGTCTTTTGTGCTGATCAGTCGCGCGCAAGTGACGATGTGGCTCCCCTCACGCTCGATGGCACGCCACGCTGGTTGGAGTCTCGCAACACCGCAAATTTCGGTGCGCGAGGCCGTGCGGCCGACGACCAAGTCGGCAGCAACAGCAGCCGCTCCGTCGATTTGACGAACGCCGATCTGGTGGCCATCTCCGACGGCACCAAGCCCGCCGACATCGTGGCCCGTTGGCAGGCAGAAGTCGAGGCGGCGGGCCTCCGAGGCGCCGATGGGAGCCGGCCCGATGAAAACAAAAAGGCAGGCGACGCCGCCGCGGCCGAGGGCGCTCAGGGACTTCTCTCCGAAGGCGAAACCAAATTGCGCATGGCTGGCCGTGAGGAAAACACCAACAAGGCTTCAAACGATGCCCTTGGCTACGCCTCCGCGAGCACCACCAAGGGGCTCAATACGGCCGCAACCGTTACTGCCCAGATGTCGGACGGCGTAGGGAGCCAGGTAGTGGCCGCAAGTGGACAAATGGCGGCGATGGAGGCGAACCAACCGGGCAAGACGCAGGCGGATGTCTATCGGGCGGCCGCTGCACAGGCGTCAGCCGCTGCTATCCAGCAGGGGGTGGTGGCCGGTGTACATGCCATTGGCGCTATCGCCATGGGGGCCCGACTAGGTCAACACTCCTCGGACGAGAAAGACGCAACTACAGACGCCAAGAACATGAAAGCCCTGATCTCGAGCAAGACGGGTGACGACGTTGACCGTGGCGAGCTGGCGAGGCTTGCCGGGCGTACCGGCAACGGGAACGAAGGCGACATTGGTGCCGAAGGACAAGGACAGGTCTTCTACCGTACCTACGATGGCAACCGCAAAACTCTTGCGGAACGCATGAATGACAAGGGAATCAACCTGAACGATGGGTACGCCCTCAGCCACATGCGCGCGGCCGATGGTGAGGAATGCACCGACGAAAACCAACTCGCCATTTCCGAGCGCAAGATCATGCGCAACCTCAACCAGTTCGGATTCGTACAAAACAACGGCCGGTGGGTCGATGAAAAGGGCCTCGAGGGCACGGCCGAGCACCCTCGTGTGCGCGCGGCCACGCAACGGAACTGCCGCGAGCAGATCTACAGCAACCGTATTGCCAGCTTCAAAGACAAAGGCGGCAAGATGAAGCAGGATGTGGACCGCATCGCCGGCGGCGTCATTCAGGAGCAGCAAAAGGGCGCCTCCGAGGCCGGCCAGGGCCTCTTCACCCAACTCATGGGCATGGCTACCCGCGCGGGCGCGGCGGTGGCGCAGGGAATTATGGCCGCGAAGTACAACGAGCTCGCGGACAAGTTCCAGTCTCCGGACACCGACGCCCCGGCGATCGACACGGAGTTCGACCCCCTCGCCTTCAACGAAGGCACGGGCGACCGCGGCGGCCCCGGAGTGACGGGCTTCGGCGGCGGCGACAACTTCGCGGCCGAGCAGGACGACGATGAACAGAAGGAAGAAGAAGTGGCCGACCTGGGCGAGGGCTTCGGCAACGGCAACACCGAGGATGACCTCACCGAGACCGGCCCAGAGGCCTCCAATCTCACGCCCGGCGCCGACAACGGCGGAGGCGGCGGCGGCGCGCCCGGCTTGGGCGGAGGCGGCACCGGCCCCTCGGGCGATGACAAGGGCGACTCCGACGCGGCCACCTACGCCGGCCTGAACGAACGCGGCGCGGGCTACGGATCGGGCGCGACCTTCGGCGGCGGCGGCGGCCGACGCGGCAAGGGCGGCGGCAACTCGGGCATCGATCTCAACAGCCTCCTGGGCCAGCTCCTGCCGGGCCAGAAGGGCGAAGAGGACAAGAACGGCATCCTCGATTACGGGGGCCGCGCTCCGGCCGGGGTGGGCGAATCCCTGCTCGACCGCAGCGTGAACATCTTCGAACGGATTCACACGGCCTACCAGGATCGTGGGCGCAAGGGCATCGTCGGCGCGCCGTAAGGAGTTCGGGTGGGGACCCGGGTTCTTCGGCCTCTCGGCGTTCAGTTAGGGGGAAACGTGCGTAACCTGAAGCTCCGCTCATCGATCCGTCCGCTGCTCGCGCTCGCCGGCAGGACTGGACTCTACTCGCTGCTCATCCTGGCCGTGACCTTCGCGCCTTGGCGCCCGTCGGACTTTGGGGCTCCAGGCTCCGCTTTCGAGCCCTGGACTTGGTCTACCGCGCAGGCCGAAGACTACACGGTCGAACAGTTTTTCGCGGATGGGTTCGGCTATCGGGGCAGCCAAATGCCTGAAATCCTGGAGGTCTGCGGGGACGTCGTTGACGAAAGCGGGGAAGTTGCAACGGACAGCTCCTACAAGACCTATTACGAAAAAAAGATCACCTACTGCGGAGCGGCCGTGAACGCCGACAAGGCAGTCGGTTACCTTGAGGGCGTCTCTTATTTCTACATCGCTCTCTTTGCGGTCTGTCTCACGGCCGCGATCATCTGCGTAGCCACGTCCGGCCCCCAGGCTACCGTACTGGTCCCCATCGGGCAGGCATTCGCACTCGCCTGCTCGATCGGCGGGGCACTTGCCGCTGTGGCCGACGGAATTTGGAATGCTGCTGTCCAGTCATCCTTCTCGAGTACGGCCACCCAAGTCGCAAACGGCCTTTCAATGGGAACCGGAATCATCTCTGGGGCGGCAATGCTGATCGGGGGCGCCGGCATGGGATTCACCCAGGCCGTTCAGGCCTCCGATGATGGCGCAACCCAAGCTGCCGACGCCGCCTGCTCCACGGCCACGGCGGTCTTTCTCTTTGGTACAAGCTTTCTCCATCTGCTCACCTATATCGCGAAGCGAAAGGGCGCGGTCGACGCCGCAAAAAGCATCGAGAGCAACCTCGATGGCGCTCGCACATTCAACGCGGACATTAAGTCGGCCAATACGGAAGTGACAGCCTTCGAGGCCAATGCCGGCGCCAAACGCGGCGCGCGAGGCATGAATGGTGGCGGAAAGGGCGGAGGCAAGAAACGTGGTGATGAGGCCGAGGGCGGACGCTGCTCAGGTGCGGGGAGCGAGTCCCTCTGCGTGGACGAGACGGGATCCGCGGCCACTGCGGGCAACAGCTTCGTGAACCGTCCGGATGTCAACGATGCCTTCAAGCGGGCAAAGGGAATGGACGCACGCAGCTTCCTCAATTCCACCGCGTCTTCGTCCCCGAGCGGCGCGGCGAGCGCGGCAATGGCCGGGCTGCTCACCGGAGAAACCGCGGCGAGCCTCATTGGATTGGCCGAACAGGGCCTGAAAGACAACGCAAGCGAGCTGGCCGCTGCCGCCGGCTCGACATTCCAAGGCGGCGGTGGACGCAGCCGTTCGGGCGGCGGCGGCTCGGGGGGCCCTGATCTCGCCGGCATGATGGAAGGCCTCATGGGCCAACTGGGCGGCAAGAAAGACGGCAAAGAAGGCGAGTCAAACGTGATCGACTTCGGCGCGAAGATCGCGGGCAAGACCCACGACCAGATCTTCGAGGACAAGACGATCAGCCTCTTCCAGCGAATCGATTTCCGCTACAAGTCGAACCTGCGCGGCAACAACGTCGAGTCCCTGCCCTGGGCCGTGCAGTACAACCAGGTCACGGCCGGGTCGGCGGGGCGTGCCGCGGGCGCGCCTGCTGCGGCCCCGAAGCGCAAGTAGCCTTCGCGGCCCTTCACTCGCGCCCGACGCAAACGCCGATCACGTAGTCCACCACCGCGCGGCGCGCTTCGCTCACGGCCGGGTTCGCCAGCTCCACGGGCCCCGCGGGCAGGTCGATGAGCTCGGTCATCGGGCAATAGGAAAAATCCGGGAACAGCAGGTCCGGACGGCCGGCGCTCAGGATCCGTTCCGCCACGGCCAGAACGTCCTGAGGCTCGATCCGCCCCGATTCCAGCTCCGCGAGCGCCAGATCAAAAGCGCTGTAGAACCCGCGCGCGCCGGGGGGCAGCGGTCGGTTCAGGTTCCGGCGGACCCAAACCTCCCCCACCCTTCCCGGTTGCATCCCCGCGAACTCCAGGAAAATCTCGGGGTCGTGCTCGGTGTCGTCGCCTACGAGCACGAGCTCGTGCGCCGAGCGGTTTGCGATATTACGAAGAGAGCCGATCTTGTAGTCGTGGGTCGAGGGCTGGGCCACCCAGTGCCGCAGCACCAAGCGCGCATCGGGGAATCCGCCGAGCGTGATCAGCGTATTCCAAAGCCCCGACCGCAGGAAAGTCGGCGAGGCCGACAAGAAGTACATGAACCGCTCATCCGGCGTATTCGCGAGCCCCGAGGCCCTGAGCCAGGCCTGATACAGCTCGGCCATGCCCAGAAAGGTCTTCTTTCCGAAGAACCCGTTTTTCACGGCCTCGGCCTTGTTCATGACGTTCGTGAGTTTCACCGTATCGTCGATGTCGCTCACAACGACAAAGGGCTCGGCACCCCAGACGTTCGGCGCCGCCACACTCAAGGCGAGAACAAAAAGGGGTCGGAGCCTTTTCTGCGTAACGGTGCGTAAACGCACCGTTACGCAGAAAAGGCTCCGACCCCTTTGTTTCATGCGTCCAACCTTTAGCAAACCAAACTGTTTCTGTAAAGAATTGCGACTCTGGAATCGCCGCGGCACGCGGTTGAATTCCAAGGGGATCGCTCGATGGCATGAACGCCGCCTGGAGTCGTGGTGATATCGGAGATTCCGGCCGGGGTGATCACTTGGAGAATTGGTGGACCTAAGCGGATTCGAACCGCTGACCTCTTCAATGCCATTGAAGCGCTCTACCAACTGAGCTATAGGCCCACGTTTTCAAAGAGAATAGACCCTGGGATTTACCCCAGGGGCCTGGCGCCCGCAACAAGGTTCGGCCACCCAGAACAGAAAGTCCCCGGACGCCGCGCCCCATGAGGGGCGACGCCGGGGACCTTCGATGACTCGTGAACTCACGGACCCCGAACCGAGGCCCGCGCGATCAAAGAACTATTCTTCCGATTCAAACAGCCAGAGGTTGGCTTCGATCTCGGTGTGGTCCGCGGATCCGAAGCGATCCCAGGCCTTCTCGCTGGCGCCCAGGCCGGAGCGAGAGAACGTGGTCTCGTCAAACCAGGTGTTCAGCAGATCGATGTTCTTCGGCCAGTCGGCCTTCATCGTCTCAGCCTTGAACCAATTCGGCTTGCGCACCTTCTGGACATACATCCAGTGGCGGTGCCCGTCGCCCGGCTGACCCATCGCGTAGCCGGGCCGCGTGAAGGCGTCCGACTCGTGGATGTAGTAGCTCGACGCCACCCAAGGCGAGTACGTCGGCTGGTAGAAGCCGATCTTCAGGTTGGCCATGTCGATCATGTACCAGTCCGTGTGGCGATCCAGCACCGTGGCCAGGCGATCCCAGGCTTTGGCTTTGTCCGGGAACACCAGCGAGAGCCCTTTGTCGGGGCGGCTCAGGTACTCCGGCTTCCAGGCCGAGTCCACGTTCGTGACGAGCTTGATGCCGTCGGTGGACGTGATCGTGGCGCTGGCCAAGGAGGCCACCGCCGCGTTGTAGGACGCGGGCAGCGTGATCTGCTCGGAGGCGGCTTTCAGGATGTAGCCGTAGATCTCCTTGCGCAGCTTAGCCGACGTAGCGGGGTTGCCGCCCTCGGCCTGAGCGCGGAGCTCGAGCACTTTCCGGCCGCCGGCCTGGTTGCGGTCGATCACCACCATGTCAGCCACGCCGTCGCCGGAGAGGTCTTCGGTGATGAGGACGAGCACGCCTGACCCGCGCTGGTAGGCCTTCATGACCCGCTCCATCTCGGGGGTGGAGGGGTAGAAGAACAGGCGGAGCGCGCCCTGCTTGGTCAGCTCATAGCGGGACTGCCACGGAGCCTTGAAGTAGTTCTCGCAGTCCTTGTCGGTCAGGATGTTCCCGGCGACGTTCTTGCGTTTCTTCGGCGTCTCGCAGCCTTTCGAGAACACGCGGGTGTTCCAGATGAAGGCGTTCGACTCGAGCGACTGGGCCTTGAAATTGCCGTCGCCGCGGAACTCGATGTAGTGGTCCTTCTCGTCCTGCGAGCACTCGTCGCCGGCTTCGAACTCGGCCAGGCCGCGCTTGTACGCGTTGAACGACTCAGGGCCGCCCCAGGCTTCGAGCTCGTTGTCGCCCGCGAGGTACTCTTTCAGGATGTAGCGGTATTCGCAGTTCGTGATGCCGTCCACCACGCGCTGATCGAGCGTGTGGCTGGCGTTCGCGGCCGCGCCCAGCTCACGCTGGCGGAGCGAATAGAGGGTCTCGCTCATTTCCAGGAGCTTGCGGTAGCCCGGGCCCGTGACCTGCGGCCACACCGGCTTCGAGGGGTCGTAGTCCTGGCGCTGCTCGGGCACGACCACGATGTCTTTCGCCCACTTGAGCTTGCGCTCGAGCATCTTGGGGTTGTCGCGGAACTCGCCGCAGGCGATCGTCAGGAAGGCCGCCGAGACGGCATTCACGTCAGCAGGCGTTCCGGCCGGCTTCGCGCCCGTGGGCGAGCTCGACACTCCGTATACTTTTTCGATGTCGCCGTAGAAGTAGAACGTGCGCTGCGCGCCTTCGTCCGACTCATTCGACACGTCGAGGTGGTTCAGCTTCGCCACCACGCCCTTCACGAGCGCGTTCGTGTAATTCGGCTTCGGGATCTCGGCGGAGTTGATCCGCACGCTTCCGTCGCGATTACAGTAACGGTTCCACATCGCCACATCCGCGGCGCTCGGAGCGGCCATCGCCGGAGCAGCCGTTGCTGCCACCGTGATCGCCGTCAAGCCCGCAGCCCACCCCTGAGCTTTGGAAATCTGAATCATGATAGGGACTCCCACCTTACCGGTGCATGTTGTTGGTTACGACGCGGTGCTTACCAAAAGATACGCACCGCGACAAGTTAGCGGACTGTGAATATCAACTAAATCAATCGTCGTCTCTCGCGCCCGTATTGCAGGTCATCTCGATCGGAATGTGATCGCTGACGAGCTCCACGTAGACGAGGAAGTCGTTGCTTTCGTCCGACTGCGAATCCACCAGGCGGCGGTCGAAATCGGCCATCATCTGGTCGATCTGATCTTCCTTGTAGACGGGAACGTAGTGGCGGTTGCTCTTCGGCATGTAGGCCGAGCGCATCGCCGTCTCATAGGAGCGGCGGTACCGCGACAGGCCGGCGATCGCCTCCTGAACCATCGGGGCGGTCTCGGCGTCGAGGAAGTTGAAGGAAGACGCCTCCGCCACCGAGCACTCGGCCGTCCGCTCCACGTTCGCGATGAAGTGATCGTACTCGTTCGCGAGCCCGTTCATCTTGCTCACGCTGGTGGGCTGGTTCACGAACACCTGCGAGCCCGGCAGACCTTCGAGCACGTGCTCCCAGGCCGACGTGAAGCCGGGCTTCAAGGTCAGATTGAAGTCGCCCGCGACGATCACGTCCTTCTCCGCGCCCCGGGCCAGGCTGCCCGCGACCTTCAGGACCGCTTTCACCTCGGCGAAGCGGGCCACCTCTTCGTTCGGGCGGACGCCGAGCGCCACGCCGTCGAAGATCCGGCGGATGGCCGCCATGGCGCTGGCCTGCGGCGGCTCGCGGAATCGGGCATGCAGGGCCATGCCGATGAAATCGAATGGACCGCTCTGGAATCCCGCGATGAAGGGCTCACGCGCCACGGCGACCTTCATGTCGTTCGGGATCTGGGCCACGCAGCCCATCTGGTTCGCGCAGCCCGTCACCCGCTTGGGTTTCACGTTCTGGGCACGGTAGTAAAAGCCTGAAAGCTCCTTGTGGGTGCCCTCGCCGGCGGGTTCCGCCGCGATGATGAGCGACCAGCTGGGGTCGAGCTCCATCAGGGACTTGAGCAGCTTCACGTATCCCGGAGGAGTCATGTCTCCGTAGATGCGCTCGGCCGTGACCGGACGCCCATCCGCCGAGGTGATCTCAGTCTCGCTCTGCTCCACTACCGCGAGAAATTCCGCGAGATCATCGTTCCGCTTGGCTTCGGCCGTGGGAAGGGGCTGTACTTCGATCGCCGCCACGACGTCCCACTGGTTGATGATCTGGGCCATCACCGAGTAGTCCTTGTAACGGCTCTGGTTGTCGCCCAGGTGGAACATGTTGAAGGAGCCCAGCTTGAACTCGCGGTTCTTGCGGGCTTTGTAGTGCGCGGTAACGGCGCCGGCGTTGTAGTGGTGGTACTTTTCACGGCACTGAACGATCACGTCCGAGTCCGAGAAGAACCGGTCCTTGGCGGACTGGCAGACCTCCACGTTGGAAACTTCACCCGCGGCGCGAGCGACGGTCACAGGACCGGCCGCGGCCAACGCCAACACGCACACCCAGAGCGAAAACTGAGGAAGAGGACGCATGACACCCCGTTTCATATTTGAACCCCTCCTTTACCACATAGCGTCATATGGCCCTAGCGCCGCGTCATTCCGTGAGAATCTCTTTCTTATCATATAGATAGGGTGATTTTATCCAGATCGGCAATCCACCGATCAGTGGAGATGGCCCTGCAACTGCGTCGCTTGAGTGAATCCGCGTCCACGCGCGTGGCTACCGTACCCCTGGCCTATGGCCTTTTCATCGTGAGCGGATTCACAGCCCTCCTCTATGAGGTCACCTGGCTGAACCGGATTCAGCTGCTGATGGGGCACACCGTCTACTCGCTCGCGACCACCCTCTGCGCCTACCTCGCTGGCCTCGCCGTCGGCGCCTGGTTCGCGCCGCGCCTCATCGCCACGGGGGTGGATGGGCTGAAGCTCTACCTTTGGGCCGAGCTCGCCATTGGCCTCTACGGGCTGCTGTTCGAACCGCTCCTCCGGGTAGCCGAGATCCCCTATTCCGCCTGGGTCACGGCCTTCCAGCCGGGCGTGCCACTTCTCTCCGCCGCGCAGTTTCTCATCGCGGGGATGATCGTGTTCATTCCCACGGCGCTCATGGGCACCACGTTGCCGGTGCTCTGCTCCTCCCTGTTCAAGGGGAAGAACGAGATCTCCGAGCGGCTTCCCTCCCTTTACGCCGCGAATACCGTCGGCGCGTGCCTCGGTGCCATCACCGCCGGGTTCGCCCTGCTCCCATGGTTGGGCTACCGAAACTGCATCCTGCTCGCGGCCGGGCTCAATCTCCTTCTTTTCCTCACCGCTACCCTTCTGGTTCCCTCGAGCCGCCCAGATGACGACTGGTCGAAGCTCAAGTGGGGCAAGCTTTTCCGTACCCCCGACCTCCGCTCGGCGGCCCGAGGATGGATGAGAACCCTCTCCTCTCAGGATCGCGCCGCGGCCTGGATCCTGTTCCTCTCGGGCGCGGTCTCGATGTGGTGCCAGATTCTCTGGAACCGCCTCACAGCCCTCGGTTTCGGCCCCAGTTCCTTCGTGTTTCCCATGGTGACCTCGGCCATCCTCGGCGGGATCGTGGCGGGGAGCCTTCTCTTCGGACGCCTGAGCGCCCGGAACCATTCGCAGGAGCGGCTCCTCGCGCTTCTGCCAAGCGCGGGAGCGATCCTCTTCTTCGCGGGCACCTGGGCGCTCGGGCGTTCGCCCGGGATCGCCTATGCCTTGCACCTCATCGAGGGCGAGCGCTCGGCTCTGACCTACTACTCAGTGGCCACGCTCTGGGTTTGGCTCTGCCTCGTACCTCCTTCTGCGGTCCTGGGGGCGATGTTTCCAGCAGCCCTGAGCCAGATCACGCGCGACCGCGCCGACCCGACGACGGCGGTAGGCCGCGGTTACGCTCTCAACGTGCTCGGTCTGCTCTTCGGGGCCCTCTCGGGCTCATTCCTGCTTCTGCCCGTCTTCGGAATCGAAAGCCTGCGGCAGGTCATCGGCGGCGCGCTGTTCCTGGCCTCGGCTGTGACCGCCGCGGTGCTGTGGAAGGGCGGCGCTCGTCCCGTGGCCGCGCTCACTCTGGGCGCCGTGTGCCTCGCCGTGGTGCCCGCGTTCGATCCGGTACTCCTCACTTCTGGACTCTTCTACAACCGTTTCGCCCGCCCAACCGAGAAGATGCTCAAGGACGGGGGATTCGTCGACGCCTGGAGCTTTCAGACCTCGCAGTTCAGGCGCTTGCTCGCCTACCGCGATGATCCGCACGCGACCATCGGGATCCACGAGCCGCGCGACGGTGACACCCGATTTTTCACGATCAACGGAAAAGTCGACGGCAACAACAAGGGCGACCTGCGCACCACGCGGCTCGTTGCGCAGCTCGCTGTATTGGCTCAGCCTTCTCCGAAAAACATCCTGACCGTGGGGCTGGGGATCGGGTCCACGCTTGCCGAGACGCTCGCCTTCGAGAAGGTGGAACGCTCCACTTTGATCGAGCTCTCCCCGGCGATGATCGAGTTCTCGAAGAAGTACTTCCCTGAGGTGAACGGCGTCGTTTGGGATCATCCCGCCGTCCGCATCCTGAACCGCGACGGCAGGGAGTTTCTCCGGAATACGCGCCGGACCTTTGATCTGATCATATCCGAGCCTTCGAACCCCTGGGTGGACGGGGTGGCGAGCCTTTTCACGCGCGAATACTACGCGGAGGTGCTTTCCCGCCTCACTCCGGGCGGCGTTGCGCTTCTCTGGTTCCATAGCTATGGACTCAGCTGCCCGGCGATGGCGAGCGTTCTTCGCGCGGCAGCCGAGGTTTTCAATGGCCTCTTCATCTTTGACGTCGGAGGCGATCTCTACATGATCGCGCGCCGCGAGGACGGGATGCTGCTCACGCCCGGCCCTAAGTACGACTCCAACCTCGAACGGCTCGCGGACACGCTCAACCTCAGAGCCAAGACCGGCACCCACGAGTGGTACACCGAGCTCGTGAACCGCCACTTCCTGTTCGATCGGAAGGCCGCGCTGGCCGCAACCGAAGGATTCGTGACCAACACGGACGACAACCAGATCCTGCAGTTCGACGCCGGGAAAAACTTCTGGCGGGACCTCAAGTGCAACTTCGTCACGAAGAAGCGCCAGAGCATCGATCCCCTCGACCTCTTCCGGGGAATCTAGCGGCGAGCGCCGCTACCGGTACTCGTTGTTCAGGATCACGATCTCGATCCGCCGGTTCGCGCCCTTCGACCATTCCGTGCCCGACTCACGCAGGGGCCGGTAATGCGAGTAGCCCGCGGCTCCTATCCGCGTGGGATCGAAGGCGAAGCGCGACAGCCAATACCTCACCACCCACGAGGCCCGCGCCGCGGAAAGCTCCCAGCCCGTAGCCGGGCCCGTGCCTCCCTTTTCCCTCCGCGCGGCGAGGAGGCGCTCCTCGCTCGGGTCCGCGTGCCCCTCCACCCGGATGAGCCTCGGAGTGGTGGCGAGCACCCGCCCCACGCGGTCGAGCAGGGGCCTCAAGTCGGCCACCACCTCGATCCCCCCGGGCTCGAAGAAGTCCGTGACGGCGAGCCTCACGACGAGGCCCCGGCTATCGAAGAGCATATGCATCCGGTCGCTCGCGCTCGTCACTCCGAGCTCGAGGCTCACGGTCTCCTCGAGCTTCTCCTTGAGGGTCTTGAGCTCCGGGTCCGGATCGGCCGAGACATTCACCTTGCCCGCGGGCATATCGAGGATCCGGCCCTGAGGGGGATTCGCGGTATCGAACTGATTCATCGTCTCGCCGCCGCCCTGGCCGTCGAGACCCACAACACCCACGTCGCCACCGGAGCCGAAGGCGTCGCGGATGCTCTGGGCCGCCATCTTCACTTTGGCCAGATCCTGCATGGAGATGGCGTACATCACGACGAAGAAGGCAAAAAGCAGCGTGATGAAGTCCGCGTAAGACACCAACCATCTCTCCAGGTTGACGTGCTCCGGATGTTTCTTCTTCATGCCGCGCTCACTTGTGCTCGCCGTCCGCGCGGAGGTGTTCCTCCACGAAGACCTCGAGTTTCTCCTGGAGGAAGTGCGGGTTCAGGCCCTCCTGAATTCCCACGACGCCGATTTTCACGACTTCCTTCTGGATCGCGCGCTGAGCGGCCTTACGCTGGAGCTTGGTACCCCAAGGGATGAGCAGCAGGTTCGCGGCTCCGACGCCGTACACGGTGGCCACGAAGGCCACGGCGATGCCGGAGCCGATCTTCGACGGGTCGTCGAGTGACTTCATGACGTGGATAAGGCCGAGCACGGCGCCGATGATGCCGATCGTGGGCGAGTATCCGCCGGCGCCCTCGTACACCTTGCCCGCGGTCTCCTCCTCCTCGAGCGCGAGGATGATCTCGGTGTCGATGATCTCCTTCACGGTGTTGGGCTCGAACCCGTCGATGACGTACTTGATGGTTTTCTTGAACAGCGGGTTCACGATCGACTCGCGCTGACCCTCGATCGCGAGCACGCCTTCCTTGCGCGCGATCGTCGCGATGCGCACGATCTCCTCGATCACGGGGCGCACGTCGAGCTCCACCTTCTGGTAGATCAGCGGGAACATCGAGGCCGCCTTGCGGATGTCCTGCGGCGGATAAGACACGAGCGCGGCGCCGAAGGTGCCGCCGAACACGATGATCGCGGCGGTGGGCTGCATGATGTCCGACATATGCAGGCCTTCGAGCAGCGCCCCCCCGAAGACGGCGAGGATGCCGAGGAGCGTTCCAACTACTGATGTGATGTCCATCGTTGCCTCACGCCCGGGCGGGCGGCTCCTGGTGAATCCGTTTCCGGTAGTCCATCACCCTGCGGATCACCTCGTCGACGGTCTCCTTCACCATCAACTTCTCGCCGCTCAACAACGAAATGACGGTGTCCGGGGTGGCCTCGACGGATCGAATCAGCTCGCAATTGAGAAAGAAGGGCGTTCCATTGAGGCGGCTTACTTCAATCACTGGTGGTTTAAGTGTAACCTCGTGGGAGGAGGAGTCAAATGCGCGCCCCCTTCGCACTTCGCGTGCTGGCCGCATGCGTGGACCTCGGCTGGATGTTCGGCCTGCACTGGTTCCTGCTCGCGGCTCCTGGGGCGCCCCCCTTCCCGACGGCCCCGCTCATCGCCGTCTGGATACTGACGGCGGCAGCGGCGCGAACGATCTCCTGCGCTTCGCTATCGGGGACTCCGGGGCAGCTGGCCTGCGGGCTGCGACTGACGGACTCCACCGGCGAGCGGCTCACGGGGCTCGTGGCGGCGCGCGCGGCCTGGGGGCTGCAGCGAGGCGCCTTCGCCGCGCGGCCCGAAACGCCTCGGAAGCTCGGTCTCGCGACCGCAGCGCTTTTCGCGTTGGCGGGCGTCCTGCTTAACATCGCGGGCGGGCTCGCCTGGCTCCGCTCGCAGCCTCTGGCGCAGAAGGCTTTCGACTGGAACGTCCAGGCTACGCCCGCCATCGGTGATCCCTTTTTCCGGAGATCCTGGGCCCCATTGCCCTTTTATTACGCCATCGGGCTCTGGCCGAAGCGCTTCGATGGGAACCCGGTGTTTTTCTCGCTCCCCTACACTCCGGGCCCCCCGAAACAGTTTCCGGCGCGGGTGATTTCCCGGTGGCACGATCCCGGGGTGCGGCTCACTCTGGAGGGCCCACGCACGCCGGAGGGAGGCACCGACGCCGCGTCCCTGGCGTCAAGGCTCAAGAGCTGCCTGCTCGAGGGCCGCCTCGGCGGGGGATGTGCGGGGCTGAAGGCTCTGGCTCTGGGACCGCACGTCGAAAAAATGCGCAGAGTGAGCCCGAAACGCTGGTACCTGCGCTGGTTCGAGGTGCGCAACCCCGCCCTGCCAGAGTCCGAGCGGCCGCGTGGGGTTTACCTCGCGGCGGAAGGCGTAAAACGCGCCCAGGAAAGGTACCTGCTGGTGCTGCCCTCGGGGTCGATCCAGCCTCTGATCCTCGATCGTCCCTCCGGGCCGGGGGGCGAGCGCGCCCGCGCGGATCTCGAGATCACCGTGTCGGGCCTCCGGATCGCGCCCGATCTCAACTCGGGCCGCGCGATGATCGAGCAGGCGCTGGCCGACATTCGGCTGGAGGACCTCCGTCAGCTTCGCGACTCGCTGTCCTTCGCGGCCCGGCTCTCGGAGATTCAGGCGATGCTCATCGCGCAAATCACGGTGCAGCCCGCGAACCTGAACGCCTATTACCACCTGGGCGGGCTCTCCTTGATGCTGCTCCAGCACGCCACCGAGCTTCGCACCGCGCGCACGCAGCTCGTGCCGCCCGACGTGCTTGTGATGCTCGACCGCTGGACCGCGGCTGCGCGCCCCATGATCAAGGCCGCCGCCCGCTTCGCCAAGGATGTCTCTCCTGACGATCCGAAAACTGAGCGGCTCCAGAACCTCTGGCTCGAAGCCCAGAAGCTCTGAGAAGGGGTCGGAGCCTTTTCTGCGTAACGGCGCGTAAATGCGCCGTTACGCAGAAAAGGCTCCGACCCCTTCGCGCTTACCCCGAAACTTGCAACGTCGGCGACCATGCCCCGCGCAAGACTCAATCGCGACCCAAACCTCT
>JADZFF010000053.1 GCA_020850015.1 Bdellovibrionales bacterium | reverse complement strand
GCGTGAGGAAGGCCGAGTCCCTGCGCGCGTTCAGAACCGGTGCCGAGGACCAGGGGGATCAGGGTGGGCCGGGCTAAAGGCGCCAGAGCCCCGAGCCGCAAGTCCGCTGGTCCTGGCCCGAAAGAGCTCGCGGCCCGCCTGGAGGCCGCCCAGGGCCGCAGGTCCTGCGATCTGCTCATCCGCAACTGCCGCCTTCTGGATGTGTTCTCCTGCCGCTTCGTGGAGGGCGAGATCGCCGTACAGGACGGCGTGATCGTGGGCATCGAGCCCGGCCTCACGGCCAAACGCGTGATCGACGCCCGGGGCGCGCACTTCGTGCCCGGCTTCATCGACGCGCATGTGCACCTGGAGAGCTCCATGATGGTGCCGGCCTACTTCGAGCAGGCCGTGCTCCCCAAGGGCACCACCTCCGCGATCTGCGACCCGCACGAGCTCGCGAACGTGCAGGGGGTGAAGGGGATCGAGTTTTTCCTGAAGGCGGCCGAAAAGCTGCGTCTGGACCTCTGGGTGATGCTGAGCTCCTGCGTGCCGGCCACGCATCTCGAAACCAACGGGGGAGGCAAGCACGGCGCGGCCGATCTCCTGCCGCTGGCGCTCCACCCGCGCGCGCTGGGCCTGGCCGAGGTCATGAACATGCCGGGCGTGCTGAACGCCGACCCCGAGGTCATCCGAAAGATTGTGGCCTTCCAGGGCGGCCTCATGGACGGGCATGCGCCCATGCTCAAGGGCAAGGCGCTCTCGGCCTATGCCTCCGTGGGGATCTCCAGTTGCCATGAGAGCTCCGAGCGCTCCGAGGCGGCCGAGAAGCTCCTGAAGGGGATCTCGGTCTGGGTGCGCGAAGGCAGTGTTGCGAAGGATCTGAAGGAGCTCGCGCCGCTTCTGAATCTCGCTACTTCGACCAGCATGGGATTCTGCACCGACGACCGCAACCCGCTCGACATCGCCGACGAAGGCCACGTGGATCATCTGGTGCGCGGGGCGATCCGCTCGGGCGTCGCGCCCGAAGTGGCCTACCGGGCAGCGAGCTGGAGCGTGGCGCGCCACTACGGGCTCACGAACCGGGGCGCGCGGCGCTGGGGCGCCATCGCGCCCGGCTACGAGGCGGATCTGGTGTGGCTGGAGGATCCCCGCGCGGTGGCGGTGAAGGATGTGCTGAAGCGGGGGCGGCTGGTCTCCGAGATGGAGTTCGGCTCGGCCAAGCTCGGCTCCACGGGCAACACCATCAAAGCCCGCGTGCCCCAGGCCCGCGATCTCGAGGGCCCCGAAGGGCGCGTGCACGCCATGGAGGTCTGGCCGGGCAAGATCCTCACCGGGCGCAGGGTCACGGACTCGGGCGCGCGCGGGGTGGCGCGGGTTTCGGTGCTCGAGCGCTACGGCAAGGGCCGAAAGCCCGCGAACGCCTACGTCACCGGGTTCGGCGAGGGCTTCGACGGCGCCATCGCTTCGAGCGTGGGCCACGACAGCCACAACCTCATCGTGGTGGGAAGCCGCACCGAGGACATGCGCGTGGCACTGGCTGCGCTGATCGAGTGCGGCGGGGGCTTCGCCGTGGCGAGGGGAGGGAAGGTGAGCGCGCGTTTGGCTCTGCCTTTTGGGGGCCTCATGACTGGCCGTCGCCCCGACGAGCTCGCGCGGGACTTGCGCACGCTCAAGGCCGCGGGGCGCGACGCCGGCTGCGCACTCGAGGAGCCCTTCCTTCAGCTCGCCTTCCTCAGTCTGCCTGTGATCCCCTCGCTCAAGCTCACCGACCGCGGCCTCGTGGACGTGGAGGCCTTCCGCCTCATCGACGTCCGGGCCTCCTGAGGGCCGCGAAAATGGAGCGCCCGCCTTTTCCTCGCTTTCCGCATGACGAGCAGTGGGTGAACGTCGGCGACGCGAGGTACTCCGTGGAGGACGTGCTGCGCTGGCTCGAGCCCTACGTGTCGGCCGAGCGCCGGCAAAGGCTCGACACCGTGCTCGCGCATCGCACCTACTCGCTCATGCCGGTCGCGGATCGCGTCTACGACCGTGGCAATCTGAGCGCCGTCATGCGCACCTCCGAGTCGCTCGGCTGCCAAGGCTTCCAGGTGATCCGGGGCGAAGTCTCGAGCCGCGTCCAAAACCGCGTCGCCGGCGGGGCCCAGCACTGGCTCGACATCACCCGCTGGGACTCGGGCGTGGAGTGCATCCGGCAGCTCAAGGAACGGGGATACCGGATCTGCGTCACCGCCGTGGATCCTCAGGCCCGCTCGATCACGGAGGTCGATTTCACTGCGCCCGTGGCTTTGGTGCTCGGGAACGAGCGGGATGGCGTGTCGCCCGAGGTGCAGGAGCTGGCCGATGATCGGGTGTTCCTGCCCATGGTGGGCCTGACGGAGAGCTACAACATTTCCGTGGCCGGGGCCGTGGGCCTGTATCACGCCTTTCGAGAGCGCTGCGCCCGCCTGGGGCGGATGGGCGACCTCAGTCCCGCACAGGCCCGAAGGCTCCGGGCCGAGTATTGGGTGCGCTCCGTGAACCGGGTGGCGGCCATTCTTGAAAGACTGAGCTCGGATGACGTGCGCTCGAAGCAGGCATGAAGTCTGGCCCGCAGCTTCTTGTAAAAGTTGTGGAATCTGTCACGTATGGCGCTCAGCGTTAATCTGAGCCTATGGTAAGGCCAGAGGGAGTCGTTACTCGAGAGGGGAGTTCCGTTGCGCACCGACCAAACCATCAGTCTTCATCAGTTCGACCTGTATAATCCCACAGAGGAGCACCGCATGCTCCGCGAGACGGTGGCGCAGTTCGTGCGCGCCGAAGTGGAGCCCCAGGCCGCCGAGTGCGACCGGGAGGAGCGCTTCAACCTCCCGCTCTTCCGGAAGCTCGGGGAGTTGGGCCTGCTCGGTGTCACAGTACCCGAAGCCTATGGCGGATCGGGTATGGACGCGCTGGCGGCGGTGATCGTGTGCGAGGAGCTCAGCGCCTCCGATCCCGGCTTCTGCCTGTCCTACCTGGCCCATGCTTTTCTCTGTGCCAACAACCTCGCCGTGAACGCCTCCGAGGCCCAGAAGAAGCGCATCCTCCCGAAGCTTTGCTCCGGTGAGTGGGTGGGAGCGATGGCCATGACGGAGCCCGCGGTCGGCACGGACGTCCTGGGCATGCAGAGCAGAGCCATGCGCAAGGGGCAGGGCTACGAGCTCAATGGCCGCAAGATGTGGATCACGAACGGCACGATCGACGACAACCGTACGCCTTGCGACGTCGTGCTGGTCTATGCGCGCACGAACGACGATGTCGGCGGCCGCGCCCAGATCAGCACATTCCTCGTGGAGAGGGGCATGTCCGGGTTCGCTGTCGGCCAGAAAATCCACGACAAGCTCGGGATGCGCGCCTCGCCCACGGCCGAGCTCGTGTTCGAGCACTGCCAGGTGCCCGCGGCGGCGCTCGTGGGTGCCGAGGGGGAGTCGCTCCTCCATATGATGCGGAACCTCGAGCTCGAGCGGCTCACCCTGGCTGCCCAGAGCCTGGGCATCGCCCGCCGCGCGATCGACATTATGAATCGCTATGCCTCCGAGCGCTCCGCCTACGGCCGGCCCATCCGCGACTTCGGGCAGATCCAGAACCACATCGCGCGCAGTTACGCCGAGTACCGCGCTTGCCGCAGCTACGTGTACGACGTGGCCCGCCGGATGAACCTCGCCAAAGAGGGCAACCGCCTCGACTCCGACGGCGTGAAGCTCGTGGCTTCGGGCATGGGAAAACGCGTCTCCGACAGGGCCATCCAGGCGCTGGGCGGGTACGGCTACGTGGGCGAGTACGTGGTGGAACGCCTCTGGCGCGACGCCAAGCTTCTTGAGATCGGCGGAGGCACCGTCGAAGCGCACGAGAAGAACATGACCCGCGAGCTCGCCAAGGACCCGGAAGCCGTTACGCGCTAAAAGTAAACGGGGTCGGAGCCTTTTCTGCGTAACGGCGCGTCAAAAATCGAGAGGCGCCGTTACGTCTCTGATGCGCCGTTACGCAAAAAAGGCTCCGACCCCTTCAAAGCGGGATGTCTTCGCTCTGCCAGCCGCGAGTCTCCACGCGGTAGCGGTCGGAGATGATTTCGAAGAGGCTGCCGTGGCGTGGGATGAGGCTGAAGTAGTCCTCGCGGTCGTCGGTTCCCATGGGCCCGAGCTCGCCGAGCCCGGGGTCCTGATTGGTTGGAGCCGCGCGCGCGCCCAGGTCGCCCGAGGGCTCGAGTCCGCCGCCGCCGTTTCTCGCTGAGCCGCGCGCGGTCTTCGCGTCGGCCGGGGCATCGCCGAAGTCCACGAACCTGCCATGGACTTCCTTGCTCTCCTCGTTACCGTGGTTTCTGCCTTCGGCTGTCACGGCGCCGCCGCCCGTGTAGACCGCGCCGCCGCCTGAGTCGTAGCCACGATCCCGCTTCTGTTTCTCTTCAGGTGCCGGGTCTGTGGTGGCCCGGCCGAGCTCCATGCCGTCGGAGGGCGCCGAGCCCGAGCCGCCCGAGCCCCCGCCGCCGCCCGTGATGTCCAGGCCGCTGTCGGTTCGCTTGTCGCCTTTGCCTTTTTCGCCCTTACCGCTGGCAGTGCCGTCCCCCTGTTCGGCCGTTGCGGCCGAAGCCGTGCCATCGAAGGTCGTCGTGGCGCGGCCGGTGTCAACGAACTTCTTGGCCTCGTCCAGGTTGCTGTCGAATGTTTTTCGGGCGTTCAAACCTTCGACAAAGGGTTCAAAGATCGCCTGGTCCCTTGGGTCTTCAGGTCCTCCGGAAGGACAAGGTCCGTCATAGGCGAGCTGCTCCCCGCCAGGGCAGATGCACAGGACGGGGGCGCCGCCCCCGGGGGGGGCCGCCACGTATCCTCCCAGGGCAACGACCGCGGGACATAGAGTCTGAGGGTTGATGGGCGTCTTGGGCGGGCCGTCTTCGGCCCCCGAAAACTCGCCGCTTGAACAGGCGGCACTCCCTCCGAGGAGCCCGAGCAGCAGTATGAAGGACCACTTCGCGTTGGTCATGGGCCACACCCCGAGACTGGGAATCGGTCGTTGAGCTAGGATGAGAGTCGCGACATCAGCTCACTGCGGTAGCAGTCCCTCGCGCAGGGGTTGGCCTCGTTTTCCGCGCACTCTTCGGCTTTCTTCTCCAGCGCCGTGAGAGCATTCAGACCGTCCGAGACCACGGCGCTGACCACGTTTCCGAAGTTGGGTTTGCAACTCTCATATCGAGAGGCATTTCCGCACTGTTGCGCACAGGTTTCCATGATCCCGCCCGAGCCATCGATGATGGATTTCAGCAAATTGTCCGGGCCGGGGTCCGTAAAGTTCCTCTGGAACATGCGGCGCGCCCGGGCATGAACCTCGCACAGAGCAACGGCCGTGAATGCCGACGCGATCGCTGCGCGCGCACCTGCGAGGTAGCAGGGCACGAGCGTCATGGGTTCCTCACTGTCTCCCGGATCCGTATTCGCAGAGAGGCCGATGCGACAGGCGTCCATTCGCGCAGCGAGTTCGTTCGCACTGGTGAAATTGGTCAGGAGGTCCGAGATCACCACATTCTGCTCCTCGTGAAAACTCAGGGAGTTTCGGGCGAGCTCCGCGCAGGCTCCATCCGTCCCTGGGACGTCGGTGGTGATATCGATGATGCCCGCCCCGCTGATCTCTTCAGCAACCTTCGCGCGGTTGCACTCGATAATCTGCATGAAGGCACCACGCAGCAGAGATTCCTCTCGGCGACACAGAGGCAACTGAGTCTCAGGCGTGATCGTGATTTTCGGGTACTTCGGTTTCATGTCGCACTCCCAGGGGGGGAGGTCGAATACCGCGTTACAGCCGATTTCCACGTCGACCTTGACAGTGATGCTGCAGAAATCGCCGCAGGTCTTGCCAAGGTGGTTTGTGGAGGCAGCGCCAGGGGCGATCTGGCCTCCTTCTGACGGGATGTTCAGCGGGGGGATGGGCACCAGGCTGCAGGCGTTGATCAAAGGAGGCGCGACGTTGATCACGGCCTTCGAGAATTTCGGCTTCCAGTTCATGGCGCCGGTGTCTTCGTAGTGCTGATTGATCTTGAACCTGGAGTAGTGGTTGAGGCCCCGTTCTTCCCCTCCAGGTCCGAGAACGGAGCCCGCGAGGATCTGGGTTTTCAATTCAGAGCAAGGGCGTAGCTGCACGGCGGTATTTGGGAAATTCTCCTTGCACAGGAGCGGCGCCTTAGTCAGTGGCTCTATCGCGCGGGAAATTCCCGCAGAACAGGTAAGCAGCAACAGGGCAAGCGCCCCGAATCCTCCGAACCGACCCCCCCCGACCCCGATTCCCCCCGTCCCCTACCTGAATTGATGGAACAATATGGGCAAGTATTTCCACAGGGTCGCCGAAAGGCAAATGTGCGGACCTG
>JADZFF010000052.1 GCA_020850015.1 Bdellovibrionales bacterium | reverse complement strand
TCGCGCGACGTTACGCAGAAAAGGCTCCGACCCCTTCCTGTGCTATGCCCGGGGCCGTGGCGTTCGACGGGCTCCTGGTCACCGAGATCTTTCACAGCATCCAGGGCGAAAGCTCGGCAGCGGGCCTGCCCTTCGCCTTCGTGCGCCTGACGGGCTGCAACCTGCGCTGCGCCTACTGCGATTCGCAGTACGCCTTCAGGGGCGGTACGCGTATGTCGATCGACGATGTGCTCGCCGCCATTCGGCCCATGCAGGTGAAACACGTGCTTGTCACGGGCGGCGAGCCGCTCCTGCAACGGCAGACGCCCGAGTTCGTGGAGCGGCTGCGCGCCAGCGGCTATGCCGTTTCGATCGAGACCCACGGAGAGGCTTCTGTAGCGCCGGTGGCGGGCCGCGCGCGGCTCGTGATGGACGTCAAAACGCCCGCGAGCGGCATGAATCGCGGAGGCTGGGAGAAAAACCTCCCTCTCTTACGGCCCGGCGACGAGATCAAGTTCGTGATCAGCTCGCGCGCTGACTACGCCTGGGCCCGCGATATCCTGCGCTCCGGACGTTTGCCCGCGCACTGCGAGGTGCTCTTCTCAGGCGCGCAGCCCGTGGCCGCACCGCTCGCGCCCTACGAGGGCGTGGAGCTGCGCTGGCTTGCGGAGTCGATTCTCGAAGACCGGCTGCCCGTGCGCCTCCAGACGCAGCTTCACAAGCTCATCTGGGGCGCCGAGCGAAGGGGCGTTTAGTTAACTTCCACCTGGCAGTGGATCCAGGCACGCGGCCGCCCCCGGCTTTCGAGCTTCGCGCCGATCTCCTGAAATCCGACGTGCGGCGTGGAGTGCCCGCTCGCGGAGATGCCTTTCGCAAGATCGCGGATCGTCGCCCCCATGGAGCCAGAGGCCAGGAGATCCACGGTGAACTTCAGGTCTTGGTACTTGCCGGTCCAGGTCTGATCGCCTTCCACGCCCGTGCCGGTATCCTGAAGGTTCACGGACTTCAGCGCGCCGTCCGTACCCACGACATGCCCCTGACACTCCCCCGGAGTGACATGGAAGCTGTACCCCTCCCATGCCTCCTCCGTGCCTTCCTCGGCGCTCGCCGCGCCGATCATGGCCGCGGTCACCGCCAGGCCCACAAGCGCCATCCCGATCGTCACACGAAACTGGTTCATCTGAATTTCTCCTTCGCCTCTGTATTCTTGACCTATCTACCCAGAGAAATCGGGTGACAGATGGTGGCACGATCGCCGGAAGCCCTCGGGCAGCTGTGGGATTTCGCCCATTTCCCGGGAGTTACACCCGCCCTCCGCCAGCTGCTAGAATGGACGTCAGGGGATGTTCGACTTCGCATCACATCTCAGCCAACGCTGGGGCCCTTTCGGCCTGAGGCTCCTCCTCGCGCTCGGAGTACTCTCGGCGCCCGCCGCGCAGGCCGGCCCCCTTTGCCCCAACCCGCCCACGCTTTCGCCCGCGCTGGCCTTCTCGCTCACGAGCTACCACCCGGGCGACCTCGACCGCAGCTGCGCCCAGCGGGTGGACGCCGCTCGCGCCGCGGGCTTCACCACGGCTGCGATCGTGCCCGCGGTGATGGCGGTGGATGATCCCACGCTCCCGGCGAACTCCGACGGGCTTCCCGCCATGCGCACCCTTCCCGCCTCGCGCACAATGAACCCCGGCGAGCTCGAGCGCTGCCTGGAGTACGTGCGCCGAGCGGGCATGGACATCACCTTCCAGCCGCACCTGGAGCATCCGAATACGCTCGCGGGCGCCCGCGAAGCCGCCTGGCGCGCCACCTTCGACGTTCACCCGGACTCCAACTTCGAAAGCGCGATGTTCGGCGAGTTCAACACCTGGCTTGCGGCCCACGCCACGGAGCTCGCGGCCTCGGGCACCCAGGTCGACATCGTTCCCGCGGCCGAGCTCGAGCGTTCCACCGCGAGCTACCCCGCCGAGTGGTCGGACCTTCTCACCCGGATGCGCGCGGGGATCCCCGCGGCGATCCGCTCGCGCGTGCGCGTGGGCATGAACCCCAACTGGCACCCGATGGCCACAAACCTCATGCCCACGGCCGCGAACTGCTCGGCTTACCGCGAGCTCGTGGGCTCCTTCGACTTCGTGGCGCCGAGTTTCTACGGAAATTGGCAGGATGTGCTCGCGGCCTCCGATCCGGTAGCGGGCGTGAGCGGCCGTTGGGCCGACGTGCGTAGCCGCCTCATGCGAAGCACCAGCAGCACTGGGAGCCCCCCCCTCTGCACCGTGCCCGAGTTCGGCACCGCCCGGCTCGCCGTGGGCGAGTTCGGCGTGGGCGGCAACACTCGGGCGATCGAGGCCGACTTGCCTCTCACCGCCACCACCGTCACCCAACGCCGCGAGCTGATCCGCCGGCTGTTGGCCTGGGGCGAGCGCGGCCCGAACGCCACGCCCCGGCCCGGTGAGGTGCCGCTGCCTATGAATTTCTGGACGCTCTCTACCTTCGATCCCGTCGGGATCGCCAAGTCAGACGGCACGGTGCCGGACCTGGCGGTCGTGCAGATGCTGCGTGCCTACACCCAGGCCCGCTGCCCTGGCATCCTTCTCCCGGACCTTCCTCCGGCGCCGGGCACGGGGCCCTGCCCGCCCTTGGGCGGAGCGACGCCTCCCGTGCCACCGGTGGCCGACATCATCGCAGAAACCCCCTGAGCCCCTGAAACCGACACAGCTCGGAATCATCGAGAAACAGGTGCACGCGTCCTCGGAGGGCGTGGCCCGCCTGGCTGCGTTTCTCGAACGGACCGGGCAAGCCTCAGCCTGACTGCGAGAACGACGCACGCGGCATAGCCATCAACTCATGAACGTGATGACGGAGGACAACACCCCGCTCACAAGCCGCTCTGGGCGGCGCGACCGAGAGGGACGAAAGCGTTTCCCTGTTCCTCCCGAGTAGATTTCCCTCACACTGTGCCGCGCACGCATCCCCCGGGACGCCCCCTCCCCGCCCGCTCGGTTGACACTTCTCCCATGCCCCTGATAACTCTGGCTTCTGCCTCTTCGTGAGCGGGGTGACGTGCCGGAATGGCTAACGGGACGGTTTGCAAAACCGTATTTTGTGAGTTCGATTCTCACCGTCACCTCCAATTTTGACGGCCTCCTCCAAAGGAATTTGTGGGAGGCCTTTTCATTTCGGGCTGTTAGGTTTCAAGCAGTTACGAGTTGAGAATGGCCGCGACCTTACCCGAACTGTCGCGAGTTTACGGGAGTTTCCTACAAAGTTCCTACGTTCTTCCTACAGCGCGGCTCCAACAAGGAGCCAACTCATGCGCCGTAGCTTCAAGCCCCCGTAAAACAAAAAAACCCGGAGGATCACTCCTCCGGGCTCTCTGAACTTATCGCGGACGGCCTGCAATCTTGGCGGATACGGGCCAGTCCTTAATTTCACATCACCGGGTTCGCACTGTGTGCGGCCCCTGGGCTGCGTAGCACGCTCGCTCACGCAGCCCGCCCTTCGGGAACCAGTGCCTCCCAATGGCGCTCCACAACGCGGGCGAGTCCAAGCGCCCTAGCCTGGCGCATGATCTTCTCCAGGGTCGTGCGCCTCTCGGCGAGCGCCGTCCGCGTGGCCCGGAGGGCCGTGCGCAGGCCGATCTTGGATGAATACCGAAGGGCCTCCACGAGGGTACGTTCTAGGTTAGTGATCCTGTACAGGCCATGGTCCTCGACACCAACCGTGGGTACCGTCTGCGTTCGAACGAGACGGTACAAGGGGTTGGCACTGCGAGTGGTCTTGGGCACCATCACCCAAATCTGGCTCGGCACCTGCTCGACCAGTCTGTAATGGAACAGCGCCGTCATGCCCCCAATGGCGGACTCGGGACCGAAGAGAGCGCCCACTACCGCGAAGTCCAGTTCTGCCGGATCGATCTTGAAGTCCGGGTGGCAGTAGAGACCGGGGGCAACGCGAAGCACTTTGCCCGCAGCGACCCAGCGCGAAAGCGTGGGCTGAGACACACCGACGCCCCGGGCATCCGCAATCCGAAACAACCCTAGACGCTTCAGCTTGGAGAGCCCAGCGGCCGTTCCATCATGTCTGCCCTTCTGCCGTCTGGATTTCGTTCTCTTAGCCAACTTCGCTCCGCAGCATATGAATGTTTTGTGACATATTTTGTAATATTTGTCACTTGTTATTCATGCACCCATGACTCCTGGCTGGTTGACGGCCGGCTACAGCGCGGCGCACTGTGGTCGACTTCACCAGCGAAATCAGGTGGTATCATCATATGGACCCGAGACACCCAAAACGACGTCCTAGCAGGGAGACCATGAGAGCACCAAAGCCGCCGATCTTCCTTTATGCGATCCTTCTTTCATTCCTCTCACCTGAAGTCTTGCGCACTTCCTCAAGCACAGTCCCCCAGCTCCACCTCGAGCGAACAAGCATTTTCACTCGCTACACCACGCGAACAACCTCCGACCGCACCACTCAACAATATTCCCTACCCTCTTCCCTTCGCTCAATTAGGATGTATACCCCCTCCATATGAGGAAGATGACGTTCGGGTACGGGTTCGGGGCGCTCGCCGCGGTGACGGCCTGTTTGGGTTCCGCGCGGGCAGGATCCCTATTGGACGACGACCTGGAGTTCGTTTCGTTTCCGCCAGGTTTCAAGTGGTGCGTGGGCGTTTCCTCCCACCAGCACGAGGGAATGAACATCAACAGCGACTGGTGGGCCTTTGAGCAAGACCACGACGACGTGCCGGAATCCGGCGTGGCGGTGGACCACTGGAACCGCTTTCGCGAAGATCACCGGCTGGCCAAGAACCTCGGGGTCAGCCAGTTTCGGATGACCCTGGAGTGGGCCAGGATCGAACCCCGCGAGGGCGTCGTCGATGCGGGCGCGGTGGAGCACTATCGCGAGGCCGTAGCCCACCTCGAGGGGCTCGGGATCGAGCCGCTGCTCACGCTGCACCAGCTCACCCTGCCCAAGTGGTTCGAGGATCGGGGCGGCTTCTCGTGGGAAGGCGCACCCCAGGCCTTCGCGCGGTTCGCGCGGCTGGCTGCGACGCGGATCGCGCCGCGCGTGCGGTGGTGGACGACATCCGTCGATGGCGCCATCCATCTCTTCGTGGGTCACGCGACGGATCTGATCCCGCCGTCGCGCAACGACATCGCGAGCCTGGGTCCGGCCATCGTAGGTTTTCTTCGCACCCACGCCGCCGCCTACCGGGCGCTTCACGAGGCCCGAAAGGGGAGCAACCACCCCGTTCAGGTGGGGATCGTTCATTTCGTGCGCCTGTTCGACCCCAAGAGGGTGTGGAACCCGATCGACCACCTCGGGGCCCGCATGCTCAACCAGGCCTTCAACTGGATGCTCTCCGACGCCATTCAAACGGGCCGCGTCCGGCTGAGCATCCCGTTCACGTTTCATCTCGATGAGAGGATCCCCGAGGCGCGTGGCACGCAGGACTTCATCGGGATCAACTACTACACGCGCAACCTCGTCGAGCTTAACCCGCTCCAGGGCGACCTGCCCGGACAGATCGCGCACGCGTTGACGGCCGTGCGCCCCGGCGCCCCGGTCACCGACATGGGCTGGGAGATCTACCCGCGCGGGATGTACCGCACCCTGATGGAAGCGCGCCGGCGTTACCCGGGGGTTCCGTTCTACATCACCGAAGGCGGGCTGGCCGACGCCACCGACGATCTGCGGCCCGCGTACATGCGCTCGTACCTGGGCGAGCTCAGGCGCGCGATGGACGCGGACGTGCCCGTGCTGGGGTACTGTCACTGGTCGCTCACGGACAACTTCGAGTGGCGAGAGGGATTCGTGCCGCGCTTCGGGCTATACGGCGTCGACTACGAGACCCTGCAGCGTACCCCCCGGCCCAGCGCCCGGCTGGTGCGCGACATCTCGCTCGCCAACGGATTCTGGCGGCAGAGCGCCCGCAAATAGCTCCGGCCCCTAGCGCTGATAGAGGAGGGTGGCACGATGAAGTTGTCCTCGTCACAAACGCGCCCGAAGCAGTCGCCCACGGTGTAGGTACCCGAAACCGTGAGCTCGGCGACCTCGGTTCCGGTGTCGCAGTCGGCGCCGGAGTACCAGACCTGCGTGTAGCTGAAGTTCGTCCCTCCGCTGAAGGTGAACTGAGAACGGTGCTTGATGGCCCCGTTCAGGCTACTCGCCCCCCAAGAGCACGAGAGCGCGGTCCAGTTTCCCGTGAGGTCATCGTCGTCGCCGCCCGTTGCTTCGGGCTTGCAGGCCCCAAGCATGAGCCCCCGCAGGAGCAAAGAGAGACAGGCGACCTGGGCCGACGTCTTCCTGGCGACACCGGCAGAAGTCATCATTTCCCCCTTTCGGCGTCGGAGCGGCGAAAAGGAACCCGGAATCCCATTCCAGGCCGCGGCTCACTCCACAACGAAAACTGGGACTTGCAAAAAATGACGCACTGCGCTATGCCGCCTCCCACGAGGTATCCGCCATGACCCGTCCAGCCCTTGGTCTGTCCGCCGTTTCCATCGTCTCCGCCCTCCTGGCCTCTGGCCTCGTCGCCGGCTGCGTCGGTTCGGGAGGCCTCGATGAGCTCGAGCTCCGCGCGTCCGGCAACCTCTCGGCGATGGGCGTGGCCATCACGCCCGCGGACCTCAAGCTCCCGGCGGGCGACCCGAACCTGCATCTGGCCGTGGCCCTCACGATCAACGGAAGCTGGGCCGAGTCCGGCGGCCCCTTCTGCAGCGACGACGGCTTCGTGTACATCTCCGACAGCGTGATCCTCACGCTCAACGCCGACGGCAGCTACGAGGCCCAGGGCTACCTGCCCCTACACTCGGGCGGCGGCTCCGGCCATGCACCCGGCTGCTCCGAGCGCACCGGCGTGGCGATCGACAGCTTCGAGGAGATCACGCTCTCCGTGCGGCTGCCGCTCAAACCCTGGAACGACTACGACGTGTGGATGAGCTGCCAGACCCAGGCCCACCAGACCTGCAGCGGCAGCCCCGACATCAACTGCCCGGAAACCGCCACGCGCGCCTGCCGCAACGCAGCCTGGGCCCAGACGCTCTGGCACCGCGCCACCGGCGCCGAGTGCGTCGACAACGGCCAGTACTTCTGCGGCGCCGACCCCAATTTCCCGGGCGGCATCCCCTCGTCGCTCGAGCTCGAGCTGAAGATCCCGGCCGAGCAGATGCCCTCCGTCAACACCGAGTTCAACGCCTCGGGCGTTCTCGTGCTCCCGGCCGACCTCGACGCTGTTTCCCTTTAGCCTCTGCTGGCCTAAAGGCAGCCAGGCGCCCTGGCACGGTCGATCGCGGCCCGCGCTGATCTGCGCTATCCTGGGCCGGAGGATGCGATCGGTTTCACGTTTATCGTTGTTCGGCCTCCTGGCCCTCGGCTGTGGGGCTTCGGCGTGCATCGTCTTTTCGAACCCCGCCGAAGTGATGCCGGCGGGAGACGGAGGCTCGGTACTATCGATCGCGTACCCGTCTCGGGACGTCTACGCGATCCTCTCCACCACCGCCGTCAGCCTGGTACCCGACGTGGACGGAACGCCCAGCGCTTTTTCGATCAGTCCCGCCCTGCCGTCCGGCCTCGTGTTGAACTCCGAAAGCGGGATCATCGCGGGTGTTCCCGGCACTGTCGCGGACGATGTCGAATACACGGTGACCGCCGCGGGAGACGTGGGGTCGGTTCAGGACAGCTTCCGCCTCACCGTCCTGGCCGGGTACGCGGTCAATTCCTCCTTGGACGGGCCGGACGACGACGGCGGCGCCGACACGAGCTGCTTCTCCACGGCGGCTTCGGGCTGCTCGCTCCGGGCCGCCGTCCAGACGGCGAACGGTCAGGCGGGAAAGCAACTCATTCTGCTTCAGAGCCAGACCCACACCCTGGCCAGCGCCCTCCCGAACCTCGACTCCGACCTGGTCCTCGCCGGAATGGGCGCGACCAGCTCCGTGATCGCGCCCGCGGCGGCCAATCCCGGCCACCGTTTCGCGGAAGTCACGGGCACTCCCACCCTCAAGCTCGCGGGCGTTTCAGTCAACGACTTCGGGCCAGCGAACGGCGCGGTTCTCGCGGGCTACAGCGCCTCGGCGATCGTGGTGAAGAACTCCCGGTTCGATGGAAACCGCGGCGGAGACGGCGGAGTCTTCGACCTGGGACTTGGCGCCACCCTGACGGTGGACGGCGCGCATTTCGAGAACAACGGCACCGGGAACTGGGGGGGCGTGGTGAACCTGGGGTCCGGCTCCTCAGCGGACATCCAGAACTGCTACGCGACCCGGAACGAAGGCACCTGGGGCTCCTTTTCCCACATTTACGCCGGCGCGATCATGTCGATCACCAACTGCACTCTCTACGACAACGTGAACTACAACAGCGGCACGCTCGCGAGCCCGGAGGGCACGTACCACATCAGGAACGTGACGCTGGTTGGGAACAGCTCAACCAACCCGACGGGGCCGGCGGGTTACTACTTCTTCACCGACCTGGTAACCTACTTTTCAGCCAACTCGATCCTCGCGGACAACCGCGACGGCAACGGCGCCGAAAACAACTGCCACAAGAACAACGTCGCGGCCGTGCTGAACTCCCTGGGAGGCCACATCATTTCAGACGCCGCCGGCAACTGCGCGGCGGAGCTCACGGGGCCGAACGACCAGCTCGCGACGAACCCGTTGCTCGTGGGGGCCGCCCCCGCCGACAACGGCGGAGCTACCCTCACCTGGCTGCCCCAGGCCGGATCGCCGGCTCTCGACGGGGGCGTGAACTCGGAGTGCGCCGCGAAGGACCAGCGCGGCGAACCGCGCCCCGCGGACGCCCTGGGCGGCGGGCCCCTCTGCGACGCCGGAGCCGTCGAAGCGCAACCCTGAATGCCCCGTGTCCGCTGGGACACCACGCCGCCTCCCGGGGGCACAACTCTTGGACAACTCATCACGGCCTGGACAGCTTCCCGCGCGGATGGCGCTCCAACGGGCTGTTTTCATTCGCCCGCCCGGATTTGGAAGTGGAACGCGCATTGCTCCTTCCAGGTTTCACATGAACACTTCATCGAGACGAGAAGACGCCGGGCCTGCCGCCGGCTACCGTGGGGACGCCGCCGTATTTCCGCTCCTGGTGGAGGCCGCCGGAGTATCCCTCCATTACGGATACTTTTCGGCGGACTCCGCTCCGCCGAGCACTCTTGAGGACCTGCGGAAAGGGCAGGACGAGTTCACCCGCAAGGTGGTGGAGTGGGTGCCAAGCGAAACCTCCACGGTGCTGGACGTCGGCACCGGAACGGGCGACGTGGCCCGCGCCCTCGCCGCCCGCGGACACCGGATCCTGACCATCTCCCCCGACCCCAATCAGGGCCGCTGGCTGGCCCGCCTCCCCGACGAGCGCATCACCTTCGAACACACGCGGTTCGAGGACCTCGGCGAAGGGCGCACCTTCGACTGCGTTCTGTTCAGCGAGTCGGCAAACTACGTCGCGCTCGAGAACCTCTTTTCCATGAGCGCCGAGCGCCTCAACCCCGGAGGCTCGTTGATCGTCGCCGCGCCCCTGCTGGTGCGCGACTCCTCGAGATTCAGGGACATGCACAGGCTGAGCGACTTCCGGGAAGCCGCCTCCCGACAGGGCTGGCGCATCCAGCGCGAGACTGATTTCACCGCGGAAACCGCGCCGACCCTCGCCATCGGGGGCACGCTCTACGACCGCTTCGCGGTGAGCCTTCCGGTAACGCTCGCCGATTCGCTCCGACGCAAGGGCAAGGGGCTCCGGCCCCGGCTGGCGGCGGCGGTGCTCGGCGCGACGGCCCGCCTCGCGGCGCGGCTTCGGGACGGCAAGACGCTCTCCCGCCTCGACGCCGAGGCTTTTCGCGAGGAAGCGCGCTTCGTGTTCTTCGAGCTCCGGAGGAACTGATGCGGAAGGACGAGCTCGTCTTCGACGGCCCCATTGGAAACACCGAGCAAACCGGCTGGAACGAGGCCGGGAAGTACCGCATCGGCCGCGAGATGCTCGCACGCCTGCGCCCGGGCGATCTCCTTCTGTTCTATCACCGCACGAGCTGGCGCTCGCGCCTGATCCGCCTCGTAACAGGCTCCAGGCTTCCCCACACCTGCGTGTACGTGGGCCGAGGCCGCGTGCTCGGCATGCTCCGGGGGGTGGTGCGCTACCATCGCCTGAGCCGCTTCTTCCGGAACGGATACGAGATCGAGGCCTACCGGGCCCGCCCCTCGGTGCTTGCGGCCGCCGAGCGGTTCCGCGGCATGCGCGAGCACTTCCCGGACCTGCTTCGCCTGGCCTGGCGGATTCTACTCGGACGCTTGCTCCGCTTCGACGTCCGCCAGCGGATACCGGTGTCCATGAGGGGCGTGACCTGCTCCGGGATCGTCGGCAGCGCCCTCACCACGGCCTACCGGATCGAACGGGCTCGGGCGCCGATGTCCGACACGCCGTACGAGGTGGAGCGGGCAGCCGTCGGGCTCGGGCTCGAACGCGTGGCCCGGCTTCGGTTTCGGAATCCGCCGAGCTGGCTGGCGCTGGGCTTCCGCTACCGCGTCTGGTGGTACTTCGTCCCCTACGGGATTCCGCTGCTCGCGGCCCACTACGCGCATGAGGCAGCGACGGCCCAGGGCGCCGCATCGGTTCTGATTTTCTCTGCTGGATGGGTCGTTGCAATCGTCGGGCAGACACTCCGTGCCTGGGGCGCTGGATACGTCGGTCCCGTGGCGCGTGGGATGAACCCAGGGCGGGTGGAGCTCGCCACCGGCGGCCCGTACCGATTCGTCCGCCATCCGCTCTATCTCGGAAACATCCTCGGGATGACGGGGTTCTCACTGTCGGCCGCGGCGTTTCTGCCTCCGGTCATCGCCCTTCTCCTCGTCGGCGCGACCTTTCTGAGCGCCTGGGGAATCACCCGGTGGATTCTTGGCTCCGAGGAACCCTATCTCCTCCGAACGCATGGCGCCGCGTTCGCCCGTTGGGCCTCGCGCACGCCCGCCCTGCTGCCCCAACGCCCCCTCTCCGCCCGCCGCATCACGAGGGCGGGCCAAGGCCCCCGCTCGCGGGGCCGCTTCTCCGCGCGCGAGGCGCTTCGAAACGAGGCGCATGTCCTGGGTTTCCGGGCGGCCCTGTACGGGCTGCTCCTGTACTCAGTGGCCTGACTCGTCCTGTGTCAGGCGGCTGCGGCGGCGGCTTCGGCCGGCGGGAGTTCCACGCAGAATCGAGTGTTCGCGGCGCT
>JADZFF010000051.1 GCA_020850015.1 Bdellovibrionales bacterium | reverse complement strand
GGCTGTGGTAGAAGGGGCCCATGAATCCCCAGCAGCTGAAAGAGCGTCTGGAGCGTCTTGCGCCGGGCACAGAGGTCGTCATTCAGGATCTCACGGGCACGGAAGACCACTACGAGGCCGTCATCGTGTCGGACAGCTTCGCGGGCAAGCTGCGCATGCAGCAGCACCGCATGGTGTACGCCCTCGTGGCCGATGAGATGGCCTCGGGAGAGGTGCACGCGCTGACGCTCAAGACCTACACGCCCGAGCAGTATCAGAAGGCACAAGGGTAGGGCCTAAGGCCGCCCGTAAGGAAAGCAGGAGAAATTGGAAATGTCTCAGCAACGTCCCGAGTTCGACCGGATCGAGAAGTTCGTGAAGGGCAATCGTGTCGCCCTGTTCATGAAGGGCACGCCTCAGTTCCCGCAGTGCGGGTTTTCCGCGCGCGCGGTGCAGGTGTTGAAGGCCGCGGGGGTCGAGGAGAATCAGATCGCCTCGATCAACGTGCTGGACGACGAGGCCATCCGCTCGGCCATCAAAGAGTACAGCAACTGGCCGACCGTTCCCCAGCTCTACGTGAACGGCGAGTTCCTCGGCGGCTCAGACATCGTCTTGGAGATGTACGAGGCCGGCGAGCTGCAGGCCCTGCTGAAATCGTAAGGTTCGGCTCTCGCCGCGCTTCCGCTCAGCAGTGGCGAACGATCAATGTCCGTTCGCTTTGCGGAGCTTGGACTCGCGGCTGCGGAAGGCGCTCACCTTGTGAGGAAAGGGCGCGATGCGCTTCTTGTTGAGCGCTTCCATATTCCGTTTACGTTTCTTGTTTTTCACGCGGAGACGTTTGGCCATAGGCCGACGGTCGTAACACGCGCGTCCGGGCTCCCGCCACGGTTTCTTGACGCCGGCGCGGGAGCTTTCTTCATGGAGTCCGGGCAATTCCTGCCGATAGGTCGGATGTGGGAAGTGCCCTATCCTTCATCAGAGCCATTGCTTCAAGGTCAGGTATTCTCCTGCTCTCGATGCTCCCCGTGGTTGGGTTGCTTCCCGAATCGCTGGGCGAGGATCAGGTGCGGGAACCCACTTCGGCGGAGGCGCAGGCCCTCGCCGACGCTCTAGGACCCATCCGCACGGCCGACGAGTGGGAGCGGCGCGAGCTGCGGCGCGAGGGCCTACCCGAGACCGTGCCGCTCAGCGAGGTCGTGAACGGCGTGGCCACGGGGCTCGATCAGCTGAAACGCGACACTCCCGAATGGCGCCGCCTCTGGGAGCGTACCCGTATGCTCGTGGGCTACCGGGCCAAGACTCTCAGCTCCAAGGAGATGTCCGAGCTTGTCGGCGACTGCATCATCCGCCCCGAGCGTACGCCCCAGTGCCATTTCCTGACCCAGGAGTGGGTGAGGGACTGGGGCAAGAACGTGCCCTCCTTCCTGCCGCTCGAGGACTCGCCCCGGCGCATCCCGCCGGAGGGGATGACCGCCGACGCGGATCCCGCGGACGACGCGGACGAACCCGCTGAGAGCGGCCCGGGACGTGCGCCGGCCTCGGTGCGATCGAACGCGGCCGCGCTCAAGCGCTCTCAGATCGTGGGCGCGCTTCAGGACGGCGACCTCGACGCGCTCGAGGGCCTCACGAACGTGCAGATCTACCGGGCGCTCGATGAGTTTTCCACCTGGCAGCCCCTGCGCTCCACCGTGACCCGCGTGCTTCGGGGCTCTTGTCCGCGCCTTCCGCTGCTCGTGGCCCTGGGCATGAAGGCTGAGGAGTACTTCCCGGACGCCGACGCGCTCGAGGCCTCGCGCTCGCTCTTCCAGCGCGCGCACGAGTGCGGCGGCCCGCGCGACGAGCAGGCCGCCAAGGCCCGCTACCGGCTGGCGCTGATCCACGTTTGGCGGGGGGAATGCTCCGAGGCCGACCCTCTTTGGACGAACCTTGCCGTGCAG
The DNA here is from genome assembly GCA_020850015.1 of Bdellovibrionales bacterium. Classification (GTDB taxonomy): domain Bacteria; phylum Bdellovibrionota; class UBA1018; order UBA1018; family JADZFF01; genus JADZFF01. Next base: position 11,846 of record JADZFF010000051.1, on the reverse strand, counting down.
CCGGGAGGCCTATACATCTCGCGCGCCAATTATTGGCTCGGGAACTGCGCCGACCGCCGAGGCAACCGGATCCGCGCGCAGGTACTCAAGAACCGCCTGCTGAAGGAGAACCCCATCGGGTTCCACACCCTCGTGGTGCACCAGGGCGTGTCGGGCCCGGTGCGCGGTCTCGTCTACGGCAATGATCCGCAGGTGAGGTTCCGTTCCCTGGCGCGGCCCGACCTGAATCCCGTGATGCTGACCCTGGAGCTCCTGCTCGGCTCGGGCGCCGAGAGCGTGGCACAGGAGCTCGTGCGCTTTCTTCGTGATCAGGCCACGGGCGCCGAACCCGAGTTCCAGCTCTACTTGGCGGTGCTGGCGCTCCGCGCGGGCGACCGGATCACGCAGTTCAAGATCCTCGCCGACCTCTTCCGCGACTCGCCCCAGCTTCTCTCGGCGGGCACCTTGAAACTCTTCTACCCGCTCAAACGCTACGCCACTCTTTGGAACTACAAAGAGTGGGTGAGCCCCTACCTGAGCCTGGCGCTGATCCGGCAGGAGAGCGCCTTCAATGAGGGCGCGCGCTCGCGGGTGGGAGCGCTAGGCCTGATGCAGCTCATGCCCGACACGGCCCGCACCATGGCTCGCGTGAACACGCGCCAGCTCCTGGATCCCCAGACCAACCTGAAGCTCGGCGTGAGGTTCTTCCGCAAGCTCCTCGATCGTTACAAGGGCGACGCCGAGCTCGCGCTCGCGGCCTACAACGCGGGCCCGGAGCGCGTGGATTCCTGGCTCAAGCGCTACCCCACTGACGACCGCGTGCTGTTCCTGGATCTGATCCCCTTCGCGGAGACCCGCAACTACGTGGCGCTCATCACGCGCAACTACCTCTGGTACCTCACGCTTTACGCGCCTGAGCTCCTGGAGCGGGGAAAGGTGCCGGGGGGGCGCTCACCCGCCTCACAAGGCCCCGCTCCCGGGGTGCTCGCGGCGGCCGGCGCGGGCGTGCGGTTCCGCACGATCGATCGCTTCTGAGGCTTCCTGCCCCGGGTGTTCCCCTCATTGCGGCCCTCATGGGCCTTCGGTAGAGTCCGCCCATGGCCGGAAAAAAACCCGACGCCCTGACCCGCATCAAGTCCGGCGTGTTTTCCCGTGGCATGGCGCTCGCCAAAGTCTCGATGACCGCCGGGATGAAGGCCGCCGGCCACGCCATGGGCAGCATCCTGGCGGACTCCGATGGCAAGGCCGAGCGTCTGCGGTCCATGCTCGTGTCGCAGGCCGAGCTCCTCGCGCGCGAGCTCGGCCAGCTCAAGGGAACCGCGATGAAGGTGGGTCAGCAGCTCTCCATCATGGGCGAGTACTTCCTTCCGCCCGAGGTGAACCAGGTGCTGAAGTCGCTCCAGAGCGACTCGCCCCCGCTGGCCTGGCCGGAGATGGAGAAAGTCCTGAAGCGGCAGCTTTCGGCCGAGTCGCTCGCGAAACTCGAAGTCGACCCCGAGCCCATGGCCTCGGCCTCGCTCGGGCAGGTGCACCTCGCCACCGTGAAGGCCACCGGCGAGCGGCTCGCGCTCAAGATCCAGTATCCCGGCGTGGACCGTGCGATCGAGGGCGACCTCAAGGCCATGCGCTCGGTGCTCTCCCTCGCGCGCATGATCCCCACCGGCGCCCGCACCGACGAGCTTTTCGACGAGGTGAAGGGCATGCTCCGACAGGAGGTGGACTACCGGCGGGAGCTCGCCTTCACGGACGAGTTCGCCCGGCACTACGCGGGACAGGACGGGGTGATCGTGCCGCGCGCGGTGGCGGAATTCAGCACGGCCCGGGTGCTGGCCACCTCCTTCGAGGAGGGGCTCAGGCCCGACGATCCCGAGGTAGCCGCGCTTTCCCAGGAGCGGCGGGACGCGATCGCCTTGGTTTTCCTGGAGGCCTACTTTCGCGAGCTCTTCGAGTTCGGGTTGATGCAGACGGACCCGCACTTGGGAAACTACCGCATCCGCCTGGGCGACGGCACGCCCGGGAACCCGGACCGGCTCGTGCTCCTGGACTTCGGAGCCGCCCGGCGCTACTCGCGCCGCTTTCTTAAACCTTATTACTCGATGATCGACGGCCTCATTCATGGGGATCGGGAGCGGTTCTTCTCCGCGGGGCGGGAGATGGGCTTCCTGATCGAGTCGGATTCCGAGGAACTCCACGCGGTCTTTCATGATCTCTGCGCGGCCATCATGGAGCCCTTTGCCCTTCCGGGTACCGCCGGCGTGCCGGCCGAGGCGCTGGACGCCGAGGGCCGCTATGCCTGGGGGGCGGGAGATCTCCCCAAGAGATGCGCGGCCCTGGGCTCGCGAATGATCCTGCAATTCAGGCTCAGAACGCCTCCCCGCGAGGTGGTTTTCCTGGACCGTAAGATGGCCGGAGTCTATATCTTCCTCTCCGTGATGAAGGCCCGATTGCGCTCCCGCGAGCTGCTGGAACGCTATCTCGCGACGGGTATGGAGCGCATGGCGCGGCCCGCGGCGGGACCGGAAGATACGGCCGAAACCTGAGGAGACACACGCATGAGCCCGAAAGCCAAGAACGCCGGCCAGACGATGATTCACCGCCTGAACGCATGGGCGGAGGAGGACGGCGGGTCGGCCGCGCAGATCATCAAGCGCGACGGCAAGTGGACCACGATCACGGCGCGCGAGTACGCGGACAACGTGTTCCACCTGGCGCTCTACCTGGAGAGCATCGGGTTCAAGAAGGAAGATACGGTCTCCATCCTCTCCTACAACCGGCCGGAGTGGGTGACGCTCGACCTCGCTCCCCACCTTCTGGGCGGCCTCACCGCCGGCCTGTACCCGAACGCCTCCCAACGCGACATCCACTACATCCTGGATCACACGAACTCGAAGGTGCTCGGCGTCCAGAACCAGGCCTACTTCGAGAAGATCACCGCGGGCGGCGGCGGGTTGCCGAACTCCGTCGAGAAGATCCTCGTTTTCGAGGGCGATGCCTCGTTCCACCCCAAGGCCGTTCCCTTCCGCGAGGCCCTCGCCGAGGGCCGCCGCCGGGCGGAAGGACGCCGGCTTCAGGAGCTGCTCGACCGCATGGATCCGCACGCGGGCGCCTTCCTGATCTACACATCGGGCACCACGGGCAATCCCAAGGGCGCCGTGATCAGTCACGACAACCTGGCTTACGCTTCCGACGTGGCCTTCAAGGCCTGGCCCGTGCTGAGCCAGCGCGGCACCATGTTCAGCTTCCTTCCGCTGTGTCACATCGCGGAGAAGATCCAGAATCTCGGCGTAGGCCTCACGGGCCGGTTCGCGAGCTATTTCGCCACCTCCTTCGACCAGCTGAGCAAGGAGCTGCCGGAGGTGAACCCCACGGTGCTCCTCTGCGTTCCGCGTCTCTGGGAAAAGATGATGGAAGGCGTGGAACAGAAGCTCGGCGCCGCCACCGGCACCAAGAAGAAGCTCGCAGAGTGGGCCTTCGCCGTGGGCAGGCGCTACACGGAGGCCAAGTGGGCGGGCAAGTTCCCGAACCCCGTCGATGCCGTCCAGTACGCGCTCGCCGACAAACTCATCTTCACTAAGATCCGCAAGGCCCTGGGCCTGAACGACGTCGTGGCCGCGGCTTCCGGCGCCGCTCCGCTCGGCGCGCACGTGGCCCGCTGGTTCCGCATTCTCGGCATCGAGATCTACGAGGATTACGGGATGACGGAAACCACCGCGGTGATCTGCATGACTCTCCCGGGCAAGGACTGCGCGGGCACGGTGGGCCGCCCGGCCCCGGGCGTGGAGTTCAAGATCGCCGACGACGGCGAGCTCCTCACGCGCGGCCGGCACGTATTCAAGGGCTACTACAAGAACGACACGGCCACGAAAGAGACGATCGACTCCGAAGGCTGGCTCCACAGCGGGGATCTCGGCGAGTTCGACGACCGCGGCTACGTGCGCATCCGCGGCCGCAAGCGCGAGATCATGAAGACCTCGGGCGGGAAGATGGTCTCTCCGGTGCCGATCGAGGAGGAGATCAAGGCTTCGCCCGTGATCAGCCAGGTCTGCATGGTGGGCGACGGGCAGAAGTACTTCACCGCGCTCGTGACCCTCTCCGAGTCCGTGATCAACGAGCTCAAGGCGCGTACTGGCGCCGTGGACGGCCTGGTGGTGAAGGATCCCAAGGTGCTCGCCGACGTGGAAACCGTCATCGGCTCCGTGAACAAGAATCTGGGCGGCTTCGAGCAGATCAAGAAGTTCAAGGTGCTCTCGCGCGAGTTCTCCATCGAGACGGGCGAGATGACGCCCACGATGAAGATGAAGCGCAACGTGATCGAGAAGAGCTTCGAGGCCATCATCGCGCAGATGTACTGAGCGGCCCTGAAGGAGCGTGGCCGTGTCAGCCAATCCCTTCGAGTCGGGCGCCCGCAAGTGCATCCCGGCCGTGCTGGTCTACGCGCGCAACCGTGGCGAGGTGCTGATGATCCGCAAAGGGGCGGGGCCCGGCGGCGATCTGAAGGACGGGCACGCCGGCAAGTGCAACGGCCTGGGCGGCAAGGCCGAGCCGGATGAGTCGCCGCTCGAAACCGCGGTGCGCGAGTTTTCCGAGGAGAGCGGCGTATTGGCCGATCCGATGTGGTTCCGCGCTCTGGGCGCGGTGATCTTCCCGAACTTCAAGCCCCACAAGGGCGAGGACTGGTGGGTAACCCTCTGGGAGGTGGAGCTTCCGGAGGCCGCGCGCGCGGGAATCCCGGCCGCGACCGACGAGGGCTCGCTGGAGTGGGTGGCGGAAGGGCGGCTCCTCGAGCTTCCGCTCTGGGAGGGCGATCGCCTCTTTCTTTCGCATGTCCTCAAACGCGAGCCGGTCCTCGCCACGCTCTGGTACCGCGAGGGTCGCGTGGAGCGGAGTTGGGTGCAGAGGATCTAGAATGTCCAGCCCACGCGGGCCGAGGCTTGGGGCAGGACGCTGACCCCGCTGCGTTCGCCGATGGTGCCGGGCGGCTGAGCGCCGCTGCGGTACACCACGTCTGGGCCCGCGGCCAGGCTGACCGCGATGGGCGAGAGGTGCGAGGCCACCGGGATCTCGAAACGGGCGCCGAACTCGCCGCCGTAGCTCGTGGTCAGGCCGCCGGTGTTGTCGTCCCAGCGCAGATTGAAGCTGTGGCGGGGCGCGAGCACGAAGCGGGTTCCGTCGTTCAGAGTCACGCTCCAGACGTCGAGCTCCTGCTCGTGGCTGACTCTCAGGCCCTCCTCGACGTTGAAATGACCAACCGAACGGAGAATGCCCAGGATCTCCATGCGGCCGTTGTATCCGCCGGTGGGCGCCTCGGCGCCGGCGAGCACGAGCGGAGAGGGAGCGGGCTCCACGGGGTCGCCCGCGGTCCAGTAGCGGGAGTCCGGAGCGGTGGGGCGGGAATCACGGGTGGAGTCGCCGCTTGCGCCACCGAACGCGAGCACGTGCCAGCCGCCCATGCGGTAGGCGCGGACCACGCTCCGGAGCGCGTCGTTGACGATGTTGCCCGACGAGCCCGAGCGCTCGCCCGCGCCGGCGGCGGCCCCCTCATTGAGCGTGCGCAGGTACGCAGCGAGCGAAAGCTCGCGCTCCCGGCGTTCCCGGGCCGTGAGGTCCTGCACCACATCGCCCCCGGCGTTCATGGCGATGATGAAGCTCAGGGGGACTTCGCTCGGCAAGGGGGGCGTCTGGGGGTTGAGGTCCGGTGAGACATTCAGGTCGAGCCCGAACCGCCGGACCACGCGCCCCATGGGTTCCAGCGTGTAACGGAAAGTCCAGGGGGCGACCGGCGGAACGGCCGCGTCTCCGCAGTCGCTCTCGTCGGCGCGGGCGGGGGTGCCAGTGGCGGCGGAAGCCAGCAGCGCCGCCAGGATCATCCCGGCGAGACGTGCGGCTTGAATCGGTTCTATGGCGCCCACGAACGTGAATGAGCAAGGCTCGGGCCAGATCCGCGCGGGCATGCTGTTACAAGAGCCCGAAATAATACGGGGATTTCAGCTCGACATCCGGCCGTCTCCGGCGGGGTGTTCAAGAGTTGGGCGCCGGGCACTCCACGCGCATGTGTCAGCGCCGACTCAACGCACGCGAACCAGCGTGTGGCTGGAGCGTTCGCAGACAAACAGGTCCACCCCGTCGGTCACCACGCCGTAGGGGTCCGTGAGTCCGAGAGAGAAAGTCGTGGTGTATCCGTTGGCGAGGCTGACCTTGCGGACCACATCGAGCGCGATCTCGGCCACGTAGAGCGAAACGCCGTCCGTCGCGAGGCCCTCGGGCTGGGTGAACTGCGCGATGTTCGCGGCGCCGTCCGCGGCGCCCGCCGCCCCGCTCCCGGCGAGGGTGGTCACCGCCGCGTTCGAGAGCGTCACCCTGCGGATCCTGTTCCCGGAGGAGTCGGATACGTAGAGATAGGTTCCGTCGGTGGCGAGCCCGGTGGGGCTGTTGAACAGGGCTGAGGTTCCGGTGGCGTTCAGGAAGCCAGGCGTGCCGTTGCCCGCGAAGTGGGTCACGGACCCGTCCACGAGCGAGACCTGCTTCACTCGGTGGTTCGTGACGTCGGTGATGTAAAGCGCCCCGTCCGCGACGACGAAGGCGCCCAAAGTGCCGAACTGCGCGGAGCCCGCGGGGCCTGGCGTGTCGCCGCCCGCTCCCGAGCCGGAGAATGTGATCACCTGACCGGAGCCCAGGTGCATGCGTCGAATGCGGTTGTTGCCGACGTCGCCGATGTAGAGATAGCCCTCATGAAGCGTGAGCCCGGCGGGGTTCGTGAATGCGGCGGCCGTGCCCACGGCGTCGGTGTAGGCGGGGCTCCCCGTGCCGGCGATCGTCGTGACCTGCCCCGTGGCGAGCCGAACCCTTCGGATCCTGTGGTTGCTCATATCGGCCAGGTAGAGAAAGGTGCCGTCGGTGGCCATCTGGGCTGGCTGATTGAAGGCGGCCGCCGCGCCGATGCCGTCGGCGAAGCTGGGGGCGCCGGAGCCGGCGAGCAGGCTCACGGTCTCTGCCAGGCTCAGGCCGCCGCAGGCGGAGATGTTGCCGCTCAGGAATGCAGGAGAGCACTCGGCGCTGAGATCGAGCGAGCTGATCGGTACCACGCCAGGGCCGCAGGCCGAGGCCCAGAGCGCGAGCGCCAGGGGCGCCGTCAATTTCATGACGTGTTTTGTGCGAAACTCTACCACGCCCTGATCGGATCGGCTGGAGGCGGTGGGGCTGTGAGGAGATCGGCCGGTAATCTCGCCGGATAGCCTCAGGCCGTTTCAACCGAGAAGCTCAGTAGGATCTCGATCCATATGGCAAGAGTGACGATCGGTAGGAAGAAGAAGGCGGACGCGCGTCGGCGCGCCTGGCGGGGCCTCGCCGCCCTCTGCGCGGCCGCCGCGCTGATCTGGTGCGCGCTCCAGTGGGGCGCCGCGCGCTCGGAGCGCAAGCCCGCTTACGAGGGGCCCACCGACCTGGCCTGGCTGCTCGGCGCCTACAACAACACCCGAAGCCTAGACGAGCTCACGCAGTCCGAGGAGACCATGAACCGGGTGGAACTGCTGCATCTCGGGAAGACTTCCCGCCACGTGCGCTTGCGGCTGCTCCGCGAGGCGAAGAACCACCTCTTCATCACTGTGCCGTACTGGTTCGACGACACCGAGGGCCGCGCTTTCCTTAGTGCCGTGAAGGCGAAAAAAGCCGAGATGCGCCGGGACGGGCGTGACCTCGACTTCCGCGTGCTCGTGGACTGGGTGTCGCCCGCGAGCTCGGGCGACTTTTTCGCCACCAAGCAGTACAAGGACATCAAGGAAGCCGCGGACGGAAAGCTCCTGCAGTGGAACTCCTTCTGGCGGTTCCGCCCCTGGGCCCAGGAGATTCACCGCAATCGCTTGCACGACAAGCTTTTCGTCGTGGACGGCGAGAAAGTCATCCTGGGCGGCATGAACATCGCCGACGAGTACCTGCAGGGCGGCGAGACCGAGAAGGGCTGGCACGACACGGACCTGCTCATCGAGGGCCCAGCCGCGCAGCAGGCGTCGAAATACTTCCTGAAGCCTTACCTGCTCCAGGAGTACCTCGACGATCACTCGAACCCATTTCCGTCTGATCCGAATTTCCAGATCTACGTGTTCCAGAACCTGTTCTACCGCGACATCGGGTACACCGAGTACCGCGGCGAGCGGCTCTTCACCTTTCGGCAGGCCGTGAACATCCCGCTGCGGCGGGAACTCGACAACCCGGAGCTCTTCCCGCGCCTGCCTTGGAAAAACACCTACACCAAGGCCGTGCGCCTGATCTGGGACCAACCGCTCCTCGATCGCAAGCCCGTGAGCGAGCGGCAGTACTCCAAGCTCCTCAACGTACTCGACTTCGTGATTCCCCAGGCCAGGCAGGGCATCAAGATTTTCCTGCCGTACCCCACCTTCACTCGGCGCATGCGCGACCTCCTGATCAACGCGCGCAAACGGGGGCTTCGCGTGCAGATGATCACGAACTCCATCATCAGCCACGACCTCGGGGTGTTTCCCTATCTCGCTGGTCTCGTGAATTACGAGCCGCTCCTGAAAGCGGGCGTGGAAATTTACGAGTGGCAGGGGCATAGCCGCCTGAAGGCCCTCGGCGCTCAAAACGGCTGCGTGCCCGAGGAGTGGCCGGGCCACACCCTCCACACCAAGGCCATCATTCTCGATGACTCCGTGGCCATCATCGGCTCCAACAATTTCAACTTCCGAAGCGAGCTCATGAACAGCGAGGTCATGGCTCTCGTGCGCGACCGCGACTTCGCGCGCCAGCTCGCCGACGTGTTCGAGTACGACCTCGACGTCGAGCCACCCGGCGGGCGTACCCTGCTCTGCGGCGGCAGCCGGATCCCCGGCCGCCCGCCCCGAACCGCGAAGATCGGCTGGGAGCAGGTGCGCGAGCTGATTCGCCGTTACGGCGTTACGGCGGCGCTGCTCGACAAGTTCAAGTGGGTGTTCTGAGGGCGGGGTGAGCCCCACGCGCTTGCCGTCGCCGTACCTCGGGGTCGCAACTCCCCCATAGCGCTTTCGGGCATCTTGCCCTACTCGCTCACGCCATCCTGGCGCTCGCCGCTGCTATGAGGGAGTTGCGACCCCGAGGTACGGCGACGACCACATTGGGCTCACCCCGCCCGCAGAACGCCCACTCCAGTCAAAGCATGCGGGAGAGGCCCAAGAGCAGTGAGGTACGAACGCCGGTGAAGTCCTGGCCCCTGATGCCGCCCCAGGGAACCCAGACGCTCATGAGCTGTGCCGTGAGCCCTGTTCCGCCGGGATCGAGCGAGAGCCAGCTCTTGGAGAGGCCGTAGTCGACGCTCAAGCGCGGAACGAACGCGAAAAGGAACACCGGGCGGTCGTTCTCGGGCACCTCCTCCGGGAGATCGAAGGAGTACATGGCGGGAGAGAAAATGAGTGAGATGGCCAGCCCGTCGCGGGGCCGGATCCTCAGCGCGTAGCCCACGTCCAGAAGCATCTCGAAACGAGTGGCGCGCTTCGTGACGCCGATCTCGCGGAGGTAGGCGGACTTGGGGAAGACTCCGAAACCGAAGCTGAACCCTACGTGAAGGCCGTGATTGGAGGTTCGGGGTGGGAGCGATCCCGCGAAGGAATACCCCATGGTCCAGTCCGTGGAGCCGATGTGCGCGAAGTCGCCCCCTGCGGCGACGCTGGGTCCGACGAGAAGCGAACCCGTGACGCCGGGCCAGGTGGGTGTGGGCTCCTGGCGTACGGTGGGCCTGTTCCAGGGCTCGAAGCGGAGCGAGAGTTCGCAGGGCTGACCGCCGCTTCGAACTGGAACCTTCATTTCAAGGGTGCCCCCGTCGAAGGGGTCCGCGCGAAGGGGAAGCGCGAGCGTGGCGAAGCCCAGGCCGTCCTGCTGGTTCCAAGAAAGCGGAACGGCATCGGCCTCTCCCTCGAAGGCGCGCCACTTGGAGCCAGGCCCCGCGCGGAAGCGGGCGCCCTGGAGATCCAATGTGCCGTCTGCGGATTCCGCGCCCATGGCCAGGGCCAGGATCGACCGGTATGGCGTGGTGAAGAGTCTGGCCTCGTAGCGAAAACCACAGCTCTTACCGAGCGCGGCACCCCATGGGCTATCAACGGACTTCCAGAGTTCCACGGGATCGTTTCCGATGCGCTTTCGAAGATCTCCGAGAACCTCTTCGAGATCCTTCGTGCCCGCGATGGGGCGAAGGCCGGGGCGGCTGTGGTCGTCCCCCCGCGCGGCGAGGATATGGAGGTCCTGTTCCTTGGCTCCAGGGGCGTCTTCGCGAACTCGGATCATCAGGGACTGGGCTGGCACTTCCGAGTTCCTGTAGTGCCCAGGAAATGCCGGAAAAACGCAGCGAATCTTGAAGGAGTCTCGAGGCCCGATTCTAAGATGAGGCTCGGCCGTTGACGCGCCGTCCTTCCGGCATTCGGCCGAGGCAGACGGGCCGGGTGGCGTGCTCACGTAGAGAAAACCGGAAAGCAGGTAGCTCTTCGTGCCTGAGGTATTGGCAACGAGATACGACAACCCGTCAAAGTGGCGAAAGCCGTGTTTCGCGTCGCCTTCCACGATCCCCGGCGAGTTGGTGATCACGATGTCTCCCGCCGACTGGAGATCATAGTCGAGCAGGATGCCCACGCTCCAGGGGACGGTGCAGGCCGAGAGGAGGACGAGCGGTAAGCCGGTCAGCACGGCGGCCAGCGCGGCCCGCAGAGTAGGTGTTCTGAGATTGCTCAGAGGCATCGCGACCCAGGATCGCTGTGGCATGCCGATTTCGCAACCCCGATACCGCTGCACTACCCGCCCCGGATGAAGTCTTCCAATGCCGCCGCGCTGCCGTCTGCTCGCTCGTTGTCGCTCAGCTCCGTGAGTTCGCCCACCACCACGACCGCCTCGCCGTCTGCGCGTAGTCTCAGGCGCGCGCCCGCGAAGCCCACCGCCTCAAGGCGGTTTTTGCCTAGATATGCGCAGAGCGCGCGGTAGTGCCGGCCCCAGTGGATCACCCGCGTGTAGGCGGGCGCATCCCAGAAGCGGCCACGCGGCCGGCCCTTCTTCGCTCCTGTGATTCGGCGGGCAAGCAGGCAAGTGGCCGTTCTCAGGAAGGCCTGAAAAGTCGCGCGCGAAGGAGTCTTCACCAGCAGATGCAGATGGTTCCCCACGTTCGCGAGCCGGAGCACGGTAAGCCCGCGGCGCCTCGCTTCCCCGTAAAGAAATCGCTCGGTGGTGGCCCGATTCCGCCGATGCAGAAACGACCACTCGCCCCTCGCTCGTGAGGACTTGAGTACCAGATGGATCGGGCGTTTGGGGTCTAAGGGCCTGCGGCCTTTCCTCCGACCGAGCGTAGCGAGCTCGCCGCCGTGATCAGGGCGTTCGTGGTGGGCCCGGGGGATCAGGGAGAGCTGCGCGGGTTTTGATCTTCCGGACGATTGAGCGGGCCGATGGCTTCTTGGGGATCGTCCTCTGCGTGGGGGAATAGTCATGTGAGTGACTTTATGACACTTTTATGTAATATAGGCAAGGGCAATATTATTTCATGGAACACACCCGGTGCGGATTTAGATCCGAAGTGCAGCACGCCTGCTATGGACCCTGGGCGCCCAGCGGGATGAGCAACGAGGTTTGCGCACTCGGACCTCGCCTTCTAGGGGTCTCGCGTGGGCCGCTAGCTACCGAGGGCCGGTCGACACGCATCAAGCCCCTATGCCGTTCCCTGAGCCACCGCGCCGCGGTGGTGAGTGTTCAGGGTCTGAGCGCTTCCCACGAACTAGACGGCATGGGTGAGGGGGCACCTAGGTCCCTCAGCTCGCTCTCGGGCATCCTGCCCTACTCGCTTGCGCCATCCTGGCGCTCTCCGCTTCGTGAGGAACCTAGGTGCCCCCTCACCCATGCCGCCTGCC
>JADZFF010000050.1 GCA_020850015.1 Bdellovibrionales bacterium | reverse complement strand
TCTGGGGCCCCACGACGGCGCTTGTGGAAGGGCTCGAGGATCCCCGCGAACCCGACACCGACAACTGGGCCCCGCAGGCCAACCGCAAGGTGACGCTGAAGGGCTTCGCTCAGGGGCTGCGCGCCGACCTCGGTGTGGCGCACCTGTTCGCCGACCGGGAGAGCGAGTACCTCCGCGGGATCGCCGCGCCCCTTTTCTACGCTTCCGCGAACCGGCTGCTCCTCATGACGGGCGGCACGCGCGCCAAGTGGAACGGCACCCGCTTCGAGACGCGCGCCGAAGGCGCTACGGTCTTTCTGCGCGTGCAGGCGGTGGCCGATCTGGTGCGCCCGCTTACGGCCTCCGACGGAACTGTGAGCCAGCGCGAGATCTTCGTGACGGGCCGCCCGGTGAAGTTCTTGGTGGAGGCGCTCGACGCGAACGGCGCTCACGTGAGCGGATACCGCGGCACGGTGAATTTCGAGACCACCGACGCGGGCGCGGCGGTGCCCCAGGCCTACTCCTTCACCGAGGCCGACGCCGGGATGAAGATCCTGGAGCTGACCTTCCGCCGGACGGGCGAGCAGAAGATTTTCGTGCGCGATACCTCCAATACGCGGGTGCGCGGCGAGCACGCGGGCATCCGCGTGGTTTCGTCCGGCTCGCCCGACGCCACCGGCGCCACCGCGCGCCGCCCGGTGTTCGTCGCCACGGCCCCCAAATTCCAGCCCCAGTGCTTCGGAGGCTGGAGCCTGCGCGGCGAATCCCAGGCGATCCGCTTCGACGTCCAGGTGCGCACGGACCTCGTGAAGGTGACGGGCGACGTGGAGCGCGAGCTCACGGTGGCTCAGCGTCCGGTCACGCTCGTGATCACGGCGCGGGACTCGCGCGGCGAGCTGGCGGGCCGGTTTACGGGCCGGGTGGCACTGGAGTATGCGGGCTCGGGCCCAGTTGAAGGGCCGGCCGAGATCGCGTTCGCCGCGGGCGACGGCGGCGTGCGCTCGGTCGAGATCGTGTTCCAGACCCCAGGGAACCACCGTGTCTCAGCGAGGGACGTCGCCGGAGGCGCGATTCAGGGAGAGCTCGCCGCTCTCGAGGTGCTGCGCCCCGATTCCCCTCAGGCGGACGGCGCGGTCGTCCGAGCTCCCGCGATCGCGCGCGGCGAGTCCTGCAACGTCCAACTGGGTACGTTGGCGGGTTCGCCCCAGGCCCGGTACCTGACGGCCCCTTGGGACTGGGGCGGATACGATCCCACGAAGGAGCAGGGTCCGAGCCCACTTCGTCTGCTCAACGCCGAATTCCTGGCCGGCCCCGCCGGCGTGCCGGTGGCTCCTCTAGGCGCCACCGAGTCGGCCCTCGTGCCGCCCGTTCCTTACGAGGATCTTGATTCGCTGGGGACGCTTCTGGCTTCGCTCGCGGAGTTCCTGCGGGTGACTCGCCCGGGAGCGCCGCTGGGGAATTACCTCGGCGACGGCTCGAACGTCGGAGATGTCCTGGATCCGACGAAGCCCATGATCTTTCCCCGCGACGGCCGCATGCTCGCGGTGGGCGTGCTGGCGGGGGTGCTAAAGAATCTGGTCGCGCCCGATGGGCACATCATGCAGACGAGCCCAGGGACTCCGGGCGGCGAGCTGGGCCTTGCGTTTTACGACCGCGTGAACCTCGGCGGCAAGGTCGGGAATCCCGTTCCGGTGCGTTCCGTTTCGCAGCTCCTGATCGTGGCAGCGACCCTGCAACGCGAGCTTTCCCACGATCCCGACGTCCCGGACGAGCTCAAGGCCCTGCTCCCTCAGCTTGGCGACGTTCTGACCGTGGGCGGGTTCACCTTGGGCGCGAAAGGGCAGGAGCCCGATGGCGGATTCCGGGAGTTCATGGGCCAGGCGCAGCCCTCGGGCCGAAACCTCCGCAACTCCGTGCTGGCGCTCCGGGCGCTGACCTACGCTTTCGAGCAGAACGGCATGCTCGCCGTGATGATCCGCGTGAAAAACGGCTGGGATCACCTGGATCGGGTCTGGGGCGATGCCGACGTGCCGAGTTTCGTTCAGGGCCCGACCGGCGGCGCTCCGGCCTCCCCGAGCGACCTCTGGGAGCTGCTCAATCTCTGGGAAGAGACGCGGGCCACGCTTCAGGGCCACCCTCATACGCAGCTCGACTGGCCCAAGTGGGAGCGCAGGTTCCAGGTCCTGGGCAACCTGCTGAGGGGTCAGCTCCAGACTCAGCATGGTCCCGTGGCCCTGGGGCTCTGAGCTTCGGCGTGCCGCATTGCCCCGCCTTGTGCGAGGCAAAGGCTTGGGGTAGGGTGCCGGGTTCCGAGGGATGACTACAAAACCCATGAAAAAGAGCAGCTTGACCAAGCTGGATCCGAAGCTTCTGGCTCAGATCCATGACCTGATGGTGCGCGCGCGGGCGCTCGAAGAGCGCATGATCCGCATGTACAAACAGAACGAGGGCTATTTCTGGCTCGGTGGGCCGGGCGAGGAGGCATTCAACGTGCCGCTTGGCCTGCAGATCAACAAGGGCCAGGGCCTCGAACACGAATTTCTCCATCTGCACTACCGCTCGAGCGCGATCCTGCTCGGCATGGGCATGGAGCCGATGGACGCGCTCCGGCAGATGAAGAATACGGCCACGGACCCTTTCTCGGGCGGCCGGAACTTCGTGAACCACTACTCCATTCGCAAGTGGAACGTGGTGCCCGTGACCTCCACGATCGAAACCCAGTACGCCACGGCGATCGGCACCGGGCTCGCCCAGCGCAAGAGCCGCCGCCCGGACTGCAAAGGCATCACGATCGTGAACGGCGGCGACGCCGGGACGGCTGAGGGCGAATTCGCCTCGTCGCTCGTGTGGAGCACGCGTCCGGGTGAGGAGCTTCCGATCCTGTTCATCGTGACCCACAACGCTTGGGGGATTTCGACAGCGGCGGCGACCCAGCACGGCGAGAAGCACATCGCCGATCGCGCCAGGGCTTTCGGGATGCCGGCCGTGACCATCAACGGCACTGACGTCGAGGAGTCCTGGGCGGCGATCGAAGAGGGCATGAAGTACGTTCGCGAAGAGCGGAAGCCCTACTTCATTGAGTCGAAGGTTTCGCGTCTTTATGGTCACAGCTCCGCGAGCGGCGCCAATCGGGCCGAATCGGAGAAAGACCCGCTGCCGGAGTTCGAGGCCAAGCTCGAGAAGGCCGGCGTTCTGACTCGCAAGGAGATGGACGAGATCCGGGAGCGGTACGAGGTGGAGATGCGTGAGAAGGCGGCGAAGGTGAAGACCGAGCCGATGCCCGACCCGAGCTCGATCTACGACTTCACCTATTACAAACAGCGCGGGAAATATTTCTAATGGCGAATATGGCGCAGGCCATCCGCATGGCCCTTCACTACGGTGAAGAAAACTTGGGTGTTCAGGAGATCTTCGGCGAGGACGTGGGCCCGCCGCTCGGAGGCGTGTTCACGGCCACCCAGGGCCTGAGAACCACGTGGAACTCCCCGCTCGACGAGCGCGGCATCATCGGCGCGGCGATGGGCCTGGCCTTCGCGGGCGTGCGCCCCGTGGCCGAGATCCAGTTCTGCGACTACATCTACAACACCATCGACTTGTTGAAGCTCGCGGGTAACGCCTGCTGGTCCACGAACGGCGACTGGAACGTGCCGATGACCGTGATGACCCCGGTGGGAAGCGGCATTCGCGGCTCGCTGTACCACTCGCACTCTTTCGACGCGACGGCCACCCACATTCCGGGGTGGAAGATCGTCATGCCGTCGAACCCGCTCGATGCCTACGGCCTCCTGATCTCGTGCATGAAGGACGAAAACCCCACGATGTACTTGAAGCCCAAGGCGCTCCTGCGCGTGAAGGGCGACGAGGCCATCCCGGGGGAGCCGCCTCTGACGGCGGAAGGCGAGAAGCAGCTGCGCGACATGATCGACGCGCCTTTGGGCGATCGGACGAAGTGGAAGCCCAAGTGGCCGAAGCTCGCGGATTTCATCGTGCCGATCGGCAAAGCGAAGACGGTAAGGACGGGCTCCGAGCTCACGATCGTGAGCTATGGCCGGACTCTGCCCCTTTGCGCGATGGCCGCGGACCAGCTCCTCAAGGAAGGCCGCTCGGTGGAGGTGATCGACCTCCGCACGCTCTGGCCCTACGACTGGGAAGCGCTTTCGGAGTCCATTCGGAAGACCGGCCGGGTGATTTTCGTGAACGAGGAGACCGAGGTGACGAACTTCGGGGAGCACCTCATTCGCCGTACCGTGGACGAGCTCTTCTATGAGCTCGAGGCGCGCCCCCGCCTCCTCGCGGGCAAGTTCACCCCTGGGGTGGGCTTGGCGGACACCCTGGAGATGGCTACCCAGCCCCAGCTCCCGAACATCGTGGAAATGGCTCGGGAAGTCCTCGCAGAGCGGGCCTAGGGTTGTTCAACTAAAACAATTTAACAAGAGTCTTTGTAATATCGGACCCTTGTAATTCCAGACCTTAAAAGTCAAGAATTTCGTTCTGTTTCGGGAGTTCCCCCCGTAGAATGAGAAATTGGGGGTCTGGTCTTGTCCGGATCTCCGGGGGCCTGGTGGCTGGGGAAGCTGCGGGCAGTACGTAAGGGGGGATCTATGGCTCGGTGCCAGCGCTCGGCGAAAGCCGGGACGATTCGGGGGCTCAAGCACTTTGTTTTTCGTGGAGCGCTCAGCCTGGCCGCTGCGGCCCTGATGCTGGCGCCAACGCCGCTGCACGCCATCAGCGACACGGGCGCGCCGGTGGGGAGTCTGTTTGGGGAGCTGCCTCCGAGCTTCCTCAGCGGCACCCAAGCTGCTCTGGGCGCCGATATGACGGCTTGCCTGTTGGGCCAGTTTACGAACGCGGGTGGAGCGATGATGGGCACCGCCGGAGTTCATTCGGGTTTCCTCGACACGATGGCGGGTGCGGGCCGCACGTTCGGCAGCTGGTCAGGCGCTGCCTGCCCGGCCCCGGGCGAGATTCCGCAGAATCCGTCCTGTCAGGAAGTGCAAGAGGGGACGCGCTTTAGTCCGAGCCGTCTGGAGGCGCTCAGGGCCCGCGTCACGAATTCGCGCGACGCGCTTGTATGCCAGACGAGCAAGATGGCGTCGCTCCAATCCGAGCTCGGCTGTCTTCAACGCCAGGCCCAGACTCTGTCTCAGCAGATAGCGAGCCTTCAGGGGGCCTATACCCAGAACATCCAGAGCATGCAGACGCATATGGGACGCCTGCAGGACCTGCAAAAGGGACGGGAGTTTCAGCTCGAGGAAGTGGGCAAGTTCCTGAACGGCGATCCCGCCACCGGGCGTACGGGTCTTCTTCAGCTCGAGCAGGAGACCGAAGCGCTTCTCAATGCGATGCCGGAGCAGATCCAGCAGCGCGAGGAGGCCTTCCGTCAGATCGAGGACCAGCAGCGCGTGCTTGAGGAGACCAAAGTGACCCGCACCGCGGGGCTTGCCCAGCAGTGCTTCAACGAGCGGGTGCAGCCGAACTACCGGTGCGGCCGCACGGGCGAAGCCGCGCGCCCCACGAACGCCAAGGCCTACCTGCTCTGCCGCTATGAGCAGGAGATGACGCGCATGCCTTCGGGCCGCGTGGAGAGGGAGAACCGCGGCGTGGCCAACAACGCGCGCAACCAGGCGGCTGCTCTCGAGGCGCTCCTGAACCAGATTTTCGCCGACGCGCCCAATAACCCGAACCTGCCGGGCGGCTCGAACCCCCAGCAGTTCATGGAGCAGGCGGAGCAGTTCAGCAATCAGCCGATGAACGTGCTTTCGCTCGCGGATATCGAAAACCGCTACGGTGACGCGCTTCGGGGGTTCAACTCGAACGGCGTGGACGTGCACGGGTTCATCATCCGGTCCATGTCCGGGTGTTTCAGCCGTGCGAACCAGCAGGTGAGGCGCGAGGAGCGCCGCGAGGGCACGCAACTGGGCCGCCTCCAGTCCGGCCTGCGCACGGCCCGACGTACCGCTAGCGCCGCGATCAGGGGGATCATGAACGACCTCGCCCAGAAGTACGGCCGGATTCACCGGGCGCTGACGGGCCGGAATTTTCAGCCGAACATCACGGCCTGCGCGCAGGCGCTTCCCACGGTCCAAATCGGCTGCCTGAGGGATTTCGAGAACAACTTCCGCGGTATCCTGCATGGGAGCACCGAAAACTCCCAGATGAACATCCAGATCCGCGGCAACGAGGCGGCGCCCGGCTTGCCGACCATCCAGTGCTCCGGGGTGAAAGGCTGCATCGCGACCTTCCAGGTTGTTCACCAGAACGTCACTCGCGAGATCGCCGACATCACTGAAAAGCGAGAGAGGGACGTGCGGACGTTCAATCAGAGCGTGGAGAATTTCACCAACCAGATGGCGAACGGGCTGCGCGGCATGAGCGCCTCGCTCGATCAAAGGCTTCAGCAGATGAATGCCGTAATGTCCTCGTTGGGCATCAGCCCCGGGGTATCGATCAACCGCGTGGCGCCTTGCCCGCTGGAGACGAACGAGGACTTCGACGGGCTCGTGAATAGTCCTTCCGATCTCATGTGCCTGGTGGGGGGGCGGATGAGCCCGCCCATGCTCAACTTCGCCGAAGACAATTTTGCCACCGCGTTGGACGGGGTGGCTCAAAAGGCGCAGGAAGCCAATCAGCAGCTCAACCAGGTAAGTACCGCGATGAGCGCTATCGCGGGACTGGCCCAGCGCTGTGGCACGGAAGAGATCGAGCGCGAAACTACGCAGTTTCGCACCCTCGTGACACAGTGGAATTCCGGAAACTGCAACTACGCCCGGGAACACTGCGGAGCCGGAGGCAATCAACCGATTTCCTCGTTGGTGAGCACGATTCACGACATCGACTCTAGTTCCTCCGGTGCCAACGCGGCCGGCGACGATCCCCTGGCCTCCCTGAGCAGCGGCGTGGCCGGGCTTTGTACGGGCTACGAGGAGCCTGAGGGTGACGCCGGTCGGGGACCTGCATCTGGTGGGGGTGGTCGGGCGACTCAGCTGCAGGAGCTGGCCTCGGCCCTTCGTTCAGCGAAGGGGGGCTTCAGTCCGCTCTCCGGCGCGGCCACGAATCCAACGGATGGCAGTGTGAGTTGTCCGGGGGTGGGTACGCCGAACTCGGTGTCAATCCCGTCGACGGGCGACCCGCCAGCAGCGTCGACTGTTCTTTCGGGCTGCCAGGCTGGGCTTCCGACCTCGGTTCCTGAGGCCTGTCGAGAAACGCGAAACGAGGTTCGTGCGAGGGTCACGGCTTGTCTCGACGCGGCGATCGAGCGTGCTAACAGCTTGTCGACCGCTTCCGAGCGCGCCACGGGCGAGCACCGCGTGAACGTCGCCACCTGCGCGGGCCTGTACCACGACATGGAGTCGCGCGCGCACCGGATCGGCGACGCCAGCCGGCGCATGAACGACGCGGCCGGCGGCGCCGATTAATCCGAGGCGGAGGCGGAGGCGGAGGCCGAGGTTGCGTCCTCCGTGCTAGACTGATGGGCGCATGGCTCATGCGCTTCCCTTCACCAAGATGCACGGACTTGGGAACGACTTCGTCGTCGTGGACGCCCTGAGCGCGCCCCTTCCGGTTCCGGTGGACGCGGCCCTCGCGCGCGGCCTCTGCGACCGAAGGAGGGGAGTCGGTGCCGACCAGGTGGTGCTCCTGGCGCCTCTGAAGGGGTTTGATGCAGAGGTGATCTTCCTGAACGCGGACGGCTCGGCGGCCGAAACCTGCGGCAACGGGCTTCGGGCCGTGGGTCTGTACCTGTTCCTGCACGGGCCACGTCCCGGGGAAGAGGCTTACTCGGTTCGGGACGGCTCGGGCCCGGTGGCGCTGAAGTACCTGGGGCGCCGGGCGGAAGGGCTGGAGCGTTTCGAAGTCCGCATGGCTCCGCCCAGGCTGGGGCGGGGGTTTGGCGCGAGCCCGCAGGCCAGCTCCGGGCAACCCGCGGTCGTGGCAGGCCAGGAGATCCGCTATTTCGAGGTCAACGTGGGCAATCCTCACGCCGTGCTTTTCGTGGACCGGCTCGAGGCGGCATCGGCTGAGGTCTTGGGGCCGGCATTGGAGCGGCACGCCGACTTCCCGGGCCGCACGAACGTGGAGTTCGTGGAGTGCGTCGGCTCTGGGCGGCTGAAGGTCAGGGTTTGGGAGCGGGGAGCGGGCTTCACGTTGGCCTGCGGCTCGGGGGCCTGCGCCTCGGCGGTGGCCGCGATCGCGTCGGGCCGCGCCGCTGGGCCCTCGCTCAGGGTGGAGCTCCCCGGGGGAGAGCTTGAGATCCACTGGGACGGCCGCGATCAGCTCACGCTCGAAGGCCCAGCCGTGGAAGTTTTTCGCGGTGAATTCGCCCTTGGGTGAAACCCGCGGCTGCCTTTTCGCTCAGTGATCCCGGGTGCTTCCGGGATTGAGGAACAGCCGGAAGGTTTTGTCGCGGTGCCGACGGATGGCGAATCGGCCGGATTCCCGGTCGTTCGCGAGCGCCTGGTAGAAATCGGGGTCGATCTCGGAAACGTCGCGGATCGTGCGGCCCTCGTATTTCCCGAAGTCGAGAACGACGTGGGACTCATCGAGGATGCCGGTCACAGGGCTGTTTTGTGTGCTCATGGTGTGCGTGATCTCCCTGAATTCCTGCCCGAGTGTAGCGATCCTGAATCCAGGTGTCCAATGCTTGGACAGGGAAACGCGTGCCAACCTGCGGCAATTTCAGGGTTTCCAGTTGGCCCCGTGTTTGCTTTGACACACCTCGTTGACGTGGAAGCTAAGCGCTGTACCTGCGGAGGTTGATATGCAAACGCGCGATTCAAAATGGATGATCATTGGTGTTCTGACCCTGGGCCTGACCGGTTGCGGTCCGGATCTTTCGGGGAATTTCACCGGAACTCAGGACCGTCAGAGCGCGGGATACACCCAGCGCTACCAGGCGCAGTTCACGCTGGCGCAGGACGGGGATAAGGTGACGGGGTCGGTGTACAGCACCCCCACGGCCACCGATACCTCGACGACGGGCACTACGACCGGGTCCTACAACCCGTACCCGATGGTCTCGGCCGTGCTGAACGGCCAGATCGAGGGCACCGTGAACGGCGACATCCTTCAAAACGTGAAACTCAACGTCTTTGAGAACGGCTGCCAGCTTCAGTACACGGGCAGCCTGAGCATCCTGGACGGCACCAAGCTCGAAGGCATGCTGATCTCCTCGGGCGCGAGCACGGGCGGGGAAGGCACCTCGACGATGTGCACGGGCAGCATGGGCGTCTCGTCCTCCCATTTCAAAGTTTCCAAGTAACGCAGAAGTCCTGGGGGCGGGTTCCAACATTCCCGTCTTCAGGCTGACTTCGTCGCTTGGAGGTCGACCCGCCCCCCAGCGCCGTGCTATCTCCTTCGAACAAGATGTGCGGCGTGGTCGGCTTGATCGGGAGTCCCGAAGCTTCTCGTGAGGCCTTTTTGGGTCTGACGACGCTTCAGCACCGCGGCCAAGACGCCGCGGGCATCCTCACCTACGACAAAGACGGGTTCCACCGGGTCAAGAACCTGGGCCTGGTCGAGTCGGTCTTCACCAAAGACAACATGGCCACGCTGCCGGGCTCCCTGGCCGTGGCCCATGCGCGTTACAGTACGGTGGGCCGAGGCGACGTCGTGGACGTGCAGCCCTTCCTGATCAGCTACCCCTTTGGCCTGGGCATGGTTCACAACGGGAACCTGGTGAACACGGCACAGATGGCGGACGAATTGGCGCGGAAACACCGCCGCCGCCTCCTCACGCACTCCGACACCGAGATCCTCCTGAACCTGCTGGCCGAGGGACTCTCGCAGCTTGGGGGCGACAACGAGTCGCTCAGCTTCGACGACATCTGCTCGGGGCTTGAGATGGTGTATTCCCGCGCGAGCGGCAGCTTCAGCGTGGTGGTCCTGCTCGCGGACCATGGGCTCCTCGCCTTCCGCGACCCGGTGGGCAATCGGCCGCTGGCTTGGGGGAAACGCCCGCAGTCGGGGGAAGGCGCCTTGCCTACCGGCGAGGCCCACATGGTGGCGAGCGAAAGCGTGGCCCTGGCCTTCAACGGCTACGACAAGGTGAGGGACCTCCAACCCGGAGAAGCTCTTTTCATCGATCTTCAGGGCAAGGTGCACACGCGGGTGATCAAAGCGCGTGAGCGCCGGCCCTGCATGTTCGAGTGGGTGTACTTCGCGTCTCCGGAGAGCGAGATCGACGACGTGCCCGTGTACGGGGCGCGCATCCAGCTGGGGCGCCAGCTCGCTTC
The DNA here is from genome assembly GCA_020850015.1 of Bdellovibrionales bacterium. Taxonomy (GTDB): domain Bacteria; phylum Bdellovibrionota; class UBA1018; order UBA1018; family JADZFF01; genus JADZFF01. The sequence goes on along the minus strand of JADZFF010000050.1, from coordinate 2,948 downwards.
GCAGGTGAGGCGGGTGTTCAAGGAGCGGGGTTTCGTTGCCGACATGGTGGTGCCCGTTCCCGAGAGCTCTCGCATCGCCGCGATTGCGCTCGCGGAGGAGCTCGGCATTCCCTACCGGGAGACCCTGATCAAGAACCGGTACATCAAGCGCACATTCATTCTGGACTCGCAGGACAAGCGCAAACACGCCGTGGATCTCAAGCTCTCGCCCGTGCGCTCGGAGATCGTCGGGAAAAAGGTGCTGCTCGTGGACGACTCCATCGTGCGCGGCACGACTTCGCGCAAGCTCGTGGAGCTCGTGCGGCGCGCCGGCGCCGAGCAGGTGTTCTTCGTGTCAACCTGCCCGCCCATCAAACATCCCTGCTACTACGGCATCGACTTCCCGAACGAGGAAGAGCTGATCGCCAACGGCCGCGATAACTCCCAGATCGAGCGGGAGCTCGGGGCCGACGCCGTGATCTACCAGGAAATCGCAGGCCTGAAGGCGGCGATCCACGCGGCTCCGGGGCCGGATGCGCCGGCTCCGCGCTTCACGCCCTGCATGGCCTGCCTGGACGGGCAGTACCCCATCGATGTCTCGGCGGCCTCGGCCTTCGCGGCGCTTCGACGTTCCGATCGCGCCTCGTCGAAGGGCGGGGGAGTGGGTGGAGGGCGCGCCCGGTGATCCCCATCCTCTACCGAGGCTCGGTCAAGGACGTGATGGGTCCGGTGAATCTCGCGGCGCAGGGTTCGGGCGCCGTGCCAGGAGTGCTCTTTCGGTTCAGCGACGCGTACTCGGTCTTTGATTGGGGGAAGATGCCCGATCCGATCGAGGGAAAGGGCGCGGCTCTCACTGTCGTGGCGGCGGAGCTGCTTCACCGCGTGTCGCTTCCACAGACCTGGAAGGAGTTGTCGCGGACGGGCGAGGCCTACGACCTGAGGAACGGGGTGGGCCGGATCCCGGTATCGGGCGAGGGCGCGGGCCAGCTCGCGGCGCCGCCGAGCGCGTCGCTCAGCACCCATTTCAACGAGATCGGCGAGCAGCTCCAGGGCGGCGGGCTGCGCACCCACTACCTGGGCGTGGTATCGAACGCCGCGCTGGCCCGGCACGACGGCGGCGCGACGATGGAGTGCCTAAGTCTCGAGGAAGCGGCCAAGCGCGACGTCGAGCCCCCGAGGCACCTGGCGGTCCGCCAGGTGAACGTGGTTCCGCCGGCCGTGCAGAAGGTGATGGGGCGGACCGTGCGGGATTACGCGCCCACCCGTGCCGCGCAGGCTCCGAAGCTGATCCCGCTCGAGGTGGTGTTCCGGTTTTCCGTGCCGCCGGGAAGCTCCCTCCCGGCCCGGGCCGCGGCCTCGCCGGAGTACGCCGCGCAGCTCGCGATCCCGCAGGACGTGAAGATCGAGGGCGGCCGCAAGATCGAAGACAAGAGGGGCCCGAAGGACCGCGTGCGCGAAGGCGATCGTTGGGCCTTCCCGGTGCTGGAGCTTTTCACGAAGCTCGAACCCACGGACCGGCCGGTGACTCAGGGCGAGGCCCTCGCCATCACTGGCCTCTCGGCGGAGCAGCTGCAGACCCTCCTCCTGAAGACGGCGTGGGTGGCGGGGTATCTCCGATACCGTTTCCGCATCGCGGGTCTGGAGCTCGCGGACGGCAAGCTCGAGTGGGGGCTGGACGCCGACGGCGAGCTTCTTCTGGTGGACGCGATCGGGCCGGACGAGCTCAGGATCCTTCGGGGCGGCGTGCAGATCTCGAAGGAGTTCCTGAGATCCCACTACCGTTCTACGCCCTGGGCCGCCCAGCTGGCGGAAGCCAAGAAGACCGCCGCGGCCAAGGGCATCGCCGACTGGAAAAAGGGGGTGAGCGAGCTTCCTCCTCCGCTTCCACCCGAGAAGCGCGAGGCCGCGTCGCAGCTGTATTGGGTTCTCGCGAACGAGCTCACGGGGCGCAGGTGGTTCAAGGAGGCTTGGACGCTTGATCAGCTCTGCGGGAAGCTCGCGGCCTTCGAGCCGCAGGCGGGGCGCACGGTCCTCGTCGTGGGTGGCGGAGGCCGCGAACACGCGCTCGCCTGGAAGCTCGCGCAGTCGCCCAGCGTGAGCCGCCTCATCCTTGCTCCGGGAAACGACGGCATGCGCACGCGCGGGGGCCGGGTGATGGTGGAGCGATGGGAGTTCGACGCCGCCCGCGGAAGGCCCGAGTTCGAGGCTCTGGCCGCGCATGCGAGGGCGGAAAAGGTGGATCTCGCGGTGATCGGTCCGGACAATCCCCTTGCGGACGGGCTCGTGGACGTGCTCGCGGAGCACGGCGTAGCGGCCTTCGGGCCCCGGGCGGACGCCGCGCGCATCGAGTCGAGCAAGGCCTTTGCGAAGCAGGTCATGAAAAGCGCGGGAGTGCCCACGGCGCGGTTCGTGGCCGTGCGCGATCTCGAGGAGGCGCGAAAATTCCTTCGCTCGGCCCCCTGGCCGCCGGTGTCGAAGGGCTGGGTGGTGAAGGCGGACGGGCTCGCGCTCGGAAAGGGCGTGCGGGTTTGCGAGGAGCTCAAGGAGGCCGAGGCAGCCTGCGAGGAGCTGCTGCCGGTTTCGGGCAGCCTCGTGATCGAGGAACGGCTCGAGGGCGTGGAGCTGAGCTGGATGGCCTTCTGCGACGGCGAGCGCGCCGCTCTTCTTGAGCCGGCGCGAGACTACAAGCGCCTCAAGGACGGCCACGCGGGGCCGAACACCGGGGGCATGGGCGCCTACAGCCCCGTGGCCGAAGCGGCCGACGAGGGCCTTCGCGAGCGCGTGCGCCGCGAGGTGTTCGAGCCCGTACTAAAGGAGATGCGCGCGCTGGGCACTCCTTTCCAGGGCGTGCTTTTCGCGGGCCTGATGATGAATCCCTCCACGCGCCAGTTCTGGGTGCTGGAGTTCAACGCGCGATTCGGGGATCCGGAAACCCAGGTCCTTTTGCCGAGGCTCGAGGGCGACCTCTA
>JADZFF010000049.1 GCA_020850015.1 Bdellovibrionales bacterium | reverse complement strand
GGCGCGCTCTGCGTGAGCAGGAACCGGGTGATCTTCCCGCCTTCGCACGCGTGATCCACGGAGATCGTATTCACGCCGGCGGTCCTGAGCCAGCTCTGTGTCCACCCGGAGAGCGGCGTGCCCGATGCGGCCGAAAGCGAATCCATGAAGTCGGACATCGCCGTGTTCTGGAACGCATGCTTTTTCATGTAGGCGCGCACGCCGTCGCGAAACTTGGGCGGGCTGAGGAGGAAGCTGAGCTGTTTCAGCGCCGAGGCCCCCTTTCCGTAGGTGATTCCGTCGAAATTGGCGAAGGCCTGGGAGGTGTCGGGCACCTCGGCCACGATGGGGTGGGTCGTGACCAGCTGATCCTCCCAGTAGGCCCACTGCTTGGTGTCGTCGAAGAAGCCCTGCCAGATGTCGGTGAACTCCGTGGCCTCGGCCGCCGCCAGGTAGGCCATGAAGGTGGCGAAGCTCTCGTTCAGCCACAGGTCGTCCCACCACTTCATGGTGACCAGGTTGCCGAACCACATGTGGGCCATCTCGTGCAAGATCACCTCCGCGAGCCCCTCACGGTCGTCGCGCGTGGGCACTCCGCGTTTCACGTAGCGCTCGCTGAAGGTCACGGCGGCCACGTTCTCCATGGCGCCCGAGTTGAAGTCGGGCACGATCAGCTGGTCGTACTTCCCGAAGGGGTAGGGCGAGGCGAAGTATTCCTGGAAGAAGGCGAAGCCCTGGCGGGTCGCCGGGAACCAGTCGTCGGGCCGCACGTAACGCGCGAGCGACTGGCGCGCGAAAAGCCGCAGCGGGATCGTCTCGCCTTCAACTGTTCCCGTAGCCGGCTCATCCGCCGTCCAAATTTTGTAGGGTCCGGCGTGCAGGGGGAAGATGTAGGTGCTGAAGCGAGAGGTGACGGGGAATTTCCACAGCTTCCGCGCCTCCCCTTTCTGGCCCTCGACTGCCGGGAGGTCCGTTGCCTCCGTTTCCCGCGAAGCGGACACCACCGTCCAGGAGGCCGGGGCGCTGACCTCGGCCAGGTAGGTGGCTTTCAGGTCGGGCTGATCGAAACAGGGGAAGAGCTGGTTCGCGTCGAAGGGCTCGAAGTCCGTGTAGACGTAGACGCGTTTGTCTTCGGGGTCGACGAATCGGTAGAGCCCCGCGCCCGAAGAGCTGTAGGGGTGCGTGAACTCCACGGCCGCCTCGTTCTCGCCCACCTTGAGCGCTTGAGCGGGCAGCGCGATGAACTTGCCGTTGTACGTTTCCTCGCCCAATGGCGTTCCGTTCACCACGGCCGCGGCCTGCGTTCCGCCCACGAAATCGAGAGTGAGCCCTTCCGCTGGGGCCTTGAGCTTGAACCGCACGACGGCCTTCCCCCCGAACACCGGTGTTGCCCCCGCTTCCGTCGAGGTTCTCTCGAGCTCAAAGGAAAGCTCGTAGCGGACGTCCGAGACACGCTCGGACCGATAGAGGGCCTCTTCCTTCGATAGCCCCTCCACGTCTGGGCGGGTTTTCACCGAGGGGCGCCGATCGCAGGCGCCGAGCGTGAGCCCCAGCGCAGCGAGCCCGCACGCCAGAAAACCAAGAGGGCAGGAACTGCTGAAGACTGAGGTTCGGGCCATGGTGTGGGGTCTCCTTGGCGGCGGTGCCGCGGGCAGGAGTCTACCGGCTTCAGCCCTGATCTCAAGCGATTAGATCGCGACTTCGGTGGAGGTATCGCCGCCCGGGAGGAGCCCGCGGTTCGCCGGGGAGTCGCGCAGCGGGGAAACGTAGTCCGGGCCGTCGCCCATGGCACCGATCGGGACCTGGCTCTGCTCGCCCATCGCGATCATTTCTCGGTCGTCGTGGAAAGGGTTGTGCCCGGGTTCGGCCCGGCCCGTGAAGCGCAGGATGAGCCCGTTGATGTCAAACGAGGCACTGGCGCTTGGATTCGAGAGGAGGCGATCGAGCCCGCTCTGGAGCTGCTCGGTCGAAGGGACGGCGCACTGGACGCGCCCATTGCGTTGCGTGAGAAGCACGGTGAAGCTGACGCCGCTCCGGCGCCGCGACGCCGGAACTCCGCTCGCGTCCGGGGTGTAGTCCGCGGGCGGGATTTCGAGCATTCCTTCCTCGTCCTCCTCGGAAAGCGTGCCCGGGTTCTCCATGCTGCTGGTGGACGACGGCGCTTCGCGCAGGCGCGCGAGGATCTCGGGGCGCTCCCTGAGGAAATCGTGCACGGCGTTCGCCATGCGGGCTACGCAGGCACGGTGCTCATCCGGAAGGGGCGCGGGAATCGCGATCAATCGGAACTCGCTGCGGACCCGGGTGGTGAGCACGCGGCCATCCGAACGAGTGTTCGTGATCACGTCGCTCGACTGTCCGTCCCGCGGCGCGGGGCAGGGCGGGTTACCGAATTCCCGCGGCATGACCCGAGGCGGTCGCCCGTCCGGGTAGGTGACCGTGGTCTGGCACGAGAGCCCCTCATTCACCATCTGGCGGGCCGTAAGATTGAATCGAAGCTGAGAGGCGGCGTGAATCAACGGGAAGTAGGGCAGGTACCCGGAGGGGGGATTTTCGTTCAGCACGGGAGCCGCATCCGGCCCGAGCATGCGGCGCGTGGTTTCATTGAAGGCTCGCATCTGCCTGGCCTGCGCGCGAAGCGCGGCCGCGCCGGCGCCCGCAGATCCCGCAGGCGCGTCGTCAGGGAGGGGGGCCATGTCAGCCGGTGCGCCCGCGAACCCCTGAGGATGGATCAGAAGCAGGGAGAGCAGGATGGAAAAGGCGCGGGAACTCAGGCCCCAGAAGGGACGAGCCCGTGAACCTGGAATTGAGTGGCGCCCCGGAAACATCGCGATACCGCTCCCCTAAAGCCTCGATCGCATCGATCGGAGACCCCAAGCGGGGGTCTCCCTCTTGATTATAGAGGCAAGGGGGGTGCCTGGAGCGAGTCTTGAGGGAAGAGCTCGGAATCACGGCGAAAGTGGGAATTGCCTGTGTCGGTGAGGACACTGCGGCAAGTGACCAAGGCCTAGCCGACTGTAAAAAACTTCCACGCCAGGGCGATCGCTCCCGTGAGCCCGATCAGGGCGGCGAAGGCCGCGTAGGCCTCGTAGGCCTTGTTCCTCCAGGCCAGCGAAAGAGAGAATCGGCGCAGCTCCCGCCGCGGGTTCACCGTGTCGAGCATCGCGACCGAGGCGGGCCAGGGGCGGGGGAAAAAGCGCGGCACAAGTTCGGTGTAACGAAGGTAAGCGGGCCCGAAGATCTCCCGGAGCTTGATCTCCTCCTCGAGGATGATGAAGTGGTAGATCACCGCGAAGGCCACCGTCGCGCTCCCGAGCAGCCAGGGGTTTCCCACCGCCAGCGCGGTGCCGAGCGCCATCAGGTAGGTGCCCAGGTAAAGGGGGTTCCGAGTAAACGCGTAAGGGCCGCCCACCGAAGGGGTGGCGTCCTTTCGGAGATAGCCGCTCGCCCAGAACCGGAGGGTTGCGCCGAGGAAACAAACCAGGATTCCGGGGAGAGTCGGGGCCTCGCGGGCGGAGAGCACAAGCGCCGCCCCGAAAATCCAGGCCATGAGGATGCGCGTCTTGCCGCGAAGGCGCGTGCGAACCCAGGAAACCTGGGGAGGCACGTGGGTGAGAATGGGCTCCATGCCCCCGAAGATGGCCAAACCCCGTTTAGAAGTAAAGCGCCAGTTCCATCGCCGCGAAGGGGGCGATGACCGTGTTCTTGCCCGTGACGGGCAGGTAGTAATTGAAGCTCAAGTCGCCCGGGAGCGGAAATTTGTAGTCGAGGACAGCCTGGATGGAGCTCAGCGTGAGGCCCGCCTGGAAGGTCTCCAGGTAAAGGCTCGTATCGTCCGAGAGGTATCCGTAATCGCGGCCGGCGCGGCTGCCCTGGTAGGAATCCTGCCCCTTCCAGTACCACTCGTAGTTGAAGTCCAGGCTCACGAAGGAGGCGACCTTGAAGTTCGCGCCGATCGTGGTCCAGAACTTGTCGCCCAGTTGGGCGTCGAGATCCTCCTCCGTGCTGGCGTCGGGCAGGACGTCGGAATCGCTCGTGCGCACGCGCTTGCGCGAGGTGCTCGCGAAGCGGTGGGTGTAGTTGGCGGAGTGCGAGACCATCACCCAGTTAGCCAGTTTGGGGCGGAAATTCGCGATATGCGCGGTGGATATGTCCCAGGCGCCCTGGCCGAAGTTCTGGGCCAGGACGTCCGCGGGCGAAAAACGCTTCCCCGTGGGGACGGTCACGCCGGACTGGGCGGAGGCGATCCATTCGCCGGCCCGGGTATCGCCCTCGAGGTAGTTGTAGCGGCCGCCGAGCACGATGTCGCCGATGCCACTCTTCGTCTGGCTCGTCACGCGGCTGTAGCCGCGCGACTCGAGCAGGCCCTGAAGCGTGCTGATCTGGACGTTCTTCACCATGTTGAGCGTGTTCACAAGCTCGCCCATGGCGCCGGGGTTCTGGGCCACGAAGCCCTTGTAGATGTCGTTCGCGGTGTTGCTGCCCGTGATGCTCGCGCCGAAATCCACGCTCTGCTTGATGAAGGGGAGCGAGAACCCGAGGCTCAGCCGGTCGGTGAGCCCGTACTGGTACATGAGGTTGTACTGCTTGCGGGAGCCCGCGCCGCCGACGTTCAGAAAGCCGCGCTCGAGCGCATCTCCGAGCAGGGGTTTCGAGGGATCGGTGACGATCCCGAAGCTGCTGGCGCCGCTCTGGGCTGCGTCGTAGTGCAGGCCCGTGGCGTTGAGGTAGTCGATCAGGTTCTGGAGATCCGGGAGCGCGGCGCTGAAATTCTGGGCGGAAAGGCTGATGTTGTAGTCCTTCACCGCCGATTCGCGCTGGCCCTTGTCATTGAATACGTCGCGGATGCCGTCGCTGAAGCCGTAAACCACGGAAAGGCGTGAGCGGCCCTTGGGAAGCACGCGGGCGTCCGCGGCCTGGGCCGGGTCCGCGGCTGGGGCGGCAATGAGGAGGCTCAGGGCAAGCGCCGCGAAGGAGACGCGGCGGCCGGCCATACGGGCTCGCATGGGCCCACTTTGCCGATTTCCGTCCGCGCTGAATACGTTTTTTTGCATGTCGTCGTCCGCCCAGAAACCGATGTCAGAAGATCCGTTGGCACGCAGGGTTGCGTCCGCCGTTCGCACTTACCGACTGATCTTCGTTTGCTCTGCAGCTCGGCAGAGCAACATCCATGCCGAACGCGTTATCTCCTGTACCTATGAAAATCCAGGGAGTTGCTGCCTTGCGCAGGCAATAGTAGTGAAAAAAAGACAGGTATTGGGTGCGATTTGGTCAGTCAAGCGGTACCAAAGTGGGACTCCCACGAGGGATAATAATTGACCTTGATGAGCTGGTATTGGGATGGTACACCTCTCGAGTCGCGGGGACTCGAAACTGATGCGCATTCAAATTCGGCAGCGTGCCGCCCTAGGAATTTGCACGATCATCGCACTGGCAGGCGGGCTCCTGCCCGCGCGTCCAGCCTCATCGGCGGTGGTCTCTTCGCTTACACAGAGCGTCATTGGAATCGGCTCGATCGTGGGAGCCACCCAGGACACCGATGCCGTGTACTCGCAGCCCAAGTACGAGCTCCAGGTTTCGCCCGCCGAGGCCCGGGCCACGCTCACGCAAGTGCTTCGCAACATCCAGCTTCGGCTCCGCCAGGGTGAGCGGCCCGACGCCCGCACGCTCGGCGCGGTCTCGCGCCTGCTTCGCTCCTACCGCTCGTCTTCCTTCTGGGAACCCATGCCCATCCACGACGGGCCTTTCCCCGGCCTGATCATCCAGGACAAGTCGCCCGAGGTCTGGCAGGCCCTCTACGACGAGCAGTGGGCCGCGAACTACGAGGATCAGGTGGTCCGCGTGAAGCTCGAGACCCTGTTCGACGCCTTCATCAGCCTCTACCTCGAGAACCAGCTCCCCACGCCCGAGATGCAGGCCGTGGGCGACAAGATCGGGAAGTGCCTGGCCCGCAAGATCATGCGCGCGAAGAACACCGCGCGCTACGGCGAGTGCCCGCTCGACGCCTCGGACACGATCCGCAACGTCTCCACGATCCAGCAGCTCTGGGCGAAGACGACCTGTGGGCTCGACTCCCCGCCGCCCTGCTTCGCACGCAAGACCATTTACGACACGGCGAAGCCCGAGCTCATCAAATTTCGAACCGACCCTGCCGTGCTGAAGCTCGCCGAAGGGGAGTTCTTCAAAGAGTTCCCGAAGCTCTTCCGTACGGAGTTCCTCGACGGTGCCGAAGGAATGTCGGCCCGCATGCGCGGGTTTTCCCAGCTCATCAACTCGAAATTCCGCGCTCGTTTCAACCCTGTTCTCTGGGGCCCCACGACGGCGCTTGTGGAAGGGCTCGAGGATCCCCGCGAACCCG